>PMBS01000123.1 GCA_003153015.1 Myxococcales bacterium
GGGACCCTGTCAGGCCGGTGGCAACACACATCCAACTCAACTCCGGGCCAGACCTGGACAGCGCCATCAACTTGCTTCGTAATCTCTTCGTACTGAGCGAGATCGAAAGCATTGTGGTTCGTGATCGCAAGTATCTTGACGTCCGTTGACAGGACGGTCCTGGCGAACTGTTCAGGCGTGACGTCTCTCGCTTTGGAGTCACCGATCTTCGTCTTCCTGGTGTGGACGTGTATGTCTATCTTCATGGCGCTCCTCGTCTTGGTCTGGTGCGCATCGCTAGCGATCTGGCGTTAAGGCGGACTCGCCAGCGCCCGTCGAGTTAGGTGCCATGTTAGGCGTGGGACGTACCGGTTTCTGCGTCAGCTTGTCCACCTTCGACTGTCGGGTCCATCTCTCGGTCTCCTTTAGCTGTTCCTCGAGCCCTGAGAGCTCAACCCAATAGTCCCGATGGAATGCCCGGTCTGGTGATTCGATGAGTGCCTCAACCACCGCCGCGAGTTTGGTGACAGCCAGCCTCCACCTATCGATCGTTACTACGTCTAGTGCAGCTAGGTCTTTGGATATCTCCGGGTTGACCGCGTCGTTTTCGCGGTTCAGAGCCACCGACCATTGCCCGTGAGCTATCTTGTTGCGGAGTACGGACGGCGCCCCAACGTATTCATCGACAAGCTTCTCAAGTCGCTGTTCGATGTTGGGTAGGTAATTTGATCGGCCTCGGCTAGAGACTCGCTGAAGGGCAAGGCTCACGCACCGGTGCCAGGCGGCGGTAATCCCGTTGCTGCTCTGTTCAGCCTTTATCTGTCGGATCTCATCAATATTTAGGCCGAAGGGCGTATGGATGAGCTTCGAGAAGAACGCTTCTAGCCATGCGCAGTAGGTTACCGCGAGAGTCAGCGTGTGGGTGCGCTCAGCCGGACCGTCCCCCTTGCGCATGGCTAGGTTGATACTCCGTCGCAGATGTCGGATCGCCGCCTCGAGTGCGCGTACATTCGGCACTTGAGCGCGAAAGACGGCTGTCTTCGTTAGGTCGTCCATCACTGCCAATTTCAGGTTGGCAGGGGGCGCTGGTCGAAGTGCCCCCTGCCAACCCGGAATTGAACCGGGATTTCCGTGGCCTTCGCCACGGTGTCCTCACCATATTAGACGATTGGCGGATACGATCTTGGCTCTGGAGTGTACACCCAAAGGATACCGTCTTGCCAACCGGCCCAGGTGACCGGCTAACGTCCTGCCGTTCAGCGGCGGGCGGCCGTCCGCGGCCGACCGTCTGCTGCAACGGCATTAGGCGCCTTCCTCGTCCTTGATCCCTTGTAAAAGGTTGTAGTTTTCCTGAAAGAGCGTGTCGAAGACTCGTGAACGGTACAAGTACCGGCCACGCCAGCGCGGCCCGCGGAACCTATTCCAGAAATGCCGTTCCCATAGCAGTCGGTCAAGGTGGAGGAAGAAGAGCCAGAGGTACAGGAGGGACCGCGAGAAGGTGCTCCTGGCCATCATTCCTGCCTCGCCCAGCATCGCGATGGGCCCTGCGCGTTCCCCGGCGAGGTCCTCCGGATAGGCCGAAACCAAGTGCGCAACCATGTTCACGTGCGAGAAGAGGGAGAACCACCTGTATGTGTCATCTCTGACATCTTCAGCTGGGACCGCCGTGGTGGCCACCAGATCCAGTTCGCGGTCGAGCCTGCCGAGGTGCCGGCGTATGACGGCTGGCGAGAGGTGTCTACGCCAATGCTCGTACTGCGCGCGCGAGTCGTCGTGGTTGGTGATGTAGTGTCGATAGACATCTTCGTATGCGACGACGGCCAAGGTCAGGTCAGCCAATTCCACGAAGGTTCGGAACATGCTGCGGCCCTGTCCTTCGAATCCGTGCAGAAGGAGCAACCTCACTGCTTGGAGCAGCTGAGCCAAATTCGAGGTCAGTAGATAGAATACGCTGGTCGTACTCGGTCGCTTGGGCAGTGAGACAGAGGGCCACAGGAGTCGCGTCCGGCCGTGGAGTTCTTGCCAGGCCAGGTGGGAGAGATCGCAAACTTGAAGGAGGGCAATGTCGTAGACAGCGAGAAGTGGTTGCATCGTCCCAAAGGCTGAATCTCGAACGCGCTCGCGATCTTTGTGCACGGCACCGAGGAATCCGGTCAATTCGTCGGAAATGCTCACCGCGCTCTCCTCCGGCGATTCCTGTTGGCTCAGCTGCAACCGGGGCTCACGCTTGGAAACGTCCCGGCACGCTTTCAGGAGCAAGCGGTACTCTTCGTCTCTCACAAATTCATCCCCGTTTGAAGTCCAGTGCGCCTAACGTCCTGCCGTTCAGCTGCAAGCCCGCCGCCGAGCCGGCCACTCGATTCTACACCAATGTCCCTGCGGCGGGATTGCCAGCTGCAACGGCGGGTTCGACGGCGCTCATCGATGACGTAGGACATTCCATAGGACCCACGCAACCAGAGCGCCGGGAAGCAGCTGCACGACCCAAGCCTTGGCGCCTTTCCAGCGAAGTCCTGCCGCGCCCGCTGCGAAGGCGGTGCCGCCGACGACGAGGAAAACCCCACCCATCAGCGCGATTTTGGCGTCGCCATAGGGGTCGTCGTGCCCATACTTAGCGAAAATCCAAAAGTACCGCAGAGAGACGCCGACAAGAACCGCGGCAACGGCTACCTCGAGCCACATGACGATCCGCCTAGTCATCTGGACTCCTTTTGATCGTGTGACCCTCCCGTCCGTCGAACTCTGTATTCGGACGCAGCTTCGCGCCTCACGGCGTTTTTCGCAAGCACTGGCGGACGGCGTACGTGAGGCAGCCATGCCGGCTTCCCATCGCATCACCGCAAGCAATTGCAAGGTGTTGCCAGTTGCGGACCCGCTGCCAGCGCGAAATGCGCCGATCCGCCCTGCTGCCTAAGCCCCTAATGGCAGCACGCATCGCGCCTCCGAGCTAGCCACTCCGGCCACGACCACGGCCACGACCGTCTGCGCCTATGGCGTGGCCTCGGGTTCCCTACCGCCAAGGCGCGGGCAGGATCGGTGGCTTTTCCATGGCCCGGCGGGTTCGCTGCAGTTCGATCTCACTGATCAGCACGGCGGGCGCGGCGGTCGACACCGGCACGTAGCCCGACTCGGCGCCGCAGAAGCCGTTGAACACCGCACTCGTGTCCGAGGTCGCGAGGATGCGATTGAGCGAGCCGATGGGCGTGCCCACGAACTCCACCCCGCGCGCCAGGGTTTCCTTGCCGGTCTCGGCATCCACCCGGTACACGATGCGCGGCATGCCCTTGAAGGCCTGGAAATCATAGGTGGTGGTGTTGGTCTGGCCACCGCTGATGTCGGCGATGATGAGCCCGAAGCTCTTTTTCTGCCGGCGGATTTCGTCGAGCAGCATTTCCTTGAGTTTGGGATAGGGCACCACCTTATCGGACTTCACAATCGTGCTGGCCATGCGGCCGATGGGATCAAGCGTGCCCTCGGCGCGGCCATGGCCGTTGGAATTGGGCGAGCCCTTTACCGGGGTGCGACTCTTGAGGTAGTTGCGCAAGATGCCGTGGTCCACCAGGGTCACGGGGAACGAGGCCACGCCCTCGTCGTCGAAGTCGTAGTGGCCGTTGAGCGAAACGCCGTCCAGCTTGGCCGCCGACGGGTCATCCAGCACGCTGATGAATGACGGCAGGATGGCCTTGCCGATCTGGCCCTTGAAGGTCGCGCCTTCCTTATTGTCGTTCTGCCGCTCGCCTTCCAGCCGGTGCCCGAGCGCCTCGTGGAAGAAGACCCCGGCTGCCTCGGGCAGCAGGATGGCCGGGCCATTGAACGGATCCATCATGGGCGCCTCGCGCAGACGCTTGACCTCGTCGGCGAGCTGCTTGGCGGTGCGCTCCAGGGTGGCGTCGTCAGGCATTTCGCTTTCCGAGGCGCCGTAGAAGCTCTTGAAGTGGTTGATGAGCAGGCCGTCGGCGGCGCGCGCGTTGGCGGTCATGTGCAAGCCATAGATGAGACGCTCGTTCACCAGTTCCGTGCCTTCGGTGGTGACGATGAAACGGGTTTGGTGATCGACCGACAGCTTGACCTGGGAATCGAAGATCTCCGGGTAGACCTTGAACAGCGCGGACACGCGGCGCAGGCGGTTCTCCCACGCCGTCCGGTCCAGCTTGAGGATGACGGGCTTGTCGACGGCACGTTGGGGTTTCTCGCGCGAGAAGCTGGCCATTGACTCGTCCTCCACCATCTTGGTCACGCGGGCGCCGCGCTTCTTGTGCAAAGTGGCCAGGGCCTGCTTGTAGCGCGCGTCGGTCTGCAGCCACAGGGTGGCCCGCAGCACATCCACATCGTCGTCGATGGGCGCGCCCAGCGGTGGCTCGTAGCGATCAAAGTCGTCTAGATCGAACGTCCTCTCGGTGGTGTCGTCCGCGGTGTTGTCGAACTTGTAGCTGCCCACCCGGACCTCCACGTTGGCTTGTCGCACGTGTTGGTGGCTGTCTTCCAGCAGGGCGCCAAAACGCGCGACCAGATCGTAGTCATCGTATTCGCGCACCAAGTAGCGGATGAAGTAAGGGCCGTCCTCGCCGGGAAGGCGCAGCCGGCTCTGCGAGCGGCCAAGCTCGCTCTTGAGCGCATTCAGCAGCCCCAGTCGGTGATCGGGCGCAGCCTGGGGCGGTTTGCCGGCGTGAAGGGGGCTCGCGAAGAGGAGGAGAACCAGCAGAAAGGGCAGAGTTCTAATCGCGTGGGGAGCCGGCGAGCTTCGCTCGCCGCGGACCATCGCGGGAGGGTTTGGGAACCCTTTGAGGGTTCCCATGTCAGGCGCGTGGGGAGCCGGCGAGCTTCGCTCGCCGCGTGCCATCGCGGGAGGGTATGGGAACCCTCTCAGGGTTCCCATGTCAACGACTTGTTTGCGTGCCATTGCGCCTCGGGGGTTAAGTTAGCTAGTCTTACCGCTTCGCAGCCCGAAAGAAAGTCGAAGCGATGGCCAAGATCAACACGCACTATCAAAAACTGCAGGCCGGCTACCTATTCCCCGAGATTGGCAAGCGCGTGCGGGCCTATGCGGCGGCCCATCCGGCGGCACGCATCATCCGTCTGGGCATTGGCGACGTGGTGCTGCCGCTGCCCGCGCCCATCGTGGACGCGATCAAGACTGCCGCCGACGAGATGGCGCGCAAAGAGACGTTTCGTGGCTACGGTCCCGAGCAGGGCTACGAGTTTCTGCTCGACGCCATCGCGGCCCGCTACCGCAGCCAAGGCGCCCAGGTGGCGCCCGACGAGATCTTTGTCTCCGACGGAGCCAAGTGCGACACCGCCAACATGCAAGAGATCTTTTCTCTCGATAGCGTGGTGGCGGTGACCGACCCGGTCTACCCGGTCTACGTCGACACCAACGTGATGGCGGGTCGCACCGGTCCTGCCGACAGTGAGGGTCGCTACCAGCGCCTGGTCTATCTGCCCACCACGGCGGCAAACGGTTTCGACCCGCCGCTGCCCGAGGGTCGCGCGGACCTCGTCTATCTTTGCTCGCCCAACAATCCCACCGGCGCGGTCATGTCGCGCGCCTCGCTGGCGCGCTGGGTGGCCTGGGCCAAGCAGCACGAGNNGAAGTGGCCCTGGAATTCCGCAGCTTCTCCAAGACCGCGGGATTCACCGGCACGCGCTGCGCGTTCACCGTGATCCCGAAGGAATTGCAGGCGCGTGACGACTCGGGTGCTGGGGTGGCGCTGCACGGGCTGTGGAATCGCCGGCACACGACCAAGTTCAACGGGGTCAGCTACCCCATCCAGCGGGCCGCCGCCGCGGTCTTCACCCCCGAGGGCGCGCGTGCCACGCAGGCCAACATCGACTACACCATGGAGAACGCGCGCCTGATCCGCGAGGGTCTAGGCCGCGCCGGCTACCGCGTGTTCGGTGGGGTCAACGCGCCCTACATTTGGATGCAGGTGCCCGCGGGCATGACCTCGTGGCAGTACTTCGACCGCTTGCTGGCCGAGGCCAACGTGGTGGGCACGCCCGGCTCGGGCTTCGGGAGCTGTGGCGAGGGCTACTTCCGCCTGTCAGCCTTCGGTTTCCGCGAGAACGTGGAAGAGGCGGTCGAGCGCATCCGGACCAAGTTGCCAGCTTGACTCTGGCGTCCCAGGACCGCATCCTCGAACCCCTCAAACCAATCGACAAGGAAGATTCATGCCTGAGAAGAAAGCACCCGCCAAGAAGCCCGCCGCCGCCAAAGCCGTGAAGACCGTGGAGGCCGGTGGCAAGACGTGCCGCGCCCCCAAATGCAAGCAACCGGTCCGCGCCAAGGGATACTGCCGCAAGCACTACATCGGCTGGCGTCGCGAAAAGGTAGGCGACAAGTTCCGCTACAAGATCTGCAGCAAGGAAGGCTGCCGTAAGCGGGCCGTGCTGGCCGGTCGTTGCGCCGAGCACAAGAAGGGCGTCGAAGCCACCGAGGCCGCCACGCCCGCCACGCCCGCCACCCCCGCCGCTACCTAGCCGAAGCGCAAAGCGACGCTTGACGAGCGACAGCCTCCCCTGGCTGTCGGCGCCAGCGTCGAGTCTTTTCCATGTACAAGATCGTCATACGCGGTGGCCGCAGGCTACGCGGCGAAGTGCGGGTTTCCGGCGCCAAGAATGCGGCGCTGCCCATTCTGGCTTCATCGCTTCTGGCCTCCGGTCGTTCCACCTACCGCAACGTTCCTGATTTGGGGGACGTGGTGACGATGAAGAAGCTGTTGCGCCAACTGGGCGCTCAGGTGGACGGTGACGGCCGCACCACGGTGGACAGCACCCATATCACCAACTTCGAGGCGCCCTATGAGTTGGTCAAGACCATGCGCGCCTCGGCCCTGGTGCTGGGGCCGCTGCTGGGACGCTACGGCGAGGCGCGCGTGTCGCTGCCCGGCGGCTGCGCCATCGGGGCACGGCCCATCGATCAGCACCTGAAGGGCCTGGTCGCCATGGGGGCGCGTATCGATCTCGAGCACGGCGTGGTCAGCGCCCGGGCCAAGCGGCTGCACGGCGCCACCATCGTGTTCGACATGGTCACGGTGACGGGCAGCGAGAATCTCATGATGGCGGCGGCCTTGGCCAAGGGCTGCACAACCCTGGAGAATGCCGCCTGCGAGCCCGAGGTCGAGGAGATGGCGCGCGTGCTCAACAAGATGGGCGCGCGCATCCGTGGGGCAGGAACTTCGCTCATCACCATCGAGGGGGTGGATGAATTGCATCCGCTTGACCACGCCATCATCCCCGACCGGGTGGAGGCGGGCACGCTTATGGTGGCGGCGGCGGTGACCCGGGGCAACGTCCTGGTTAAGGACTGCCTTCCCGAGCACCTCGACGCGGTGATCGACAAGCTGCGCGCCGCCGGTGTGCAGGTCAGTGTCGAAGGCGACGCGGTCCGCGTCTTCGGGCACAGCGAGATTCGACCGGCCGACATCGCCACCCGGCCCTATCCCGGTTTCCCTACCGACATGCAAGCCCAGTTCATGGTGCTGATGGCGCAGGCGCGGGGCCAGTCGGTGCTGAGCGAAAACATCTTCGAGAACCGCTTCATGCACGTGCCCGAGCTGCGGCGCATGGGAGCGGATATCGTCGTGGAAGGCCACACCGCCATCGTGCGCGGCCCCACCAAGTTCAAGGGTGCCAAGGTCATGGCCACCGACTTGCGCGCTTCCGCCTGCCTGGTTCTGGCCGGCCTCGCCGCCGCAGGCACCACTGAGGTCTTGCGCGTGTACCACCTGGATCGCGGCTACCAGCACTTGGAAAAGAAGTTGCGCGGGCTGGGCGCGGATATTCGGCGGGTCAAGGGGGAACTGTAACTGCGGTTCTCACCGCCTGCCCCATCGGTCGTGGTCGTGGCCGTGGTCGTGGCCGTGGCCGACGGTGACCACTCCGGCCGCGGCCCTTTGCGGCTATCGGGTAGCCAGCCATGGTGCGCGAACGGCCGATCCCTAGTATTCTAGTACCCATGGCTCAGCTAGATCTGCGCGAAGAACTGAAGCGCGACTTGCGGCGCCACCCGCGGGTTGAGCTGCAGGGCCTGTACGAGTTGGCCGCCGAGCGTGAGAAGCTGGCGCAAGCGCTGCCGGTATTCTTGCCTTTTGGGGGCAAGACCTACAAAGCCGCGCTGTGGGTGGCGGACTGGGACCATCGCCTGCCTTCACAGAACATCATTGTGCGCCTGTACGCCTACTACACCAGCCAAGGCAAGCGGGCAGCCGAAGAAAGCTTCTGCGAACGCAAGGGGCAGATCGCCGCCGAAACCATCTTCCCCGAGTTTGACGTTGCCGACTTTGGCGGTCTGCCCGCCGACGAGGTGTACGAGGCCGACGGACCGGTGGGGGGTGATCTCAAAGCCTTCCATCTGGTCAGCGAATGGCGGCGCGAGATCGAGTCGGCACTGGCGCGCAGGGCTGAGCAGATCGTGCGCGCCTCGCACCACTTTCAGGAGATCGCCAGCCAGACGCGCGCGCGGCCTCCCGGACTCGGCGATTTGGAAGCCGCCGAATGGTCCCCACCCAGCGAGAGCGGGCACAAGGCGTGGGGCCTGGATGTCTGGTATCTGCGCGCTTTCAACGGCATGGTGGGCGAGGGCACAGCCTTTCTGGTCGACGTCGAGGTGGGCGAAGTGGTACGCCAGAGGGACTTCCAATTCCGCGCGGGGTAGCTCGTCTCCGTTTTGCGAACGAAGGCCGGCCCTACTTCGTCATCAGCTGCAGGCCGAGAAGGAGCGCGTTGCCGGTCTGGCCTTGAACCTTGCTGTAGCGGTAGTCCAAGGCCACGCGGGCGCGCGATCCGTCGATGATGTACCCGAGCTGCGCGTCGGCCAGAGCGTCGGTCTGGTCGGTGGTCCGGTCGTGTGCCTGCTGCAGGCGAAACAGCGGTTGAAACTTGCCCGCGCCGACATCGATAGGCAGAAGGTAGCTGGCCAGGAAGAAGTAGCTGATGCTTTCCGGGGTGTAGCTGCCCCAGATCTTGTAGAAGGCGCCTTCCAGGTCCATCACCCCAGCGGCGCCCAGGTTCTTCTCGAAGAGTAGGTCGACATTCAGTTCGGTGAAATCTGACCACGCTGCCACCGCCCGTTTCGTGGTGGGGTCGATCGCTTGCCAGCCGTCATGCTGGTACTGAAAGCCGGCGCCCAAGGCCAGTACATCCCTGCTGCCGTAGTAGGTGCTGGCGCTGCGGTAGCCGGGCTCTGGGTTGAGCAGGCTGAGGCTGAGGCGGCCCGAATAGAGCGGGCTCTGGGTCGGATCGGCAAGATTGAACGCACCCAGGTAGTACTTGAAGGCGCCACCGCCAAACTGGCCCCACAGGGTCACCCCGTCGCTGCGGCCGTGAGGACCTTGCAGGACGCCCGCGGGCTTCTGCCCGGCCATGAAAAGGCCCGGGAAGAGCCAGGGCGCGATGGACCACTCGGTGCTGAGTCCGGACCGGTCGGCCGGCACCAACATTCGGCCCACCCACAGGTTGAAGGTGTCGTGAAACTCGAATCGGGCGATGAGATCGAGCACGGCCGCGCTGCCACTGGTGTCGTAGCTGCCGTTCTGATCGACCGTGCCGAAGGTCCCGACGAAATCGGCCTGCCACAGGACGTGGCGAATGGCCTGGCCCGACAAGAGAAGCTGCACTTGCCCGTCCATGCCCAGGTCATTGAGTTTCTCGGGCTGGCTGGGATTTTGAATACGCAGGCCCAGCCGGAGGCCGACATCCGCCTCCAGCAACTTGCCGGGACTGGCGACCGCAGGTGCGGCAGGGGGCGGTGGCGGCGGCGTGGGAACGGGAGGTATGGCTTCCAGGATAGACGTGGGTGGAAGCGGTTCCGGCGGCGGGGCCGCGGGTGGGGCAGGCGCGGCCAGGGCGGGCGTCATTCCCACAAACCCGAGAGCGACTGCCCTTGCCAGGGCATTGCACGCGAAGAAACCTAGCTGACTCATGGTGCGCTACCGTACCGGAAAGACTTTCCCAAGTCGAACGGCGCTGGGTGGGCTGCGTCGCCGCTATCCCTTGGGCAGGGGCGACATGCAGTCGCCCCTCTCTTCTTCGGTCCAGCGTCGCTCCAGCGCCGTGGCGAGATGGCGAAGCAGGGGGGCGCGCACCTCAGCCACAGCCACGGGCCGGCCGAGAATGCCGGTCATGGAACCCATCACCGAGGCGGGAAGACCACAAGGGTTGATGGCCGAGAAGCGTTCGAGTTCGGTGCATACGTTGAGCGCGAAGCCGTGCAAGGTTACCCAGCGGCGCACCGCCACGCCGAGGGAGGCCAGCTTGTGTGGGCCCGCCCACACGCCCGTGAGCCCGGGACGCCGGCCAGCCTCGATGGCGAACTCAGCCAGGGTTTGGATGATGGCCTCCTCAAGGCGGCGCAGATAGAGGCGCACGTTCCGTTCGTCCTCGCGTAGATAGAGGATGGGGTAGCCGCAGAGCTGGCCCGGCCCGTGGTAGGTCACGTCGCCGCCGCGCTCGACCGCAAAGACCTGCATGTCCGCCGACGCAAGCAGGTTCTCACTGTGCGCGCCGCGGCCCAGGGTCAGCACGTGGGGGTGCTCCACCAGCACCAGGGTGTCGGGGATCTCGTCGCGCTGGCGCGCGGCCGCCAACTCCCGCTGCACTCGCCACGCCTCCGCGTAGTCAAGCGTTCCAAGATCGACAATTCGTGCTGACTTGGTCACGCGTTTCCGCCACCGAGTTTTCGGCAAGAGTCTCAACTTGACAAGGCGCAAGGAAGCACATTGACGCAGACGCCCCGCAGATACTGCATTGCATTCAATAATATTGATACATGGTGGCGAACTCCATTAGGCGTGTAATGCTATCCATCATGCGAACCATTCGGCGTTACTCGAACCGCAAACTGTACGACACACACGAGAGCCACTACGTCACCCTGCAGGCACTCGCCGCGCTAGTCCGTTCTGGCGAGGACTTTCAGGTGGTGGACCATGGGACGAACCGCGACCTAACCACCGCGACCTTGGCTCAGATCATCTTCGAGGAGGAGAAGCGCGGGTCACGGCTGCCTGCTACAGAGCTTCGTCGCATCATTCAGAGCGGCACGATCTAGCCCGCACTCTTCGTCAGCTGCGCCTGCTCAGACCGCCTGGGCGGGCTAGGCATACGCGTGCGGAGCCTGACGGCTTTGCCGGCAGCGAAGCATCGCGGGAGGGTCTGGGAACCCTCCCAGGGTTCCCATCACAATCGACCTAGCCCGCTGCCCTTCGAGAGGCGGCTGCTGACTGTTTGGTTGGGCTTGTCGGTGGCACGATCGTCGTGAATGATGCGGGCTAGTGCGCTAGCAGCAGAAGTGCAGCCGGCCGGTCAGAACCGTCCGGCGAAGGCTATTCCTGCCGTGGTTTCGTGACCTGAGGCAGTACTGCGCCAAGCAGTGACTACGGCAATCACGCCCCCGCTCAACGCCACTGCACTGCCAAGCGCAAGACACTCGATGCCGGCCAGCCGCTGCGATGAACCCGCGTGCGAGTTGGCCAGAAGAAATGCTCCGCCGCCAGCGACAGCGCTGCCCACAGCAAGTGCCAGCCAGCCGACGATCTTCAGGGCTGTCGGTTCGCCCAAGCTCGGCCGCGGCCGGTCAGTGTTGCTGGGAAGTGCGACCGTCGCGGCGGGCAGGACAGGTGGCGGGTCAAGCGGCTCGAAGATGGGCGCCAACCCAGTGGTCTCGCCGGGTTGGATCGGGGCCTCGGTACGCCAGGGTCGGCGGCCGGGCGCGGTGATCTCGACCCTGGCTGTGCCCGGAAGCAGGCAGAGCGGCCTCTGCAAGGGCAGAGTGCCACGACGTTCCCCGTCTATCTTCACTTCCGCCCCACGCGGGCCGCTCTCCACGGTCAACATTCCCAAGTGCGAGCGCACGTCGGCCAACGCCTTTTCGAGGAGCGCGCGATGCTCCTGCAGCCACTCGTCCTCCCCCTCGACCAGCGCCCCGGCCAGATCCGCTTCTGCTTCTATCCAGCGATGCAGCGCCTGCTCGGCCAGGCCTATCTCGGCGTGCGAGCGTGTCGCGGGCCGGGCCTGGTGTGCGCGCCGAAAGGCATCCAGGGCCGTCTGGTAGTCGCCCTTGCGCATGGCTTTGAGTCCCTGGGCGATGAGTGCATCTGGATCGTCGCGGTCGGCCCATGCTTGTCCTTGCCCGAGTGCGAGCGAGAACACGACTAGGAAGAGCAAGCTGCGAACCATGATGGAACTTGGCCTCAAATAATAGGAACACCCTCGGGCGTGAACTTGACCGAGTTTCGTGCGCCTTTCTTTGCCTTGCGAGGTGTGGGTCTTTTCGAGCTGTCGGCGGGCCGCTCGGGTGCGGCGTGGGTCGGGGACGACGCCGGCGCGGGAGGCGCCGGAGCGACCGGGGCGACAGGCGCTGGCGGTGTCACTGTGACTGCTGTCACCGAAGAGGCAGCGGAGCGTGCCGCATGGTCAACCGTCGAGGCCCGCCACCACCACGCTGCCAGCGCAAGAAAGACGACAGAGAGGGCAGTCACGGTCACGGCCAGGGCGCGGCTACGTCGTAGAGAGGGAGACGCACTGGCAGGCGCCGGCTCGGGGATTGAAGCGGGAGTCGTGCGGGTCGGCAACACCTGCCACGGGTCTGGTTGACCCACGGGAAGAATCCTGGTAGGCGCCGGCGCAGGCGGCTGGGTGGGTGCGACCTCAGTGGGGGCGGGCCCAGCCTCCGCGCCAGCGGGGGTGGCCACGGCCAGGGAGGGCGCGATGGGCATCTCCGCCTCGGGCGCGGTGAAGTGGTAGCTCCATTGCTGGCGGCCGTGGGCGGACATGAACGGCATCAGGGCCAGGCCCAGATCGCGTACGCGTGCAAAGCGGTCGTCGGGCACGCGGCTCATGGCGCGCAGGATCACGGCCTCCAGGCTGCGCGGGATCTCGGGGCGTACCCGGGACGGTAGTTGGAAGATTCCCTCGACGATGTCTCGCATGATGGCGTATGCGGTCGATCCGGCAAAGGGCCGCACGCCGGTGAGGCATTCGTACAGGATCACGCCCAGGGCGTGCTGGTCGGCGCGCGCGTCGACCTCGCGGCCGGCAGCCTGTTCGGGCGCGAGATAGTACGTGGTGCCGACGATGTCACCCGTGCCGGTGAGGTTGGCGTCGTCGCCACCCACGCGCGAAATGCCAAAGTCCAGGATCTTGGGCGTCTCGCCCATGGGCGTGCGCGCGAGAAAGATGTTGCCTGGCTTGAGGTCGCGATGAACCACATTGGCGCGATGGGCGGCATACACGCCAGCGCAGGCTGCGACCAAAACGTCGGCGGTGCGCTCGATGGAGAGCGGGCCCTCGGCGATTTCAGCCGCCAGGCTGCGACCGGACAGATACTCCATGACGATGTAGGGCGTGTCGCCTTGCGTGCCGTAGCTGTAGATGATGACCAGGTTGGGGTGGACCACGCGCGAGGCGGCCTGCGCCTCACGGCGGAACCGGGCAAGCGCGTTCGGCTGCAGCCGGTCGATGCCGTGCAAGGTCTTGATGGCCACTGTGCGGCCGAGATCGCGGTCGAACGCCTTGTACACGCAGCCCATGCCGCCCCTGCCCACCAGGCTGACGATTTCGAAATGGTCCACCTGCTCGCCAGCGCGAAAGGCGCCGAGCGGCGGCTCGATGGTGGGGAGCGGTGCGGGGGCCTCGGGCGGCGTGAGCGCGAGTGGCACCTGGGGTGCAGGCCCGACCGCCAGCGGATCCGTGCGCAGCGGACGCTCGCGCGCCGTAGCGGGTGCGTGGCCTTGGTCGCCGGGGCGGTCGGGCAACACTGCGGTCGCCGGATAGTCGGGCTGGGCAGCCGACGGCGACACGCCGGCCCCTTCCTCCGGCCGGGGCCGGTCGTAGGACAGGGTGTCGGGGATGCTCTGTCCGGGCTGCTTCACTTCGCGCCCCTGCGTCGGCTACACGGTACCGTCATGGGGGAAACGATGGCGAGGGAGGCTGGGCGAGTCAAGGGGCGTGTGACCTTGGTTCCGCGATAGCCGCAGAAGGTCGTGGCCGTGGCCGTGGTCGTGGCCGTGGCCGGAGTGATCACCGTCGGCCACGGCCACGACCACGGTGCGACCAGGCAATGCTGGT
>PMBS01000371.1 GCA_003153015.1 Myxococcales bacterium
TTCGTGCGCGGTCACCTCAACCACACCATGAGCAAGGCCAAGATCTCCGGCCAGTATGTGAATTCCGTGCTGGCCAAGCGCGAGGTGGTGAGCATGGGCTACGACGAGGCCATCATGCTGGACGCGGCCGGGGCTGTGGCGGAAGGCACGGGCGAAAACATCTTCATGGTCCACCGCGGCCGCCTATATACGCCGCCGCTGTCCATGCCCATTCTGGACGGCATCACGCGCGACGCAGTTGTCACGCTGGCGCGCGAGAGCGGGATCGAGGTTGTGGAACAGGCCTTCACCCGCGACATGCTCTACGCGGCCAGCGAGGTCTTCTTCACCGGCACGGCATGCGAGGTCACGCCGGTACGCGAGATCGACAAGATTTCCATCGGAACCGGCGAGCCCGGCCCCATCACGCGCAAATTGCAGGCGGCTTTCGCCGCAGCCGCGAAGGGTGCAACCGAGGTCCACTCGGAGTGGCTGGCGTTTCTGTGATTCACATATCGTGACTCGGCCCGCTGTCCTCGCTCTGGCCCTTCTAGCCCTCGGGTGTGGCGAACTGCTTTCATCGAGCAGCACCTCGGGTGCCGCCGGGGCTCCCCTGCCTGAAATATCGGCCGCGGTGCGCGCCCTACGCGTGCGCGTGCTGGAGGACATGGCGTTCGTGGCCGAAGGGGACACGGACCCTAGGCTCAACGAGCGGGTGAAGGCTGCGGTGCAGGCTGAGCTGGGCCACGCCGGTCTCACCGTGATAAACGGCCAGGATGGGATGCCCGACATGGATCTCCGTCTGGAGATTCGGGTGACCGCGGTTGTCTACTTCTTGCACGGGCATGTCGCCCTGACCGCCGAGAGCGGTGGCACAGCGGTGGCCATCGCCGCGACACCCGACGAGTTCCACCGCGACACGGACTTCCCCCTCATCATGGCCGGCAAGGCAGTGCAAGCCCTGCTTCACTCACCTGGGCTGGCGGAATTCGCCGAGAAGAAGAACCCACGCCTGGTCACGGTCCGACACGAGCAACCCGCAGCCTCGGTGGAGACGAAACCCAGCCCGGAGACGGTTGCCATTTCCAAGGAACACTACAACCAAGGCACCCGCCACTTTCAACTCGGCCACTATCAGGACGCTCTGGGCGAGTATGAGGCTGGCTACATGGCGGTGCCTGATCCGGCGTTTCTCTACAACATCGCCCAGTGCCACCGCAAGATGGGCCATGACAAGGAGGCGGCTGGCTTCTACAAGAGCTACCTGCGCGCCGCCCCCAATGCCCCCAACCGGGCCGACGTGCAGAAAAGGATTCGGGAGCTGGAGGGCGGCAAACACAACTGAGGCTTGCGGGGCGCCCGCACAAGGGCGATCCCGTCGGGAATCACCCTTCCCGGTCTCATTCCTAGTGGTGGAGGGTTGTACAGTCGGGGCCATTTAGGCCAGGCCCCACGTTGTTGTCCTGAGTGCCAGTGTCCGCCATGTCACTCTCGTTGTGTGCGTACGTGTTGCCAGCGTTGAGCGTCAGCGTGGCCTGGGGCGTGACAGTCGGACCCGCGCAGTCCACGTAGATGCCGTAGCCACGGCTGTACGTGAACGAGGAGTGGTCCACAACGATCTCGGTGGGGGAGTTGCCGTTCTCGAGAATGAGGTCGCCTCCACCGAGGCCGTCGCTGCCGCCATAAGAGATGTCGGCATAGCTGATCTGTGCCTTGCCGGCAGCCCACACCTCCAGGCCGACCCAGTCGCCCAGATCCGGCGTGGCCGCAAGTGACGTGAGGGTCACACGATTGCCGGCGCCGGGATTGCCCGCAATAATGAGAGTGGCCGCTCCTCCATAGCCGACGCTGAACTCGACGGGGGAATTGGTTGGGGCGAACTTGAGTGTCATGCCAGCACCGATAGTCAAAACCGGGTTGCCCGTCGAACTTTCGACCCACACGCTGCCGGTCACCGCTACCGGCGTTCCCGGATCGGCCCAAGTCGCCGTCGTGCTGATTGTCCCGCCGACGATCTCGATCATGGTGCCACCGTTGAAGGTGTTGCCCGCACCAATGCCCGCGAACGACGATGCCTGGACCGAGATGGCATACTTGTCGTCCGGGATATTGCTGAAGGTCGAGTTGGTGATAGCGAAGTTCGAGTCCGTGTCCCACTCCAAGATGCCATCGGAGTCTGGGCCCACATGGTCGATGGTCAGGTGATCGATTGTCACCGCGTTGGGCGACACCCCGTCGCCAATTATGCAGCCACTGCGATCCGCGCCGCAGTAGTCGACCTTGGCGTACGCGATGCGGGTGCCAGTCGTGGTGCCATCGTACAGGCGGATGCCGCCCCAGTCCCCGGCCAGGGGCGGAGACTCGGACGAGGTGAATGTGATCGGGTCCTGCGCGGTTCCCACCGCGACCAGCCTGCCCATATCGGAGTTGCCGACCTGAACTCCAATGTTGCCGTCAAAGCTCAGCGTGACACCTGGCTCGATGGTCAAGGTGGCGCCGCCGTTGATCTCGATGTATTCCGAGATGTTGTACGGGCTGCACGCCTTGGTCAGCGTCATGTCGGCGGCAACTAGGCCGCCGAAGAACTGGAGACAGGCAACCGGTGACGAATCGGTCGCAGCGCCTGAGCCGTCCTTGGGCGCACTGCCGTCAGCAGCAGCACCACCATCGGCGCGGCCCTCGCCAGCCGCATCAACCGTGACAGTCGGGCCGGCTTCGCCGGTAGCCGCAGAATTGTCTAACGCCGCATCGCCCGCTGGTCCGATCGAGCCCCCAGTGCCTCCCAAGTCGCCCGGGGCCGGAAGCTTGTCTGCGGCCGCATCGGGGGTACGGTCTGCTCCGAGGTCTGCCGGGGCAGGGAGCTTGTCCGCAGCTGCATCAGGGGTGAGGCCGGGTCCGACATCGGCCGGGGCAAGGATATTGTCCACAACCGCATCAGGGGTGAGGCCGGGTCCGACGTCTGCCGGGGCAAGGATATTGTCTACCGCCGCATCGGGGGTGCGGTCTGTTCCGAGGTCTGGCGGGGCAAGGATATTGTCGACGCTCGTGTCGGGCGAGCCGACGTTCGGGAGGTCGGGCATCAACTGCGAACCGTCTTTCGGAGGCGTGGGTCCGTCTGGTGTGCTGTTGCTGCTACTGCTGCAGCCCATGAACAGGAGTGGGGCAGCAACGAACAGCAGGGCAAGCGAACGTTGAACTAGCCTAGTCATTTTTTGTTCCTTTCTGTCCGTCCGTGGAGGGCCGAGACACGATGCAGGATGAGCATTCTACACACTCGTGGGTTCTTCGCCACTACCTATCAGACCGGAGGGGCTGTCGGCCATGGGCCTCGACCGGTCATCATGCCCAGTGGCACAGCGCCGCCAAGTCGACCAGCGGGCTAAACTCACGGGCAAGGAGCGGCGGGCGGATTCACGCGGAGGAGAGAGAGGGATTCGAACCCTCGGTACCTTGCGGTACACATGATTTCCAATCATGCACCTTCGGCCACTCGGTCATCTCTCCGAAGTTGAGTATTCAGCTTTGTTATTCGCGTGGGGAGGGCATGGGAACCCTTTGAAGGTTCCCATCCTTCCGCGTTGACGGAGGCGGGCTTTGCCCGCCGCAGCCAGAGCGCGGGAGGGGATGGGAACCCTCCCAGGGTTCCCATCATAGTTGAGGAGAGAGTGGGAGTCGAACCCACGGTACCTTTCGGTACACCTGATTTCGAATCAGGCGCCTTCGACCACTCGGCCATCTCTCCGGCAATGATTCTGGTAGGTTAGGAGCGCGTTCTCGTTTCCAATGTTTCCGTTCCGACCCACCTGTGCCCTTGGGGCGGCATCGGGCCATCGGGAGGCCAACATATGCCGCGATTTCTGGCCATGGGTCAAGCTGAAGTCAACCTCAGGGCGCCCGTAGTGGACTGGGTCAAAGCTGCATGCGGGCATGAGCCAACCGCTGGCGCCGGCCCCGTCCTGGCCGAAGTGATCGCAGTCACGTTTCCCCGCAATTCTTGCCGAATGCAGATAGACGGCCCCCGATCCTTCTGCCAGCATGGAACTATCCTAGCCCCTGCAGTGAGGTGACGCATGAATAGGCAGTGTCTGACCTGGGCCCTCTTCCTCAGCGTTTGCTTCGCGGGAGCGGCTCGCGCCGACATGCCGCCGCCTGAGGCTATGGCGTGTTGGGGTAGTAGTGGCAGCGCTGAGTCTCTACCGGTTGGCAGCCCGTGCAACTACAACGGCCCGGGCACTTGCCAGAACGCGACTTGCGCACGCGCGAATCCGTCCACGAGCGGGTATAGCTGCGTGAAGTGCATCCCGACGGAGGACAGCTCAGGTTGTGCGATCGGTGGCCGCCTCGCGCGTACGGTTGGCCCCTGGTTGGCGGCAGGTTTGTTCGGCGCGGCCATGATGCTGGCGCGGCGCCGGCCCCGCCGCTAGCTGCCTTTCAGATGGGTGCGTGGCTACAGGCCTTTCTCTTCACCCAGATCGTCGAGGTACCCATCTACGTGCGCTCCATGCGCTGCTCAGTCTGGGCAGCATTTGGCGCGAGTGCGCTCACCCACCCGATCGTGTGGTTCGGATTCTTCCATCCCGCGTTTCCCGGCAGCTACGTGACCAAGATCATCGCGGCCGAGCTGTTTGCCTGGTTGGCTGAGGCTGCCTATTTCCGGTTTGCTTTCAAGCGCAAGCGCGCGTGGTTGTGGGCTTTTTTCGCCAACGCCGCGAGCTTCAGCCTGGGGTTGCTCTCGCGCCGCCTGTTCGGCGTCCCATGAATCTTCGGTCCCTGGCCAAACCATGACGTGCGAGCCTGCGCAGGGCGAGGGCGAGAACCGCGGCCGAGAAAGCGATGAGCAGTACGAATGCAGAGCGGCCGAAGAGCTGCTTTCCCGCGGGAAAGAAAGTCGGGAACGAGCCCGCAACCAGCGCCAGGCAGGGCAGGCCAAACGCGGTCGCTGGCCAGCGGGGCATGAGCCCGTACACCGCAACCAAAGTGACAGCCATCGTGCTTTGGAAAAGCAGGACCCCAGGCAGGGCCAGGACGAGTGAGCCTCCCGAGAAGGCGATGAGCGGCAGGGACAACAAGAGCGCCCCGGTGCTCGCGCGTAGCCAACCCAGGCGGTCAGCCACCACGCCACCCAAGAGTTTTCCCAGGAAGGCGGCCACTGGCAGCCCGATCGCCACCGCCAATCCCCCGGGGCACTGGAAGCAGGCGCCGAAGCCAACAAAGGAACGGACCGCGACCGACACGAGCAGAAGCATCAAGAGGACTAGCCAGGGGAAGATTGCTGGCTGCTCTTTCCCCTGGCTCGGTGTGCCCCGTTCTGCGGCAGCCGGCCTGTCCAGTGTGATGAGCGCGATGACTGCAAAGGCCAGGGCAACGTAGATGGGGAAGGTGGAGCCCCGGCCGGTTCGTCCCATCCACATGCCGAGGCCGAGCCCCAGCGCTCCCGGCGCCACAAACACCCCGGCCGGTGCGGCGCACCCTCCTGCAGACCGCAGAACCAACCCGCCGGCGCCCAGGTGAAAGAGGGCATTGCCCACCCCAGCCACGATCATGGTGGTGAAAGGGGGAATCGATACCGGGGCCAACACCAAAGCCGCCATGGCCGCACCGATGATCATCGAGAAGCGCGCCAGGCGCAGCCGATCCACCACCAGGCCCAGGGGAAACTCCAGACCAAACGCGAGCAGATCGTAGCCGGCCACCGTCCAGAAAGCACCTAGGTCTTGAAGGTACGAGCCGCGCGACGCGCGTACCACTGCAGCCGCACAAGCGGCATCCACCAGGGCGTGGATGAGGCCGTAGACCGCAGGACGAAAACGCGATTCCGCGGACAGGGGCGGAAGCTGCATCGGCGCTACCCGCGCCGCCCGCAAACCTGGTTGAGGCGCAATTCGGCCACTGCAACGCCGTCCCGGCTGCGCACTGCCACGTTGAGTTGGTCCGCGTCGGAAGATGGCGTCCAGGTCACCTGGCGATCCGTGCCGGTCACTTCGCCCTCACTCTGCCAGCGAATAGTGAGCGGCTCGTCGGCACCAGTCAGACGCACGCGCACAGCGCCGTCCACCCATTCGCCCTCCACGCGAACCTCGGGCGGCAGGCAGAGGGGTAGGTCGCGTGCGCGTGGGGACCGGCGGGGGGTAGTGTCGGTCCAGTGAGCGCCAACCTCAGCAGGCGGCAACTCGTCGCGAGTTGAAGACAGTGCGCCGCCAGGAGCGGGTGCCGGGTCGACGACCGGCGGGCGCTCCGGCTTGACCGCGTCTCTGCTCGCGCCGCTGTCTACCGGGCCGCTATCCCGCGGAAGCATGTCCGCAATCATGTAGTCCGGCCTGGTATCGGGCCGACCGGCGTCGGGTGGCAGTGGATCTATGCCCATGAGATCCGGCCTGGCGTCGGGCCGGCCGGCATCGGGCGGCAGCGGATCCACAACCATGAAATCCGGCCTGGCGTCGGGCCGGCCCGCGTCGGGCGGCAGGGGATCCACAACCATGTAGTCCGGCCTGGCATCGGGCCGGCCAGCATCCGGTGGCAGGGGATCCACGACCATGAAATCCGGCCTGGCGTCGGGCCGGCCCGCGTCGGGCGGAAGCATGTCAGCGATCATGTAGTCCGGGGTGGCGTCGCGCCGGCTGGCGTCTGGTGGCAGGGGATCCACAACCATGTAGTCCGGCCTGGCATCGGGCCGGCCCGCGTCGGGTGGAAGCATGTCGGCAATCATGTAGTCCGGGGTGGCGTCGCGCCGGCCGCCGTCGGACGGAACTGTCAAGCCATCGGCGCATCCAGGAGCCCAGAGGGCCAGCCAGCCAGCAAAGGCTGCTCCCTGCGCCGCACGCACGACCTGCCCGGCCGGCCGTCGCGGGACACTCTCGCGCCGGCGTCCGGTGGCCGCGAAGGCGCGCAGGTCGGCCATCAGCGCATCAAGGGCCGCGTGCCAGATGCGGTCCGCGGCCGCCACTCGTAGACCGAGCTGGGCTGTCTCGCGCGCAACCTGGTCATCGTCGTGCGGATCCAATTGTGCGGCCAAGTCCAGCGCCTGTTCAAGAAGCTCGGCAGTGTCGAGCGAGATGTTCTTGGTCAGTTCGCGGGCGCGCTCGCGCAAGCGCTCCTTGCGAATGTCGCCAACCCGGTAGAACCAGTCGAGAACGCCACAGGAGTAGTTGAGCCCCATGTAGCGATTGGCTACGCCTTCGCTGGCGAAATTGCGTTCGCGGAAAGCTGCGGAAGAAATGCGGAAGAGCAACTCGGCGCGATCGTCAGCCAGCCGGTAGTCCCAACCGAGAAAGCTGCCCGACAGCTTTCCTTTTTCCGCCAGCCCGCGGTGCAGGGGCGTTCCTAGGTAGGGCTCGGCCCGGCAGAAATTCACCGGAATCTCGGCGTAGCGGCGCATGAAAGCGATGTTCTCGGCCACATCGCTGAGGCTGGTCTCAGGTTCGAACAGCAGCAGGTTGTAGCAGGGGGTGATGCCCGCCTCGGTGCAGGCGTCGAGGGCTTGCCCCATGGACGCGACCGCGACCCGCCGATTCAGGTGGTCGGCCCCGCGCTGCGAGGCGTTCTCGATGCCGACGTACAGGCGAATCACGCCCAGCTCGGCCAGGCGCCGCGCGAGTGCAGGCGTGAGCGTATCGGGCCGGCACTTGCCCACGAAGGCAGCGCGTTCCACGCCCGCATCATCCATGTACCGTTTGATTGCCTCGACCCGCGCCAGGCTGTCGGCTGGTCGGGGCAGAAGGAAGTTCTCGTCGTGGAAGCAAAAAATCGCGCTACCGCCCACGGCTCGGGCCAGCACGGCCATCTCGGCCGCGACATCGTTCGGGGATCGCAGTCGGAGAAGCTTGCCGTGTGCACCGTGGGCGCGGGCATCGCGCAGGACTGTCGTGATCGAGCAGAAGCTACAAGACGCCCAGCAGCCGCGGCCACCGCTCACGGGAACAAAGGGGATGCGCATGTGGCGCGTGTGCGGCCGATAGCGTTGGACAATGGGCAAGGCATCGAGGTCCTGCGGCAGGCAGCGCGGCGCGGTCCGCTTCACAGCGCCGCTCGCGTTGCAAAACGCGATGCCGGGCACGTCCGCCAGGCTTCGCCCAGCCGCAAGCGTCGCAAGCAGATCGATGATCGTGTCCTCGCCATCGTAGAGGACCACGCTGTCCACGCCGTAGCGACCAGCCAAGACGCCCGCATAGCCCATGGTAGCGAAATGGCCTCCGGCGGTGATGTGTCCGCGAAACCCGCAGTTGCGCAGGGCGGTTGCCAGCCCGAGGAAGTCCGCACCTCGGTGCTGGAACTGGGCTGCCAGGCCGACCACATCTGGGCCGCTCGCCACGATTCGGTTGGCTAGATCCGGAGTCTGGCCGCTGTCATTGAAGCCCAGCACCTCCACCCGGTGACCGGCGGCTGTCGCGGCTGCCGCGATCATGCCCATGCCCAGGTTCTCTTCGATATCAGCACCAACTAGAGTAAACCGCATTTTGGACCTCCGTTTTCTCAGTGACGGTCGTGCCTGTCAGACAGACCCTGGACCCTGGATGTTAGCAGCTCCTCCCTGGGAATCGGTGTGCGCACCGTCACATGATCGCGATGAATTGCGCATTGAGCCGGCGGCGGTCCGCCGCCTCTGCGGACGAGCGCAATCATGCTAGCATCGCCAAATGTTGAACATGCGCATCCGCGATCGCGGTCAAGGCACATCCCCTAGGTATTTCCACGTCATGATCGGTTTGGCAGTCCTTCTGGCTGAGGGCTGCACCCCTGCGGCCGGAGGCGGTGGCGGGAATGGTGGCGCAGGAGGCGGTAGCAACCCGGGATCGGGCGGCCAAACTGGGTCTGGCGGCAAAGCAAGTGGCGGCTTGCAAGCAAGTGGTGGCTCGCAAGCAAGTGGTGGCTCGCAAGCAAGTGGCGGCTCGCAAGCAAGTGGCGGCTTGCAAGCAAGTGGTGGCTCGCAAGCAAGTGGCGGCACGCAAGCAAGCGGCGGCACGCAAGCAAGCGGTGGCTCGCAAGCAAGCGGTGGCTCGCCAGCAAGTGGCGGCTCGCAGGGAAGTGGCGGCTCGCAAGCAAGTGGCGGCTCGCAAGCAAGTGGCGGAACGCAAGCCAGCGGTGGCTCGCAAAGAAGCGGCGGCTCAGTGGGAAGCGGCGGCTCGGTGGGAAGCGGCGGCTCAGTGGGAAGCGGCGGCTCGGTGGGAAG
>PMBS01000222.1 GCA_003153015.1 Myxococcales bacterium
TTGCCCGAGCCGGTGGGCCCCGTCACCAACATGATGCCGTGGGGCCGGTGGATGAGATCGTCCATCTGGCGCAGGTGATCATCGCCGAAGCCGATGTCGGCCAAGTCGTGCAGAACATTCTCGCGGTCGAGCAGACGAATGGTGATGCGTTCGCCCCCCTTGACCGTGGGCGCGGTGGCCACGCGCATGTCGATGTCTTTGCCGGCGATCTTGCGCCGGATGCGACCGTCTTGCGGCAGGCGCTTCTCCGCGATGTTGAGCCCGGCCATGATCTTCACGCGCGAGATGATCGAGGGGATGAACTGGCGGGCCGCTCGTCGCGTCTCATACAGCACACCGTCGATGCGATAGCGGACGATGACATCTTTCTCGCCCGGCTCGATGTGGATGTCGCTGGCCCGTTCCTTGACGGCGTTGAACATCAGCGAGTTGACCCAGCGGATGATGGGAGCCTCGTCGTTGACGTCGAGGATGTCGACCAACTCCTCCGCCGCGCCCATTTCGTCCTCGCCCTCGCCCTCGCCCAGGGTGCCCGCGTCCTGCCTGCGACCGTAAACTTGGTTGACAGCGTCCATGATCTTGTTGCTGGGGACCAGCAGGGGGGCAAGGTCGCCGCCCACCACGCCGCGCAGGTCGTCCAACCCGCCCACATCCAGCGGGTCGGCGGTGGCCACCGTGACGGTGGTTCCGTCTCTCTTGATCGGCAACAAGCGGTGCTGCTTGGCGAACGCAATGGGAACCAGGATGGCCAGGTCGGCGTCGATCTGCTTGACGTCCAAGTCGGCCGAGAAGGGGATGCCGAGCTGGGTGCCGAGCGCGCGCAGTACGTCTTCCTCGCTCACCGCGCGCGCCCTCTGCAAGATCTCGCCGATGCGACCAGCCTCACTCAATTGCTGGGCAAGCGCCTGTGCCAGCGCCTCGCTGGTGACGGCTCCCGCCGCAAGCAAGATCTCGCCGAGTCTCTGGTCGGGCATGCCTATTCCTCGGCGGGCGCGGCAGCCGGCTTGCCGGAAGGTCCTCGCGCTGGGGCTGCTCTGACAGCGGGGGCCGCCGGTGATGTCTTGCGCGCGGGCGCAGCCGCGGGGGCCGCCGGCGCTGCTTTGCGCGCGGGTGCAGCCGCGGGGGCCGCCGGCGCTGCTTTGCTGGACACCGCGGCTGCCGTCTTGCGCGGTGTCTTGCGCTTGCTTGTCGCCTTGTGCAGCGCCGGAGCCGGGTTCGAGGCGGGTGCCAGCCTCTCCTCGGCGGGTGGCTCTTCATTCACGTCGTCGGCCGGCGTGGCCGGGCTGGTTTCTTCCGCCTCAGGCATCGGCGCGGGCGGAGCATTCGCCGCAGTCGGCTCGATGGGTGTCGAATCCTCGCCCTCGTCGCGCTCTCGAATCTGGCGCAACTCCCGCTCTTCCTCCTCCATGTCCCGCACCGTCTTATTGATTTCCTCGAGCATCCCGCGCTTGCGCCGGAAATCCAGGTCCTTGTCCAAGGTAACCCGGTCCTCTAGCGCACTGTAGCGCTCGATGAATTCGCGTCGCTCGCGCATTTTCTTCTCTGCCACCCGGCGCAAGTCCGACAAGTCAGAGATCACATAGGGCGTGAGTGCGATGATGATGTTGGTCTTCTTCAAGTCCTTGCTTGAGCTGCGAAAGAAGAAACCAATGACTGGGATATCGCCCAAGATTGGGACTTTGGTCACGGTTTCGCTGGCTCGGTCGCTCATCAGGCCGCCAATCACCACTGTCTGTTGGTCGCGCGCCACCACCGTGGTCTTGGTCGACCGCTTGGACGTGGCCGGCCCGAGGTTGTTGTAGTTCGCCGCCTCGACGTCGGAGACCTCCTGTTCAACGTCCAACCGGATCACATTGTGTTCATTTACGCTGGGCAGGAGTTTGAGTTTGAGCGCAACATCCTGCCGGTTGACCGAGAGGTATGGGGTGTAGCCGGCCGCCCCGCCGGTCAGAGCGGTGCCCATCATGGCGCCCGGGAAGGGCAGGTTCTCGCCCACGGTGATCTCCCCTTCCTGATTGTTCATGATCAGGATGTGTGGGTTAGAAAGCACATTGACGTCGTTGTTGGTCTGCAGAAGCTGCAAGAACACGCCGAACGAGGGGATGTTCACGTTGAGAACACCGAAGAGCTTGGTCTGATTCGGGTCAATGCCGGGTCCGAACAGGGCGGCGCTTAGGCCGCCCATGTTGTTGAGCAGGGACTTGGGATCGAAGGCGGCTCCCAGTGTATTGTTCGCGTTGAACCCGCCCAGCGCGAGACTCTGCCTTCCCGCGATGCTCTGCCCCCAGCCCGTGTGGTACGAGACACCTATCTGACGGGCCTTGTCGGTGGTGACCTCTAGAATGAGGGCCTCGATGAACACCTGCTTGCGGGGGGCATCCAGCTTCTCGATCACCCGCCGCAGCGCCTGGAAATCCTTGAACGACGACATGACCAGCAGCGAGTTGGTGGGCGCGTCGAAGGTGATGCGCACATCGCCCTCGAACATGAGCGAGCTTTGATTGCCTTGTTGGTTCTGTGCTGGGGCGGCGGCCGTCGGCGTGGTTCCCCCCCGGCGCCGGATGCCGGTGGCGAGAGATCCCACCACCTGCACGCCGGTGATGGCACTCAGCGTGGCGGCCAGTTCATCGCAGTTGGCGTTGGCGCAGTTGTAGACGTGAAAGCGGACCTGGGCCCCGCCGCGCACCGATTCCTCGGGCGAGACGTCCAATTTGTGCACCAGAACCACCAGCCAGTCGTAGGCGCGCTGGTTGGCCACGACGATGAGGCTGTTGGACCTTTCGTCAGGGACGATTTTCGTGATGGTCATTTCCGTCGACAGATCNNTTCTGGCCGGACCCCAATTGCTGAACCGGCATGATTTCTGCGATCCGGCCGGCCATGTCGATGGCCGCAGTGTTCTTGATCCGGATTATCCAGATCTTGTCGCGATTGGCTGACGGGGTGTCGAACTGCTTGATGATAGCCACCAGGCGGTCGATGTTTTCCGCTTGATCGCTGATGATGAGCGACGATCGGTAGGAGATGATGTCGCCCGACTCGCTCTTCAGGCGGTTGAGCACCGCGTTCGTGAGATCATTGGTGTCCAGGTATGAGACGCGCACCAACTTGGTGACGTATCGCTTGTCGTGGGGCACGCGCTCATTGGCGCCCACAAAGGGCAGGGTGGTGAAGCGCGCCCGGGACGATTCGACGATGCGCAGGAACTTACCCGAAGGCTCGACCGTCAAGCCCACGGATTCCAGCGCGGCGTAGAAGAGCCGATAGGCCTCCTCGGGCGTGATGAGCTGGGGCGCGATCACGGTGACCTTCTTGCCCTGCAGCGGGATGGACACCAGGAATTGCGAACAGGTGATGCTTGAGATCCAGCCGATGAGATCAATGACATCGGTTTCCGGCTTGAGGTTCAGCTTCACGATGCGTTTGCCGGGAGGGAGTTTCTTGCATGAGTTGAACTCCTTCTCGCCGGGCAGCTCGACCACGCCGGGTGTGCCCGGTTTGGTCGCGCCTGCTGCGGTTGCGGACGCCGGGGTTGCCGGAGGCGCGGGCGGGGTGGGCGCAGGATTCGTACCCGGAGCACCCGGCCGGCCCGGGAGGCGTGGCAAGAGGCGTGACGGCCGCGCCGGCGGCGGAGGAGGCGTGGCGGCGGACGGCGTCTGCGCGTACGCCCACGGTCCCGGTGCGAGAAATGCCGTCAGGTGGGCGACAAGGGCGACGACGCTGGTGTGGGCCAGTGTGCCGCGGCGGGGACACGCGCGGGAAAGCGTTGCACGCCCGTAGGCGTCCCTGTTTCCAGTATTTCGTTTCATCGGATGTTGTAGTCCTTTGTGACTTTCTTACCGTTGGTCTCCATGCCCAGGGACAGGTGGCTGGCCGACTTGAGCTTGGCGTAGACTTCGAGGGCCTTTTCGGGACTGGTGATCTCGAGGCCGTTGATGGAGGAGATCACGTCTCCGTTCTGCATCCCGATCTTGGCGAACGGCCCGTCGGGCTTCACCGCGTAGAGGCGGAAACCAGCCGCCTTGCCGTCGCGCATTTCGGGCACGATGCGTGCCGAGCGCGAGAGCAGCGACATGTTGCCCAGAACCGACTCCAGGGTGCTGCGCTGGATTTCGTAGGAGTGCTCGCCGGTCTTCTTGATGCCGCGGTCCATTTCCACCGAGAGAGGATCAGTTCCGCCGGCTGCCGAGGCTGCGGGAGGTGGTGTGGGTGGCGCGGGCTTCTCGAAGAGGTCCAGGAACTCGGTCTTGCCAGCGTTGTCGAGGTAGATGCGGGTTTCCTGGATTTCGATGACGGTGGCGTCGTGGACCTTGCCGCCCACCGGGTATGGCCCGATGGACTTGATTTCGGTGTCGCGGATGACGGCAATCGACCACTTGATGCCATTGGGCGGCGGTGCGTACATGATGGCCAGCAACGCGAGGGGTAGCGCGGTCTTGACCGCCTCTGCCGCGCCGGATCCTTCGCTGACCCCGCCATCGGGATGCGGCTCGTCGAGGATGGGAGGACAGGTCGAACAGAAGATGTTCCGCTTGAGAATTCCTTCCGGCTGCTTGCTGCTGGCGGGCGTGGTTTCGGGTCGACGCGGCTTGCTCGCGACGGCCGGCGAGGAAGGTATCAGTGCACCCAACTTCGATTCGACCGCACTCGAGGCCGCATTGCCGAGAAAAGTTGAGCACAGGGCCACGACCGCCAAGTCGAGTGCCCAGAGGTACTTTCGTAGCAGAGTTTCCACGGCTTGCTTGGGCGCAAGAGCAACACCGGGGCCAGCCGAGCCGTGAAAAAACCTTAATAGATCAAACTAGTTGCGGCTCACGGCCGTTCACTTTGCCTGCCAATTTGGCAAGGGATTCCAAGTCGAAGAGCAAACGGGGCGGGCGTCAGTCCAGAAGGATACGGTAGCTAGCTTTTTCACCACAGAGATCACAGAGGACACAGAGACGGATCGGAAAGGGGAAAAGGTGGGCTGCCGTCCGGTCCGAACCCCTTCTTCCTTTCCGGCCTCTGTATTCTCTGTGATCTCTGTGGTGAAAAGCCAACCCTCCGCCTATCGATGGTCCCGACCGCGGGCGCTAGGCGGGTTCCATCCCTGTGTCGTCTGCTCTCCCATCTGTCTTCTCAGCCGTCGGCGCTTCCTTCTCCTCCTCGGCGCTCTCAGCCGGTGTCCCTTCCTTCTCCTCTTCGAGGCGTCGGTAGATGGTCCGGGTTGCGATCCCCAGCAACTGTGCGCATAGGCGCTTGTCACCTCCCACGTGGCCCAGGGTTGCGTGGATCACGCGTCGTTCGATTTCTCCGAGCGGCGTCCCGATGGGGAAAGTAATGCTCCTTCCGTCGCTGGCACTGCCCTGGCCCGTGCGCACCTCGACCGGCAGATCGTCCAGCTCCACTGCGGTCCCGCGCGACAAGACCACGGCACGCTCGATCGTGTTCTCCAACTCGCGCACGTTGCCCGGCCAGTCGTAGCGCACCAGAGCCTCGGCCGCGGGCCGGGCGAAACCCGCCAGATGGCGGCCGTTCCGCTCGCCAAAGAAACGCAGGAAGTGCTCGGCCAAGAGGGGAATGTCGTCGCGCCGCTCGCGCAGGGGCGGCACGCGCAAGGCGATGACGTTGAGACGGTAGTAGAGATCCTCCCGAAAGCGACCCTCCCGGACCGCGCCGCGCAGGTCCTGGTTGGTGGCCGCGACCAGGCGCAAGTCAACTTTGGTTGCCCGGCCGCCCAAGCGCTCCACCTCGCCTTCTTGCAGCACGCGCAGCAACTTGACCTGCACGTGGGTGGGGATTTCGCCGATCTCGTCGAGGAAGAGAGTGCCGCCGTCGGCCTGCAGAAAGCGGCCGTCGTGACGCTGGATGGCCCCGGTGAACGCCCCGCGCTCGTAGCCGAAAAGCTCGGCTTCGAGAATCGTCTCCGGGAGTGCCGCGCAGTTGACGGGAACAAAGGGACCAGATGCGCGCGGCGAAGCGGCGTGAATGGCCCGCGCCAGCAGCTCCTTTCCGGTTCCCGATTCGCCCAAGAGCAACACCGTGGCCATCGACGGCGCTGCCTGCATCACCGTCTCCATGGTGCGGCGCCAGGCCAGTGACTGTCCGATCAGCGTCTTCTGGCGTTCGGCGGCCAGTTGGGCGCGCAACGAGCGGTTCTCCTGCAGGAGATTGCGTTTCTCCAGCGCCTTGCTGACCGCACGAACGACATGAGCGCGCTTGAGCGGCTTGGTGACGAAGTCGTAGGCACCCTGCCTCATGGCATCCACGGCATTCTCCACCGAGCCGTACGCGGTCATGAGGATGGTTTCGGTCTCCGGCGAGATGCTGCGGCTGGCTTTGAGCAGATCCAGGCCAGACATGCCGGGCATAATCAAATCGGTGAGCACCACTGACACCGGCTCGCGGCGCAGGATATCGAGCGCTTCTGCGCCGCTGCGCGCTGTCAGCACCCGCAGAGATTCGCGCTCGAAGATTTTGCTCAACGAGTCGACTATACCCGGCTCGTCGTCGACGATCAGGATGGTCGGGGCGGCGGAATCTCGGGCCGCGCTGGCTTGGGCGTCACTTGTCACGTAGGCAGTTCCTCGTCCAGCCTTTCAAGACGGATGCCAGGAGCATCCGACTCGGCGGACGCCGCACAACCATCCGTAAACACAACGCTATCCGATCGCGACATTCTGGCAAAGTTGGCAACGTGCCATCTTGACACAGGTTTGGCCAATGCGCCCGTCTTCCTGTCACTTTGGCAGACGTGAGCTCGGGGAGCCAGAAGTTTGCTTCTTCACC
Organism: Myxococcales bacterium; assembly: GCA_003153015.1. Classification (GTDB taxonomy): domain Bacteria; phylum Myxococcota_A; class Polyangia; order Fen-1088; family Fen-1088; genus Fen-1137. The sequence goes on from PMBS01000222.1 coordinate 6,769, forward strand.
ACAGAGGCCACAGAGAACACAGAGGCCGGAAGGAAGGAATGGGTTCGGACCGGACAGGAGCCCACCCCGTCTTCTTTCCGGTCCGGCTCTGCGACCTCTGTGGCCTCTGTGGTGAAAAGGCTCGCCTTCCTCCGGTCAGGGCGTGACCGGGCCGACGAACGTGGTCACGCTGGAAGGGGCTAGCCGAAGTTGCGCAGTAGGC
>PMBS01000038.1 GCA_003153015.1 Myxococcales bacterium
GTGTCAGCCGCGCCGTCAGCCAGCGCGACCATCGGGTACGGCACAACCCCGGTCGCGGGGACACCTGTACGACCACCCGCCGCCCCAGCGCCGCGGGATATGCCCAAGCCCGACGCGGATGCGGCGCGGACCGTCGACGACTCGATTCAGCCACCGCGGAATCGGATCAGGCCGATTCATGCCATCATCGCGGCGGTCGGCGTGCTGCTGCTGCTCGGGGCCTACTTGCTGGTTGGCGCGCGGCGGGCTGACACGCGCCCTTCGTCTGCACCCGTGGCCACGCCGAGAACAATTCCGCCGCCTACCCCGAAGCCGGCGCCGGCGCCGACCATCACGCCGTTGCCAGCCCCCGAGCCTCCACCGGCGGCGGCTGCGGCGCCGGAGCCTGCGCCAACGGCGCCCATGCCTGAAGGCGAGCCGAGGCGAAAAGGGAAGCCAGGAAAAGAATCGAAATCTTCCCGTGCCAGGTTGTACCGGATTGATTCCCAGGGAATCGGGACGCCGGCCGAGGCGGCACCAGACGTCGGTTCTCGCGCCAGCGTGAGGCCCGCCCCGGAAACCCAGGAACCCGCTGTGGTCATCCCGCCACCAGCGGATCCCAAGAAGGGAGGCTCCAGCGATGTCCTGCCGGACCAGGCGGGCAACAAGCCGGGCGACGCCAAGCCTCGGACGCCGAGCGTGGCGCTGCCCAGGCTGTCCCAACGCGACATTCTGAGTGCGATGAAGGCGGTCCAGCTGAGAGTGAAGGAGTGCTACAACCAGTATAGGGTTCCGGGCGTCGTGAACGTCAGCTTCCATCTGTCCGATGGGGGTCATCTCACATCGGCGGCAGTGACGGGCAGATTCGCTGGCACGCCCACTGGAACGTGCGTCGAAGGCGCAGCCGAGACCGCGAGATTCCCACCCTCTCAGGCCAGGGATTTTCCCTGGCCATTCCTGCTGCAATAATCGATGTCTGGAGGCAGTCATCAAGAAGCGAAGGTTGTGCCGCGATGGCAGTGCCTAGAGTTCTGCAAGATTTCAATTGGAGGCCATCAAAGTCCTTCAAGATTTCAACCAGGTGGCGCGATGGCGGTGCCAGAGTCTTACAACATTCCGGCCGAGTGACGCCCAGAAGGGTTCGTGATCCAGGCGCGGAGCCGCTGAAATGACGGCCAGAGTGCCTGCGCGATGGCCGGGTCCATCATCGCAGTGCCGGTGAACACTCCAAGGGAGCTTCCGACTGGGCGAATGTCGATGCGTTCGCGCGCGCCGGGTAGGCTTTGCCACTCGTGGCACATTCAAGGACTCCTTTTGCGCCGGCGCTGGTCGCCGCCCCGGTCAGGCCGGGGCGTTGAATGGCAACCCCGGCGGGAATGACCACAAGGGGAACATGTCCACGAACTCGCCTGCGCGTCTTTTCAACCGCTAAGCGCCGGCTCGATCACGCGCTCTCGCCTGCCCGGTCGAGCACTAGAGCTCGCAGGTTCGGAGCCATGCGAAACCTGGCTGATTCCAAACGGTCAAGCAGCGGTCGAACGAGGCCGATCACGCCCTTCTGTTTGGCGAAAAGCAGGATGCCGAGCGTTCCGGAAACGGGGATACTGAGCGCGAGTGCCGCCCGGCGGGCGTCGCCGTCGTCGAGGAAAACCATACTTCCTGGGATCGCAGTGGCCAGCCACAGAACCTCCCGCTCCCCGGCCCCGAGGTCGCCGTGGGCAAGCATGGTGCGTGGCGCGCGTATGCCGCGACGGACATCGACCCATGGAAGCGCGCCGAGATCAGGCAGAACGTGGCCGAGTGCACGGCCAGCCGCCAATTCGGCTTCCACCGCACCGGGCACCACTATGCGACGGAACAGCCTGGGAAGGAGATCAAGTTCGCCGATTTGATGCAGGTACTGAAGCGGCGACGTATTCGAGATGTACTCAATCGCCTTCATGACGCCGGAGAAACTCGATGTCCTGGTCCAGTTCCTCTGGCTTCATACGAAACGCATCGATGCCGAAGTCAGCTAACCTGGTCAAGAAAACCGGCTTTGGGATCCCGGCCAACTCGGCAGCGGCGCCGGATGACAGTTTACCCAATTCGTAGAACTTCATCGCCGCAGCCAAACGCAGCTTGGCGGAGGCCTCGGCAGGCGAGACGTCGAGCGCCCTGAGCATCGTATCCGGCACGTCGACCGTGAAGGTCATACTTGCAGGATACCACGGCGCCGGAAGGCCAACCAGAGGGCTTGCAGGGTCCTGCCGAGTCACGCCCAGGGGTTGCTCTTGATCGAGGCGGGAGGCTTCTGAAACGACGGCCACGGTACTTTCGCGAAGGCAACCAGCCGGCGTGACGTTCTGGTGATAGAATATCCTCTCAGCATGAGCGTGGTATCGATTCTTTCTGACCAAAGTCTCGCCGAGGCGGTTCGCCGCCTGCGCGATGCCTACGCTCCTGAGCGCATCTACCTATTCGGTTCCAGGGCGCGAGGCGACGACGGCCCGGACAGCGACTACGACCTGCTGGTCGTGGTCCCGGATGGGGTCGCACCAGAAGCACGGGCCAGCAGGATCGGCTACCAGGCATTGCGCGGAACCGGAATCGCCGCCGACGTGGTCGTGTGCTCGCACGGCTACTTTGAAGCGCGCGTTCACCTTCAAGCCTCACTGCCGGGCACCGTGCTTCGCGAAGGCCGCCTCCTTCATGCCGCCTGATCCTGGGGGATCTTGTGCGGCGTTGAACTGCAGGAGACTGACCATGAAAGCGCTCTGCACCATGTATGTGCGCCTCAGCGTTCCTTGCCTGCTCGCCGCACTGGCTGCGGCGTGCGCCAATGGCCTCAAGCCCTTGCCTGATGCAGCGGCCGGACATCCCGCCGGGCCCGACGCTGGCGCCTCGGGCAGCGGCGGCGGCACTGGCAGGCCACCAGACGCTCCGATCGCCACAGGGGGCATGGGTGGCACAGTTGCAAGAGGCGGGAGCGGACATGGCGGCGTTGGTGCTGGCGGCACGGCCGGGACAGGTGGAATAGGAGGGGGGACGAGCTCACGCGACGCGGGGATTTCACGGGATCTGGGCACCGCCGGAGCTGGGGGCACCACCTCTTTCAAGCACTGCGGCGATGGCATCATCGACCCGGGCGAGGAATGCGATGACGGTGTACCCGCTAGCCAGAAGATCGGTCCTAAAGCTGTTTCCGATACTGGCTGCAATGCCCTCTGCCAAATTGCATTCGACTACCTGTGTCCTGTTCCGGGGCAGCCTTGCATCAATCAGATTCTGTGTGGCAACAGAATACTGACCATTGACGAGACCTGCGACGACGGAAACACCGTCAGCGGCGATGGCTGCTCAGCAGACTGCCAGAGTATCGAACCCGGCTGGGAGTGTCGCGTGCCCGGAAGGCTCTGTTCCCCAATCTGCGGTGACAGCAGGCTCACGGGTAGCGAGACCTGCGACGACGGAAACACCGTCAGCGGCGATGGCTGCTCGAGCACGTGCCAGGTAGAGCCCGGCTCCACCTGCCCCCCGACGCCCGGCCAGCTTTGCAGGAAGGCGGTTTGTGGAAACGGAATCAAGGAAACGGGCGAGCAATGCGACTGCGGCAAGGATCCGGCAAATCTGCCGAGCGGTTGCAAGGGCCAAAATGGCCTCTTTTTCGGGGACGCAACCGGCTGCTCGAAGACCTGCACCAAGGAACCGAACTGCCGCGACAGCGCTGGCCACAACCAGGCCTGCTCTACCGCATGCGGCGATGGGAACATCGATCCGGGCGAGGAGTGCGACGATGGCAACCAGGCCAGCGGCGATGGCTGCGGAAGCGACTGCAAGATGGAGGCTGGGGTCACTTGTGCCAGCACGCAGGCAAATTCGTCGCCTTGCCAATCCGGTACTGGCACTTGTTTCGATCTCTCCATAGTCTACCGAGATTTCCAGCCTGAGAACGTCTACCTGGGCGGCCACCCCGATTTCTATTTCCTCGGCACCAAGGCGAACGGAGCCACCGCGCCCACGACCAAATGTGTCCCGGTTTCGGGCGGGCCGGCCCGGGGTAACGATTCGACCGCGCGTTGCTGGGACATCGCGGCCCCGGAACTCTTGAACGGCAAGCCGCAATACAACTCGGCCCGCGCCAATAACCAGTGCGCCTGCCAGTTCAGCGACTGGAACCTCGGCAATTCAGCCCGCATTCCCGGGGGTTACACCCAGGCCGGCAACGACAGTCCACTCTCCGATGGAAACGGCGGCCTCATCGGGGGTGGGTTGGGCTCCCCCAATCCGGGCGGCCAGATCTTCAACGGACCAGTGCCCATTGTGAGGGACGCCAACAGTTTTGGTCAGTGGTTCAAGGACGACGGCAGCGTGAACAAGACCTTCACCTCGGCACTCGAGTTGCGGGAGATTGGCACAAATCTGTACCAGTACTCAGCCAGCATGTTACATCTGGCCCAGGGTGGTTTCTTCCCCCTCGATATCCTGAATCCCAGCCAGATCACGCTGTGCGACCTGTGGCCCTACTGGAACCATGGCAATGGAACTCCCCTCTGGAGCACCTGCACCGGCGACCAGTATCTCTTCCCGCCACGCATCGTCGCGGGTGATTGCGGGGCTGGTACGGACATCAGCAATGGCTGCTGGATCACGGCGGTTCCCGGTGTCAAGCACGACTACTACTTCACCACGGAGATGCGCTACTTCTTCGTGTATGACAGCACGGCTGGCTTCAGGATCCAGCTCTCCGGCACCAACGACCTTTTTGCTTTCATCAACGGCATTTTGGTCCTCGATCTGGGTGGTACTCATCAGGACATTCCGGGACAGGTCGTTGTTTCGGGTGGCCCAGGTCAGAGTCAGGCGTCCATCACCGAGGGCGGCTGTCTAGACGCGGCCGGAAATATCACAACTACCCAGGCGGGCTACGTCGCAGCAGGGTGCACACCCGCAAACGCAACCCCCCCGGCTCCGGTTACACCGGATGACTTTCGCAGCCGATTCGTCAACCTTGGGTTGGAAAGCAACAAGGTCTATGAGCTCGCCATCTTCGGGGCTGACCGGCACCCGATCGAGTCGAACTACAAGCTCACTCTCAATGGCTCCGGCACCAAACTCTCAGATTGCGCTCCTCGCTGCGGCGACGGGATCGTGGCAATCGGCGAGGAATGCGACTGCGGCGATGGAACAGTGCGAGTCCCCCTGGGGTGCCCGGGGCCGAACAACGACACCACCTACGGCGGCTGCACGAAAGATTGCAAGCGGGGGCCCTTCTGCGGAGATGGCGTGACAAACTCTCCATACGAACAATGCGACTTGGGCAGGGCGTATGGTGACAATCCAGGGTACGGCGGGTGCACGGTGGGATGTATGACACCTCACTTCTGCGGCGACGGCTATCTCGACACATACCAAGGCGAGCAATGTGACATGGGTGCGCTGAACGGCGTGAAGCTGGACGCCGACCTGCAACCATCGAACGCCCCAGATGCCAGGGTCTATTGCTTCAATGACTGTACGATCAACATAGGGGCCTTCTGAGTTCTTTGGTGAGCTTTTTCACCACAGAGAGCGCAGAGCACGCAGAGCTCGGAGTGGGGTGAGGATGGGAGAGTCCAAACCCCTTTCTTCATCCGGTCCGGCTCTGTGGCCTCTGTGGTCTCTGTGGTTAAACAGCTAGCTTCGATGCTAGGTCGAGCTCAGCCTTCGCGGGTTGGCGAAGAAAGTTCGCCTGCGGCCGACAAACCCGAGGCCAGGGCAGGGAGGATGCCTTTCTGGCTGTAGATCGGCCGGACCAGTGCTCGCAGTTGCGGCAACTGCAGCGCAAACAGGCCCGCCCCGACCAGGCACACAAAGCCGCCGAGGGCTAGGGTGGCTGGTGCGCCAATGCGGGTCGATAGCGTGCCTGCCAACAAACTGCCAAGCGGCGCCATCCCTGCGAAGGACATTGCGTACAGGCTCATGAGCCGGCCGCGCTTGTCCTCCTCGGCGATAGTCTGCAGGATGGTATTGGAGGACGCCATATTCACCATCATCCCGAATCCGGCAACCGCGATAAGGGGCAGGGAGAGGAGCATGTGGCGGGACAGTGAGAAGCCTATCAGCCCCAGCCCGAAACAGGCCGCGGCAAGCGGAATTCTTCTTCCCAAGCCCACAACCGAGTTGCGCGCCGCCAAGTAGATCGTCCCGGTCAGTGCTCCAACCCCAGCACAAGCCATCAAGATTCCGAGCGTCTGCGCCCCGCCACGAAGCACGTCTTTGGCGAAGACTGGCATCAGGACGGTGTAGGGCATGCCCACCAAGCTTACAACTGCCAGCAGCAGCAGGATATTGCGGATGGGCAAGAACCCAAAGGCGTAGTGCACGCCTACCTGCAGGTCTCGCAAGAGATTCTCTTGCAAGGCATGCGCCTGTGGGCGAACCAAGCGCATGGAAAGCAGAGCTGCAATAACCGCAATGTAGCTGAGGCCATTGAGAAGGAAGCACACGCCCTCCCCAACCAGTGAGATGAGGATCCCGGCGATGGTTGGGCCAATCAGGCGCGAAACATTGAAGACTGACGAGTTCAGGGCAATGGCATTGGGCAGGTCCTCCTGCCGGTCGACCATCTCCAGGGTGAAGGCTTGGCGGGTGGGCATGTCGAAGGAGTTGACTGCGCCCGAGAAGATCGCCAGGACCATAATCTGCCAAACCTGGATAAGCCCGGCGAGCGTCAGGTAGGCCAGCACCAAGGCCTGGAGCATGGCAAGGCTTTGCGTCACCACCAACACGCGCCGACGCTGCCAACGGTCGGAGAGCACGCCAGCCAGCGGCGTGAGCAGGAGCATGGGGAGCTGGCCGGCAAAGCCCACCATGCCCAACAGGAAAGGCGAATGGGTGATGCGGTAGATCAGCCAGCCCAGGGCGATGGTCTGCATCCAGGTTCCGATCAAGGACACGCCCTGGCCAAAGAAGAACAACCGATAGTTGCGGTTGTCGAGGGCGCGAAAGACCTGCTTCAGGCCCGTGGTCCTGCGGGAAGTTGTCGGCGACGACATACGCAGGGCTCACGACCTTCGGGGCGAAGGCATCGTGCCAGGGAAGATGCGGGTCATACTTGCGAGAATAGCATCTGTCGGCGGCCAGCAGGGGTTCAGGCAGCCACAAGACACGCGGCCAGGGCGAGCGCCGGTCGCCCCGCGTGGTTGCACAACATCACTTGCGCCGGGGCCGCGCAGGCCCGATCCTGGGGCCATGCAGATTCCCATTGTTCGGCTGGCGCTCGGCGATGCCGAGGTCGAGGCGGCCAGCAGGGTCATTCGCTCGGGCTGGGTCGCGCAGGGCCCGGAAGTGGCGGCCTTTGAGCGCGAGTTCGCGGCGGCGGTGGGCGCGCCTTGCGCGGTAGCGGTGTCCAACTGCACGGTGGCCCTGGAGCTTTCCCTGCGGGTGGCAGGCGTGCGGCCGGGCGACGATGTGGCCACCGTCAGCCACAGCTTCATCGCCACAGCCAATGCGGTGGTGGCGGTGGGTGCGCGACCCATCTTCGTCGACGTCCTTCCCGACACCTACGGCATGGACCCGGCCGCGCTCGCGCGCGCCATCACCCCGCGCACGCGTGCAGTCTTGTGCGTGCACCAGATCGGCTTCCCCTGTGATTTGCCTGCCATTTTGGCCGTCGCCCGGCCGCGCGGCTTGCCGGTCATCGAAGACGCCGCCTGCGCCATCGGCAGCGAGATGCTTTTCGACGGCGACTGGCAACCCATCGGCCGGCCCCACGGTCTGCTGGCCTGCTTCTCGTTCCATCCGCGCAAGCTGATCACCACCGGTGACGGCGGCATGATCACCACGTCCGACCCCTCGCTGGCCGAGCGCCTGCGTTTGCTGCGCCAGCACGCGATGTCGCTAGTATGGGATCCTCAAAGGGTCCCATCACCTCCCGCGATGGGAAGCGGCGAGCAAAGTTTCTCCGAACCGGCGTTCAACTTCCGCATGACCGACCTGCAGGCCGCGGTGGGCCGGCCGCAGTTGGCGCGCCTGCCGGCCATTCTCGCCGAGCGCCGCGCGCTGGCGGCTCGCTACGCCAACGCCCTGGCCAACCATCCGTTGCTGGCACCACCGAGCGAGCCACCCTGGCTGCGCAGCAACTGGCAGAGCTACCCCACCACATTGCGCGCAGGCGGGCGCATGTCCCAAGTCGAGATCATGCAGTTCCTGCTCGACCGCGGGGTGGCCAGCCGGCGCGGCATCGGCAACGCCCACGCCGAGCCAGCCTACGCCAAGGCCGCGTGGTCCTGCGGTCAGGAACCTTGCGATCCGGCGGCCCACGCCGTTGGGCGCTGTCTACGCATGCCCGTCTCGGAACACGCTCGCGACAACACCATCCTGCTGCCCCTGTTCCACGGCATGTCGCCAGCGGAGCAGGACCACGTCCTCGCTACCCTGCGTGCCCTGCCTGGGTGACTGGGATTCGCAGCAGGGGACGCTCGACCCGAGCCCTTCATGTCGTCGGCGTCTCCGTGAAACTCGAATGTTGGCCCGGTACGTGCAAGATTGCACGTGAATCCCTCATGTTCAAACGTCGGTGGAGCCGAGGTGTCTTCCTAGTCCTGACGCTGGTGCCAGCCGCGGCCTTCGCCTCGCCAAGTGCCGGGCACGGCGATCCGGTGGCCTCTGTCGTTCTGGCTCTGACCGTTATCCTTGTGGCCGCCAAGCTGGGTGGCGAATTGGCTGTGCGCATGGGCCAGTCGGCGGTTCTTGGCGAGCTGGTTGTCGGAGTGCTGCTGGGAAATCTCAGTCTGGTCGGGTACTCCGGTTTCGACTACCTGTTGACCGATCCGTCCATCGACATGTTGGCCCGGCTCGGGGTGCTCGTCCTGCTCTTCGAAGTCGGGCTGGAGTCGACGGTCGGGCAGATGCTGAAGGTGGGGCTTCCATCTTTGCTGGTGGCAACCCTGGGGGTCGTCACGCCATTCGCGCTCGGCTGGGGGGTCGGAGCCTGGCTGCTCCCCGGACACAGCATCTACGTGCATGCCTTTCTGGGCGCAACTCTCTGCGCTACCAGCGTGGGCATAACCGCGCGCGTGCTGAAAGACCTGGGCCGTCTGCAAACACAGGAAGCACGCATCATCCTCGGGGCCGCCGTGCTCGACGATGTGATGGGACTGGTGGTCCTGGCCGTTGTCACCGGAATGATCGGCGCGGCGGATCAAGGAGCGCCGTTTTCGCTCACCAGTGTGGCCGTGATCATTCTCAAAGCAGCTGCCTTTCTCGTGATCTCCCTGTTTCTCGGCGTGCGTTTATCGCCTAGGCTGTTCCAACTTGCCTCCAGGTTGCACGCGCATGGCGTGCTTCTGGCCCTCGGTCTGGCCCTGTGCTTTCTTCTCTCTTGGCTCGCCAACACCGTGGGTCTGGCCCCCATCGTCGGCGCCTTTGCCGCCGGCCTCATCCTGGAGGACGTGCACTACCGTGGTTTCGTCGATCGCGGCGAGCATCCGCTGGAAGACCTCATCCATCCCATTTCGGGGTTCCTGGCGCCGATCTTCTTCGTACTCATGGGCTTGAGGACGGATCTCCGTTCGTTTGCGGCTCCCGGCGTTCTCGGCCTGGCGGCGGCGCTGACACTGGTGGCGGTGCTTGGGAAG
>PMBS01000319.1 GCA_003153015.1 Myxococcales bacterium
TGGCAGGTGCCTCCCTTGCAAGCGCCGCCGACCTGGCTGCCATTGACCTGGGTGGCGCCGGTCACGATCTGAATTCGACCCTGCAGCGACACAACCAGACTCTCAGAAATGAAGAAGCCAACCTCGGGTGCGATCTGCAGAAGCTCGGACCAGGCGATGCCGGAACTCTTCAGCTTGTCTCCGTAGTCGTTGGTGCGATTCGCCTCGGGCGTGCCCGAGTGGTAGCCGAAGCCACTGCCTACGGCCAGGGTAAACCAGAGGAAGGGAGCCCTACCCTCCTCGCCGGCCTCCTCGCCCTCCTCGGCGGTCTCGCCCCCAGGGCCCGCGCCTTCGACTCCCTCGCCACCCAGGGTGACGACGAGCGGCTCTTCCACGCTCCCCTTCTGCGCTAGCGGCTGGCCCTCTGCGTTCTGCGCCAGGATGTAGTAAGCAACCGATGCGCCTCTGGTCGCCTCGGGTGGAATCTCCGTCTGGTACCAATCGCTGTCCTTGACCGGGTCCATCTCGCGCGTGAGAAAGTCCGTCGCACCTTCGGGCCGGTAGAGCACCACTACCCTCTCTGCATCCAATGACTCCGGAACCTGTACCTTGATAATGATGGGCTGGCCCACTACGCCCTGAGTAACCGGGGTGTGAACGATTGCGCTTTCGGCCGAGGCCGGGGGCTGGGCAGGCGGCGCCGGCTGGGGGGGCGGCGCCGGCTGGGTGGGCGGCGCGGCCTGAGGCTCGGGCTGGGCCGCGCCAGGGGCGCTCCCCCCTGCTTCGGCACCTTCCGTGACATCCATGGAAGCCTCTGCGAATGCTGACTGAACCTCGGGGTTGAGCAGGGCCTTGGTGACCTTGATCGTGGGATCGATCCGCAACGCCTTCTTGAACTCCTCCATGCCTTGGTCGCGCTGCTTGAGCCCGGCCACGTAGACCGCGCCCAAATGGACGTGCGTGCGCGCAGCCGCGGGGTGCTTCTCTAGCTGCGCAGTTCCACAGATCTCAAGTGCTTGCTTGAGAAGCTTGGTTGCCTCTTCCACGTCGAGGTTGGCAAAGGCGGCTAGCGCTTTCTTGTTGAGCTCGACAACCTTCTGCACAGAGTCCGCATCTTCAGCCTTGGCCAGAGTCGCCCAGGTGGCCGCCGCGCTGAGAATGGTGAGGAGCGCGGCATAGCGATACCTTTTCGAAGCTAGCGACATTTGGGGAAAGGCTCCTGCAGGGGCGTGCGGCGTGGTCGTGGATAGGCTCGGGCGGTAGAACTTTATTCTCCTAGGTTCCCCCACGTCAACCTACTCGTGGGTACACTAGCAGCAGTGACGCGGCTGCCCTGAGAAGGGTCAACCTCGTGCCGCCGCCCGCCACAGGCCTGGCCCGTCTTCCCTCCCCTAATGCAATGAGATATTCTGCCGCGCGAGCTGTGGCCGACCCCGGAGCCGCATATACTCAATGCTGATGCGTGCAACCACAGCCGCCGCCATCTTGCTGGGGCTGACCGGGATCACGGCCTGGTCATGGCGTGGTGTGTCTCCCCACCCTGGCGGCTCGCCTCCGGCTGACGAGCTGCTTGCTGCGGAACGTGCGAGCCCCACCACCCTGATCGTCGACTTTCGGGATGACATCACCGACCAGGAGCTGGCCTCCCGTGGCTACGTGGACGAACCCATTAGTCGCTTTTCGGTAAGCGACCGGATGTATCGCATCCGTTTTCGCACGCCGCAAGACGCGCAGGACGCGGCCCGCAGGCTGCGCATGGACCCCATGGTCGAGTCAGTCGACTACGACACCCCGGTCAGTTTGTTTCCCGAGGACTGGACGCCGGCTGCACCGCCGGTTGACGCGCCCGAATGCGCGAGCGACGACCGCTCGGGCGAGGCTGGCACAGGTTTCCCCAATGATCCCTGTTTCCGCTACCAGTGGCACATGCGCCAAGTCGGGCTGCCCGCAGCTTGGAAGCTGGGCCAGGGCCGTGGCGTCGTGGTGGCCGTCATCGATACCGGCGTCACCCGCGTCCCTGACCTGCAGGGCACGCGCTTCGTTCCTGGCTTCAACTTCGTGGCCGACAATGACAAGACCGACGACGATCACGGCCATGGCACTCATGTGGCTGGGACCATTGCCCAGAGCACCAACAACCGCCGCGGGGTGGCCGGGATCGCCTTCCGCGCTGCCATCATGCCACTCAAGGTCTTGAGCAGCCGGGGCGCGGGCTCGATGGCGGCCATCGCCCAGGCTATCCGTTTTGCCGCCGACCACGATGCCAACGTCATCAATCTTAGCCTGGGCGGGCCCTTCCCGGTCACTCCCGTCCGCCGTGCCATCGAGTACGCGCATCGCAAGGGCGTGGTGGTGGTGGCAGCCGCAGGAAACGACGGCCGTGGCCGGGTCAGCTACCCCGCGCGCTACCCTGATGTCATCGCGGTGGCTGCCACCCAGTGGGACGAGACCACGACTTTCTACTCAAACTGGGGCAAGGAGATAGACATAGCCGCACCCGGCGGGAACACCCGCGTGGACCAAAACGGCGACGGCAAGCCCGATGGTATCCTGCAGAACACCGTCCTGCCCGGCGCTGCGCAGGACGGGTACCTGTGGTTCATGGGGACATCAATGGCGGCGCCCCATGTGGCGGGCATCGCGGCGCTGGTGGTAGGCGCCGGGGTCACGCGGCCCGACGCCGTGCAGGCCGTGTTGGTCGACACAGCCCGCAAGCCCAAGCCGGTGTCCTCAGCCGGCGGCCGCCGCATTGACGACCACTACGGCGCTGGGATCGCCGACGCCCAGGCTGCCCTGCAAAAAGCCCGAGGCTCGCGCGGGGTGGCCAGCCTCGGGCTGGCCACGGCCTTGGGGCTGCTGGGCCTGGGCGGGATGCGCCGGCGCGAGAAACTCGGCGGCGCGCGAGCCTGGGGCTTTGCCGGCGCGCTGGTACTCGGGGCTTCCGGACTTTTCTTTCTACCGTCGCTCCCAACCCCCGCGTGGCTGGCCGACTCGCCCATCGGCACCGGCGCGCTGGAATCGCTCGCGTTTCTCCTGGGCCCCGCCAGCCAAGGGAATCCCCTGCTGTGGAGTGCCTTGTTTCCGTTCGGCGCGGTGGCTTTGCTCTACAGCGTGGGCTCCCTGCGCCCGGCCCTGGCTGGTCTAGCCTTCGGCGTAGCAGGCGGGCTGCTGTTTGCCGCCTGCGCATACCCGGCCGATGTCCGCTTCGTGCCCGACGTTCTCGACCGCGCGTGGCTCACGGCCAACGCCGTCCTCGCCACCGGCCTGGGCGCGCTGGTGCTGCGAAAATAGGGCATGGGCGACCGCAGGTCGCCCCTACCGGCCACCGGCCTGGGCGCGCTGGTGCTTGGAGGTCTGCTGGCACCGGGCCATTAAAGGACTATATTTGGTCCTTGGAGGTTTCGGTCATGCGCTACTCGACTCAGGTCAGACCCATCAGCTTCCTCAAGGCCAACGCCGCCGAGGTCATGCGCCAACTCGACCAACAGCGCGAGCCCATGGTCATCACCCAGAATGGGACGGCCAAGGCTGTGATTCAGGACGTAGCCTCCTACGAAGCCACCCAGGAGACCTTGGCCTTGCTCAAGATCCTGGCGCTCGGCAATCACCAGTTCGAGCAGGGGAAGGTCGAGCCCCTGGCCCGCGTGGTCGAGCGGCTGCGTGCCCAGCGAGAACGTGGCTGATGCGCTACCAGGTCCTCGTCACGGAAGACGCGAGACGGGACGTTGAGGAGATCCACGACCACATCGCCCGGTTCGATTCACCGGCGAGAGCGGATCACGTGCTCGACCGGCTGGTCGAGGTGGCGGAAAGCCTGGCCACCTCCCCGGAGCGAGGCTCTTTTCCTGATGAGCTGCTGACTCTGGGCATCCGCGAATACCGCCAGGTCTTCTTCAAGCCCTTCCGGGTGATCTACCGGCTCACTGGCCACTCCGTCTTGATCTACTTGATCGCCGACGGCCGACGAAACATACACACGCTGCTCGCCCGCCGGCTGCTCGCCGGGTAGGAGCGTCTTCCGGTGCTTTCTTGAATACCACGGTGAACCGGACGCTCATGCTCCAAGTGTAAGCCGTGGTTGGGCAAAATGCGATCTTGCGACCCGCCCCACTGGCGTTGCGGCTTGGTCCAGCGTAGCGTTTGTGCGACCCGAGCAGGGACGCTCCGCGGTCCAGGTGAGCAGACCTTCCTCGTGTCGCCCGTATCGCATTCTGTGTAGGGGCGACCGCAAGTCTACCGCTACCGCCCCGCACAGCGATTGACCATTTCATCCGCTGGAATTCGGCGGGTCGAAACGCACCGGCCACACGGTAGACCGCAGGTCGCCCCTACCCGCCGCTACCCCGTCTCAGCTCGGTCAGGACAGCCTTGGCAATAGCTTTGAGGGTCTCGAAAACCCCCACACCGGTGGTGGCGCGCGCTTCGAACTCGATCACGTTGGTCGGGTTGAGCGCCTCGTGCAACTCCGCCACCGACGCGATGTTGGGCAGATCCCGTTTGTTGTACTGCATGACAAAGGGAAGCTTGTCGAGGTCGTAGCCCTGTTCGATCAGATTCTGGCGCAGGTTGTCCAGCGACTCGATGTTCGCCTCCATACGCTCGATCTGCGAGTCTGCCACGAAGACCACACCATCCACGCCCTTGAGGATCAGCTTGCGACTGGCGTCGTAAAAGACCTGGCCGGGCACCGTGTAGAGGTGAAAGCGCGTCTTGAAACCCCGGATCTCGCCCAAAGAAAGCGGCAAGAAGTCGAAAAACAATGTCCGCTCGGTCTCGGTCGCGAGCGAAATCATCTTGCCTTTGGCCTCGGGGCTGGTCTTGGCGTAGATGAATTGCAGATTCGTGGTCTTTCCGCCAAGACCAGGGCCGTAGTACACCAGCTTGCAGTTGATCTCGCGGGATGAGTAGTTGATGAAGCTCATCTGGGGAGACAGCTAGTCGTTGAAGAGCTTGTCGATGTCAGCGTCGGTAATCTCGTTCAAAATGGAGGGCCCGGTGCTCGCGGCGGCCTTCTTGGCCACCTGCTCGAACAGGCGCGCCATCTCCTCGGTTGCTTTCCTAACCCGAAGCCGAACCAGGCCGAGCGATGACCGCTCGTCGAACAGGACCACGAGGATGGCCCGCCCGGCCACCAGGGTGATGTGCACATGGGTCTTTTCGCCCTCGTGGAACTGGCTGGTGAAGTCCTTCTCGCGCAGGATCTTGGAGATGCCGCCGGTGGCCGCCACGTTGCCCGCGGTCAGCGAGGAAAGCGAGGTCACGTCGATCTCACCCACCTCGCCGGCCTCGGCAATGGGCTGCCCATCGCGGCCGATGAGAAGCACCGCCTTGGCGTTGGCATCTCGGTGCAGGCGCTGACAGACAGAAGAGATCTGTCGTTGCTCCTCGGGGAACATTACTTCAGGGGCGCTCATGTGGCTGTCTAAGCTCCTTCGCGCCGAGTCAATTGGAAGGCGTCAAGTTTCGCAACCATTAGCATCGGGGCAGACTGGCTTTCAAGGTAGGGAATAGTTTGGGTTTTCTCCCACATTCGATGGTGAGAGTGAAGTGCAGCTTATCAGGTATCTGGGACTAGCGACAGAGCGGCTTGTAGGTCACGGGACGCCTACATCTCCCGGCGACCGTGTATGGCGCGGGAAAGGGTCAGACGATCGGCATACTCCAGTTCGCCGCCCATGGGCACTCCCGTGGCGATGCGGCTGCAGCGCACGCCGAGCGGCTGCAGCAATTTGGCCAGGTACACGGCGGTGGTTTCGCCTTCGACACTCGGGTTGGTGGCGATTATGACTTCTTTGATCTCGACGCCGCAGCGTTTGACCAACTCGGCGACGCGCAGGTCGCCGGGACCGATGCCGTCCAGAGGCGAAAGTACCCCGTGCAGCACGTGGTAGCGCCCGCGGTAGCCGCCCGCGCGCTCGATGGCCAGGACGTCCTGCGGCTGGGCGACCACGCACACCAAAGACGAATCACGACGGGCATCGCGACAAATGGGGCACGGGTCCTGCTCGGTGAAATCCCAGCACACACTGCAGAAACTGATCTTGGCGCGCATGTCGCCGATGGCCGCAGCCAGCGCCGCCGCGTCTTCCGCCGGCGCGCGCAGGATATGAAAGGCCAGTCGCGCAGCGGTCTTCTCGCCCACCCCGGGCAGTTTGCCCAGCTCGGCCACCAGACGCGCGATGGGGCCTGCGCTGCTCATCCACCCAGGCTTTCCGGTGGCACGAAGCCTCCCGCCACGCGCGCTAGGTCTTCCTGCGCCACCTGCCGAGCCCGCTCCAAGGCCAGGTTCACCGCCCCGACCAGCAGATCCTCGATCATCTTCTTCTGGTTTCCGGCCAGCAGCGACTGCTCGATGGTGATCGACAGCACTTCGCTGCGGCCATTGACCACGCAACGGACCAGGCCGCCGCCGGTCTCAGCCTCGACCTGCTTGTCACCCAAGGCATCCTTGGCCTGGTTGAGCTGTTCCTGCACCCGCTGCCAGGTCTCCATGAGGTTGCGCACATTGGGTCCGTCACTCATGGGGTCTTGATCTCCTTGGGCGCGACGCCGAACAGCTCCTGCGCCTTGCGAATCATGGGATGCTCGCGCGCTTCGGTTTCGCGCTGGTGCTGGTCGAGCTGCGCCGCCTCTGCCTCGCGGCCGACCTCAGAACGCAGAAGCGGCAGCACCTTGCCCGTCGACATTCTCAACTCGACCCGAGTGGCCGTGCCGGTGATTTGGGTGAGGGCGCGTTCCACCTCGGGCTTGAACCGGGCGGTCTGATCGAGAGCGAACTTCTGTGAGAACTGCAGCGTGACCGCGCCGCCCTCCCAACCTCCGACTTCGGCGTGGTCCAACGCGGCGGCCATGGCTGGCCGGTGTCCGAACGATTCGCGTACCCTGCGCCACACTTCGGCGATGTCCGAATCAGGCGGCAGTGGTGGCGCGGTTGCCGGAAGCGTCGCCACGGCCGGAGCCGGGACCGACTGGCGCGCGGGCGGCGCGCCCCGGGGCCGCGGCTCCGGCGCCGCTGGCCGCGCGGGAAGCGTGCCCGCGCCACCCAGCCGAACCTCCAGCTTCTCCAACCTGTCGAGCAGGTCGCCGAGCGGGAGCAGCGGCTCCGCGTTGCACAGGTCCACCAGCCCCATTTCCAGCAGCAGGCGCGGCGTCTGCGATCGCGCGGCGTCCTCCACCGCGCGCGCCCAGCGATCGAAGAGCGATGTGGCCAAGCCCTTGCCCGCTTTTCCGGCCAGCGCCTTGGTCTCGGCGATTTCTTCGGCAGTTGCGTCGAGCAGATCCTCGGCATCGGGAACCGCGGCCAAGATCTCGAGATCGTGCAAAAAGCCGAGGAAGCCCCGCGCCATCTGCATGAGATCGACGCCGCGGTCGATCGCATCGGCCAAATGCCGTAGGGTTTCCGCGACGTCGCGGGCCAGCACCTTGTCCGCCAGTTGGTAGAGCAGGCGGCGATCCGCCACGCCCAACACCTCGGCCACCTTGTCACGGGTCAACGTCTCGTCGCCCGCGTAGGCCACCACCTGATCGAGCAGCGACAGCCCATCGCGCACCGAGCCCGCTGCCTCGCGCGCCACCAGTCGCACGGCATCTGGCTCGAAAGCGATCTTCTCGTTGCCCAAGATGCGCGCCAGGTGGTCAGCCAGTACCTTGCTGGGCAGCAACTTGAAGTCGTAGCGCTGACAGCGCGACATGATGGTTGCGGGGATNNTCCAGCGTCTTGAGCAGCGCATTGAACGCGCTCACCGACAGCATGTGGACCTCGTCGATGATGTACACCTTCTTGCGCGCCTCGGCCGGCAGGTAGCGCACGCCCTCGCGTAGCGCCCGCACATCATCCACGCCGGTGTTCGACGCGCCGTCGATCTCTTGCACGTCCACCGACTGCCCGCTGGAGATGGACTGGCAGATGGCGCAGGTACCGCAGGGAGTGGCGGTCGGCCCCTGTGCGCAGCAGAGCGCCTTGGCCAGGATGCGCGCCGCGCTGGTCTTGCCGATGCCGCGCGCGCCGGTGAAGAGAAAGGCGTGGTGCACGCGGCCCATGTTGATGGCGTTGGTCAGCGTGCGCGCCACATGCTCCTGGCCCAGGAGATCCTCGAACTTCTGTGGCCGGTACTTGCGCGCCAGAACCAGATACGACATGCACGCATATTCTGGACACAACCGCCGGCAGTCAACAGCCGAATCGAAGAGCAGGTCCTGGGCTGCTTTGGACGCACCAACCTCGGCGTCATCGACAGCTACGACCGTGGAGACTCGGTGGCCTTCTCGGGAGGCACGATAGTTCCCGTCGTTCAATAGCAAGAGGACCAAACGCCCAGAAGGACACCGCGCTCTGCGGTCACCCCACAGTCAGCGGCCAGCAGACTGCCTCGACGCGCTAACATCGGCTGCGGGGATCCCTTGGTTGATCGAACCGTAAAGGCCGTGCTGGCCAGCGCCCCCTTGCGGGGACGTCGGGTGGTGGCCTGCTGGGCCTTCGGGTCCAGGGCCAGGGGCGTGGGCAAGGCGGATTCCGACGTGGACTTGGCGGTGCTGTGCAACCCGACCCTTGGCCTTGAGCGCACGCGAATCATGGACATCGTTGGTCGCGAAATCGGAGTCGACGTGGACGTCATCGATATGGGCAGCGCACCGCCTGTGCTCAAGTGGGAGATCATCACCACAGGCCGCCTACTGATCGAGCGGGACGAAGTAGCGGTGGAGGAGTTCGTGCGCCGGGCGCGCTGGGAGGCCGAGGATGACGAACAGCGGAACCGGATGATCCTGCTCGCTCAGACAGCCAGAGAAAAAGGGGCGACGCCATGACCGTGAGCAAGCCCGTCGTGGTGACCATCCCCGAAATCCAATAGCCCTTGTCCCGCGAGGCGGCGTGCCTATTCTGAAGCTAGGGAACTAGCCATGCGGCTCGACAAACTTACCATCAAGGCGCAGGAGGCACTCGCGGCTGCACATTCCGCGGCCGAGCAGCGTGCGCACCAAGAGGTCACGCCCGAGCATCTTCTGCGCGCGTTGCTGACCCAGGAAGAGGGCGTGGCTCTGGCGGTTCTGCGCAAGGTGGGCGCGGATCCCGACGGGCTTCTGCACAAGCTGGACGAAGCGCTTGTGGCCGAGCCGCAGGTGCGCGGCGCCGCGGCAGAAACCTATGTGGGCCGGCGCCTGAAGAATCTGCTCGACGAGGCGTCTCGCCAGGCCGACGAATTCAAGGACGAGTACGTGTCGAGCGAGCACCTGCTGCTGGCCCTTCTGTCCAAGGATCTGGGAGCGGCCTCACGGGTTCTGCGCGAGGCGGGGGTGGATCGCGATACGGTCCTAAAGGCGCTGACCGACGTGCGCGGAAGCCAGCGGGTCACCGACCCGGACGCTGAACAACGCTACCAATCGCTGGCTAAGTACACCCGCGATCTCACCGAGCTGGCCCGCCAGGGCAAGCTGGACCCGGTCATCGGTCGCGACGAAGAGGTGCGCCGGACTCTGCAAGTGCTTTCCCGCCGCACCAAGAACAACCCGGTCATCATCGGCGAGCCAGGCGTGGGCAAGACCGCCATCGTGGAAGGCATCGCCCAGCGGATCGCGTCCGGCGACGTGCCGGAATCGCTCAAGCGCAAACGCATCCTGGCGCTCGATCTCGGCTCGCTGGTGGCGGGCACCAAGTTCCGCGGTGAGTTCGAGGACCGGCTCAAGGCGGTGCTCAAGGAAATCGCGGCGGCCGAGGGCCAGGTCATCCTCTTCATCGACGAGCTGCACACCCTGGTCGGCGCGGGCGCGGCCGAGGGCGCGGTTGACGCCGCCAACATGCTCAAGCCGGCCTTGGCGCGCGGCGATCTGCGCTGCATTGGCGCCACCACGCTCGACGAGTACCGCAAGCGCATCGAAAAGGACAAGGCGCTGGAGCGTCGATTTCAGCCGGTCTTCGTAGGCGAGCCGTCGGTGCACGACACGGTGGCGATCCTGCGCGGCCTGAAGGAGCGCTACGAGGTTCACCACGGCATCCGCATCCGCGACAATGCCTTGGTGGCAGCGGCGCGGCTCTCCAACCGCTACATTTCGGGGCGGCAGCTTCCCGACAAGGCCATCGACCTGGTCGACGAGGCGGCCAGCCGCTTGAAGATGGAGTTGGAATCGCTGCCCGAACCCATCGACCAGTTGGAACGCAGCCTGACCAGCCACCTGATGGAACAATCAGCCCTGGCCAAGGAAACCGACCAGGCCTCCAGCGATCGCCTGGCCGAGGTCGAGTCCGAGATCGCCGAGCTGCGCGAGCGGGTGGACCGCATGAAACTGACCTGGCAGCGCGAAAAACAGGTCATCACCGACTTGCAGAAACTAAAGAGCGAGATCGAGGAGGCTAAGACGCAAGCACAGCTTCTGCAGCGGCAGGGCGACTTGGGACGCGCGGCGGAGATTCGCTTTGGCCGTTTGCCCGAGCTGGAGAAGAAACTGCAGGCCAAGAACGACGTGCTGGCGGAAGCGCAGAAGGATGGCTCGTTTCTCCGGGAGGAAGTCACTGAAGACGATATCGCCGCGGTGGTGTCCAAGTGGACCGGCATTCCCGTGGAAAGGATGCTGGAGGGCGAGCAAGCCAAGCTGACCAACATGGAAGCGCGCCTGCACGAGCGCGTGGTGGGCCAGGATCGTGCGGTCGAGGCCATCGCGAATGCGGTTCGGCGCGCGCGCGCGGGATTGCAGGACCCCAACCGGCCGATTGGCTCGTTCATCTTCTTGGGGCCGACCGGCGTGGGGAAAACCGAACTGGCACGCGCCCTGGCCGCCTTCCTCTTCGACGACGAGACCCATGTGGTGCGCATCGACATGTCCGAGTACATGGAAAAACACAGCGTCTCGCGCCTGCTGGGTGCGCCCCCTGGCTATGTCGGCTACGAAGAAGGGGGCCAGCTCACCGAGGCGGTGCGCCGGCGGCCCTATTCGGTGGTACTCTTCGACGAAATCGAGAAGGCGCATGGCGACGTCTTCAACGTCTTCCTGCAACTGCTCGACGACGGGCGGCTGACTGACGGTCAGGGTCGCACGGTCGACTTCCGCAACACGGTCATCATCATGACCTCCAACGTCGGCAGCAAACGCTTTCTCGGCGATCCGCCCGACACCGAGGGTGTCATGGATGACCTGCGCCGCACCTTCCGACCCGAGTTTCTCAACCGGGTCGACGAGGTCGTGCTCTTCGAACGCCTCACCCGACCAGATTTGGACCGCATCGTCGAGCTGCAAATCGAACGCTTCCGCAAGCTCTTGCTTGAGCGGGACATTGGGATCGAGCTGGCCCCAGCCGCGCGGTCGTTTCTCGCCGACAAGGGGTTCGACCCGGTCTACGGCGCGCGGCCACTCAAACGCGCGATCGCCACGTATTTGCAGAACCCTCTCGCCCGCTGCCTGATTGCCGGCGAATTCGCCCCTGGCGAAACCGTGTGGGTCACGCGCAAAGGCGACGAGCTGGGATTCAGTCTCAAGCCAACCGTAGCTTCATCCGCTGTAAGCTAGATGGAATGATGAAGGACCTGTACAAAATTCTGGGCGTTTCCACAGATGCGAGCGCAGACGCGCTCAAGAAGGCGTACCGCAAACTGGCCAAGGAGAATCACCCGGACGCCACCGGCGGGGACAAGAAGAAAACCGAACGCTTCAAGGAGATCAACGAAGCCTACACGGTTCTCTCCGACCCACAGAAGCGACGCGAATACGACCGTCTGCGGGCTGCGCCGGTGGGCGCGGACGGCATGCCTGAGGGCTTTGACCCGGACGCGTTCGCGCAGGTCTTCGGTGGGGGCAGCGGCGGCGGGCCCGTGGGCGGTTTCGGCGATCTCGGCGACATGTTTGCCAATCTTTTCGGAAACGCCGGGTCGTTCAGCCGGGGTCGGGGCCGCGGCCGCGCACCCGCCCGCGGTGCGGACATGGTGGGAAACTTGGAGGTCACGTTCAAAGATGCTGCACTTGGTGGACGGCGGACCCTTCGCTCGGGGGGCGGAAAATCAGTGGACGTCAACATCCCCGCGGGCGTCGAGACCGGGGCTCGCCTGCGCGTGCCGGGCCAGGGCGCGCCTGCGCCCAAGTCAGGCCAGCCGGGTGATCTCTACCTGGACATCGTTGTGCAACCAGATGCCCACCTGCGCCGCACCGGGGACGACGTCGAGTTGGCGCTGCCTCTGACCCTGGGCGAGGCCACGCTTGGCACGCAGGTCGATGTTCCGACATTGGATGGCAAGGTCAGGTTGACTGTCCCTGGGGGCACATCCAGCGGCGCCAAGCTGCGCCTGCGCGGCAAGGGGATCAAACGGCCCGAGGGCGGCCGCGGCGACCAGCTTTGCCGTATCGAGATCGTCGTCCCGCGTCTTAAACCCGATGACCTCGAATCCCGTCGCCTGGCCGAGGAGCTCGAACGCCGCACCCGGCCCGCAAAGATCCGAGACTTCTGATGCAAGCTGACATCGACCACATCAACACGGCTGGCTGCAGCGACGATCTTTCAGCGCTCGCGGGCTTGCGGTTCCTGCTTTGCCGGCCTAGTTTTGGATCAACAAGATGACGCCCCCCGAAGGCTCACGATCGCTCCCCCTGCTTTCGCTGCGGAACCTGGTGCTGTTCCCGGGCGCGGTCATGCCCGTGGAGATCGGACGCCTGTCGTCGCTGCGGTTGATCGAGAGCCTGCCGGGCAAGGGAGTCCACCTGCTGGTGGGAACCCAGAAAGACGCGGATGTGGAGGAGCCCGCCGGCGCGGACCTCTACGGTGTCTGTGTCGAGGGCGAGGTCGTGCGCATCGTCAAGGCGGCCGAGAACCGGGTCACGGCGGTGCTCCGGGGCGTCGAGCGACGCCGCATCACCGGCTTCGTGCAGGAAAAGCCGTTCCTGGTCGCCACCTATGATCCACTGGTTGAGATTCGCAAAGATCCCATCGAGATCGATGGGCTGGGCATGGCGGTATACGACGTGGCGAAGCAGCTCATTGCCATCTCGCCCGACATTCCCGACGAGGCGGCCCAGATTCTCGACCAGAACAAGGATCCGGCGCGCCTGGGCGACATCGCCGCCGCCACCGTGGATCTCTCGGCCGAAGAGCGCGCCTCGCTGCTGGTCGAGGTAGACGTGGCCGAGCGCTTGCGCCGCCTGCTGGTTCTCCTGCAGCGCAAGGTCGAGCTGATCAAGGTCAAGCAGAAGATCGACACGCAGGTGCGCGAGGAGTTCTCCAAGCATCAGCGCGAGGCGGTGCTACGCCAGAAGCTGAAGGCCATCCAGGACGAGTTGGGAGAGGGCGACGAAAGCAGCGACCTCGATTCCTTTGAAGAAAAGATCAAGGCGTCGGGCATGCTGGAAGACACGGCCAAGGTGGCGCGCAAGCAGCTCGAACGCTTGCGCCAGATGGCTCCCTCGTCGGCCGAGTACACTGTGCAGCGCACCTACCTGGAATGGCTGGTCGAGCTGCCCTGGTCAAAGGCGACCACCGACACGCTGGAGCTGGACCAGGCGCGCAAGGTGCTGGATGCCGACCACTACGACCTGCAGAAGGTGAAGAAGCGGGTGTTGGAATACCTGGCGGTACGCAAGCTGGCCCCCAGCAAGAAGGGCCCCATCCTCTGCCTGGTGGGACCACCCGGGGTGGGCAAGACCTCGCTCGGTAAATCGGTGGCCCGCTCGCTCTCGCGCGANNACATCGGCGCCCTGCCCGGCCGGATCATCCAGGGCATGCGACGGGTGGGCACGCGCAACCCGGTGTTCATGCTCGACGAGATCGACAAGCTGGGCGCCGACTTCCGCGGCGATCCAGCGGCAGCCTTGCTGGAGGTCTTGGACCCCGAACAGAACAACGTCTTCTCCGACCACTACCTCGAGGTCAACTTCGACCTGTCCAGCGTCATCTTCATTGCCACCGCCAACACCCTGGAAACCATCCCGCCTGCGCTGCTCGACCGCATGGAGGTGCTGGAGATTCCGGGCTACACCCGCGATGAGAAGCTGGAGATCGCCAAGCGCCACCTGGTGCCCAAGCAGATCGCCGAGCATGGACTGGGCGAGACGCAGATCAATTTCGACGAGGAAAGCCTGACCACGATCATCGAGCAGTACACGCGCGAGGCGGGGGTGCGCAACTTGGAGCGTGAGGTGGCCAATGTCATCCGCGCCGTCGCGGTCAAGGTGGCGGAAAACGAGCCCTATCAGCCCAAGCTCGACCCAGCGCAGATCGCCGATTTCTTGGGACCGCAGAAATTCTTCTCCGAGGTGGCGGAGCGAACCGAAGTACCGGGCGTGGCCACCGGTCTGGCCTGGATGCCCACCGGCGGCGACATCCTGTTCATCGAGGCGTCGCAGATGCCGGGCAAGGGCAATCTCATCCTCACTGGCCACCTGGGCGACGTGATGAAGGAATCGGCGCGTGCCGCCCTGTCGTGGGTGCGCACCCATGTCGAGGAATTCAACCTCAACCCGGATTTCGAGAAGCTGGACGTGCACCTGCACGTGCCGGCCGGGGCGGTGTCAAAGGACGGGCCTTCGGCGGGGGTGGCCATGATCGTGGCGCTGGCCTCGCTGTTCACCGGCCGTCGGGTGCGTGGGGACGTTGCCATGACCGGCGAGATCACCTTGCGCGGCAGCGTGCTGCCGGTGGGCGGGATCAAAGAGAAGGTCCTGGCGGCACACCGGGCCGGGATCAGACGCGTGATTCTTCCCGACCGCAACCGCAAGGACATGGTCGACATCCCCGAGAGTGTCCGCAAGGATCTGGAATTGGTCTTCGTCAAGCGCATCCAGGAGGCACTGGAGCTGACCCTGGAGGCGGTGCCAGTGGTGGCGCCCGGGCCAGATTCCAGCACGCCCGAGGGCACCGCGGCCCGGGCGTAGCACCACCCTGACTGCCGAAGGGTTAAGCGAACCCTTTGAGGGTTCCCCCGTAGCGCCAGCTTCCGGCCTTCAGTAGAGGTACATCAGGCGGAGGCGACCGCTGAGCATCGTATTGCTGATGGAGTCCGGCTCGCCGCTTGGCCAGAAGTCCGCGCGGGCATAGGCAAGAACCACTTTCACGAATAGCTGCTTGGCCACGAGGTATTGGATTGCCCCAAAGACCTGGAGGTGCGCGAAGTAGTCCTGATTGTTGGTCCCCACCCTATGGCTGTAATACTGTGTCGTCCAGTTGGCCCCTCCGCCGAGCATCAAGTCCTCGAGAACGGAGCCCCGGCGTCCGAGATGGGCATTGGCAAAGCCGCCAACACTGGTCTTTGTGAAGCTGCCTGTGTCCAAGGCGTTTCCGTCTGCATTTCGCGATGTGGATTCGCCGTACGCTATGTTTGCACCGAGCTCGACGTACGGATCGAAGACGAACTGGACCGCCGCCCCTAGGCCCTTGTTGGTTGTCCCGGTATTGTCGGTTCCCTTGGACTGGACGCCGGTATTCGGGTCGGTAACAAACTGCTGATTCTGAGCTGTCTTGCTCTGGTACTCTGCCCCGGCCTTGAGCTTCAGCCACCCCAGGTCAAAGATGGCGCTGGGACGTCCACCCAGGTAGTTGCTGGCGCCCGTCCCCAGGCTGGTGGTTCCGATCTCGCCAAGCATCTCGAAACGCAGGATGCTCATCGGATAGAGGTGCAAGGCGAGGTAGCCAAGTCCCAATCCCCGGGGACGGTCGTGCATGAAGTTGACTCCGTAGTAGTCAGGTGGCTCTATGACGGTGTCCCCAATCCTCGCCCCCGGTTGTCCCTCTTGCCTCGGTCCCAGGCGCTCCAAGGTGTTGATGTCGAGGCCCATGCCCGTGTGGTACAGCTCCCAGCCTTCGAAGCGGCCAACTTTCACATCCCAAACGTTCCAATGCCCGACACGCAACCAAAGGTCATCGGTGTCGACTGTCCCTTGGCCCGCCATATCACAGGTGACGCTGCCCGTACTCTGGCACCCATTGGCGACCAGTTCCGCCTGCGCCTGGACGAAAAACCGCCCGCTGACATAGGTCGGTGTCACACGCAGAAGTGCGCGCGCCTGCTGCTGCCACCTGGTGCTGTTGACCGCAGTGGCATATTCGCGATCGATCTTCTCGTACCCGGTGTCGACCCACGCCGAGCCTGAAACACCCACCCCGGTTCTTGTCATGTAGGGCCACTGCAGGCCATTAAAGGTCGGCTCCAGCCAAAGCGATCCGCCGTACAGGCCGCGCATCATGGCGGAAGATGCACCCGGCCCCCAATAGACCACGCCCGGCCACCAAGTCCATCCGCCGTAGGGACCGTTGCCGGGATACGCGCTAGGCCCGAGATGCTCCACATACTGGGTCGGTGGCGGCGGGATCAGGGCGGGCATAGTTTCTTCTTCAGGCGGGGGTGGGGGAGGCGGCTCGGATGGTGCCGCAGGACTTTCCGCAGGCGGTGCGGCAGCGGGTGCAGGGGCAGGCGCGGCAGCGGGCGCGGCCACAGGTGCGGCAGCGGGCTCAGGCGCGGGTTTCGTTTCGGGAGGGGGTGGTGGCAGCGGAGTCTTGGTTATGTCGTCCTTGGGTGGAGCCTCCCAAGTCTGGCTTGCTGCGGAAGGCGAGGCGACGCCCGTCTTGTCCGTTTTCCTGGCTTTCTTGCTATCTGACGGCGCCGCCTTTTTCTTGGCTGCGGCGGGCTTGGCCGTCTCCTTCTTGGCTGCTTCCGCAGCGGGGCTGAGGATCAGGGCAATCGCTGGCGCCAAACTCAAGACGGCTGACAAGAGAACAGAACGGGTGCGTGTACATGTCATGGGTGACCTATCCAACGCGAAAGCCGTCTCCGGGTCAAGAGACTCCGCGGGCCATCACTTCACGGTGAAGGTGTCAGAGAGAGGCAAGTTCGCCGAGCTCGGGCCAACCATGACCTTTACCGTGCCCGATTCGACCGCCCAGCCGCTCGTGTCATAGAATTTGAGATCAGAAACCCGGACAGGGATCTGGACGGTCTGTTTGGCCCCGGCAGCGAGCGACACGCGCGCGAAGCCCTTCAACTCCTTGCTCGGTCGCTTCTTGCTGGTGTTGGGGTAGGACACGAACAGCAGGACCACCTCATCCCCTGCCACGCTGCCCGAGTTGGTGACGTCCACCGAGACGTTGACTACCCCGTTCTTGGTCACGTCGCTACAGGGAACCACCAGGTTGCTGTAGGTGAATTGCGTGTAGCTCATGCCGTAGCCGAAGGCGAAGAGCGGCGTGATGCTCTTGTAGTCGTAGTAGCGGTAGCCTACGTAGTAGTCCATCTGGGTGGTGGCCCCGCCGTTGAAGGTCGGCAGATCGCTCAACTGCTTGGGCCAGCTTATGGGCAGCTTCCCACTGAAGTTGGCCTTGCCGAAGAGTAGCTGGCCCAGCGCCGTGCCGCCGACCATGCCGGGGTACCAGGCCATAACCACGGCTGGGACCGAAGACTGCCAATTCGACACGTCGATGACACTGCCGCCTTCGAGCACAACCACCATCGGCTTATTCAACGCCGCTACCTGTTTGATCAAACCTTCCTGTTG
>PMBS01000152.1 GCA_003153015.1 Myxococcales bacterium
CCGAGGGACCCGTCTGCCGAGCGCGCCATGGACGCACGCAGCGCGGCGGTTGGCGTGCGTCCGCCGAGGAGCGCTCCCGGCATCAGCCCGCCAGCGCCGAGCGGCCGCTCTCTACAATGCCCCCTTCATACGCCCCGGCTATTAGGGACACCCCCTAGTCCCCACTGCGCCCCTGTTCGGCAGCCGCACCATGCAACCGCCGGCGGGCACGCCGGCGCGCGCCCTGGAGGAGCAAGCGCTGACCGACCTCGGGCTTGCTCCCGCCGAGTTTGTCCAAGCCGACCGCGATCTGCCAGCGCCCGCCGGCCAGTGGTGAGGGGTGTACCTTTCGAGCGCGGAACTATGCTACTTCTGAGAAACGGGGTCTCCTAGCTGCCAGTTTTCAGCCTCATGACACCAGCCTTTTCTTGCAGGGGCGTGGGACCAGGGAGGCGAGGCAAAACGACCTGTGATCCAGGGTCTACGAGATGCTCAGTGCCCGTGCGGCACGGCCAGGCAGCGCACGCCGGCGGGCGGCGTGAATTCCACGGGCAGCCCGCGGCGTGCGTATAGACGCGCGTCGTAGCCGGTAAAATACGAACCGAGTCGACACGCGCCCAGGGGACGGTAGTTCCGGCGCAGGGCACTCTGCCACTCCGGCTGCTGGGGCAGCAACCAGGTTTCAACTACCAGTGTGTAGCGGGCCTGCTCGAGGCTCGCCAGCACGTCGCGAGCCGCGGGTGCGTGGTGGCTCGCAAGATGGGCGAAGCCGTATCCTTCGATCTCAGAGTTTTGCCCGACGAGAAAGTTGACCAACTCAGGCCTGCTCACCAAGAATGGGCCGCCGAGCTTGCGATGGAATGTCTGCACGAAGCCGTAGAAGGTCCGCGCGGCAGTCTCGTCGAAGGTTGTGGGGAGTGGGAAGGTTTGCGTGGTCGCCAACGCCAGCGCCAGCGCCGCAATCCCGGCCGGCATCATGGGCTGCCAATCCCTACCGGCTGCCAGGGCCTGCGCGGCCCAGCACGCGGCGGCAACCACCAGCGCCGCGTAGAGCGGCAGAAGGTAGTTCCAGCAAGCCCCAGCCTTGCTGGCCAAGGGCAGGATGAGCAGCCCGCCGGCAAGCATGAGCCAGACCGGCTCCCCAAGGGGTCGGGCCTTGGCCAGGCCAGCGGCAAGCGCTGACACCAGCGCCAGCAGCAAGACCGGCCAACTGCGTGAAGTGAAATCGGTCAAGATCCTTGCCAGCAGGCCAGGTTCGCGGCCGTGCAGCCGCCAGACCAGCATGGCATCCACGAACCCACCGCCTGTGGCAGTCTGCAACAGCGCCACGGTGGCCGAGCCTGAAACGGCGAGCGCCGCGATCAGGCGCCAGGCACTGCGGCGATCCACCAAGAACCACCCAAGCACCAGGGGCAGTCCGTGTACCGCTGCCGTGGGTTTGACGAGGGTTGCCGCCAAGAGAAGTGCGGTGCCCCCAGCGATGCGACCGCGCGACAACTGGTCCGCGCCGACTTGCAGCTCGCGAGGCAGCAGCAGTACGGCGGACCACAGCCACAGCGCGAGCAGGGGAGTGTCAACCCGCACCAGCATGAACCAAGACGCAATGTCGAACACGGCGAGGTACAGGGCGGCTCCCGCGCTCGCCCACAGCAACCCGGCCCGCCGGCGAATGAGCGCCCCGACTGCAAGAGCGCCAAGCAGCGTGAAAACCAGGGTCAGGACGCGCGCCGCTGCGAGTGGGTTGGCCAGCCGCACCACAGGCGCAAGCAGCGCCGGGTAGAGCGGGCCGTAGATCGCCGGGACTGGGACGCCGCGCTCATTGTATAGACTGCCGGGCGCATCGAGCAGGCGGCGGGCGAAATCGAGATGAAGGCCTTCGTCCGGGCTCCAGTCCCAAGGGTACCGGACCAACTCCCAGGCATGGGCGACATAGACCAAGATGGCCAGGAGTGAGGCACCCGCGGTGAAGACAGCCGCGGCCAGCCGGAGGTGGCGAAAGATCGGGCTGGTCTGTGGCAGAGGACTTTCGACGGTTGCGTTCATGCGGGATGTCGCCGCGCACCACCGGCCACGACACTCGCGGGTGAGAAGCTTGGCGTGCTTCTCACGTTGTCACAGACCGCAGCGCAAGTCACCGCCGGTGTCGACCATCCCGCGATAATCGCAGCAGGTCGTGGTCGTATATGTGGCTGTGGTCGTGGCCGTGGCCGGAGTGGGCACCACCGGCCTTGGCCACCGACCCCGCCGTCAGCGCCGCAATCGCCCTTTTCAGGGGACTGCGTCCACAGCACCTGGCGCGGAACCTGCTGTAGAACCCGCTTTCAGCGCGTCCACAATTGTCGGGTAGGTCCAAGATGGGGGATTGGCCCTTCGGTTGAGCAAACCAAAATCGCCGCCCCCATTGTCCCACCACACAGGACACATGCCCCGCTTCGTCACGTCTTGAGTATATGCCTTGGCGTGTTTGACCCTGGAAGCTAGGTCATCTTTGCTGACCGAACCCCATTCACCAATTACCACGGCCCGGTCGGGGAACCAGCCAATGATCTGGTCGAGTGAAGCCCCCATGGCGGTGTAATCGGAAGCGCTTGCTCCCCAAGTTGTGGGCGACCCATTCAGGCCGAATCCAGTGGGGTAGTAGGTGTGAAGCGAGATGATGATATTGGGGTCGTTGTTGGGAATGACCAAAGCCTTCACACCAGCCGCGTACGGGCTCGCACCATGCGGCGGTATCATGATGATCCTCTGGGCATTGTTTCCCCCAGTGGCTCTGATCGCATTGACCGCCGCCAGGTGATACGCATTCAGCACGGTTTGTTGCTCGGCGTTTCCGCCGGAATACGCATTGACCTGTCCGTGTGGTTCGTTGAAGGTTTCGAGAATCAGATAGTCACTGTAATCCTTGAAGCGAGTGGCAATCTGGCCCCAAACCGCGGTGGTTTCGGCTTCTCCTTGAGCTTGGCTTGCGGTGGCCAGTTTGTACCAGCCATCATGGTGGGTATTGACGATCGCATACATCCCGTCCTTGAGGACGTAGTTCACGACCGTCTCCACCCTGTCGAGAAACGTCTTGTTAATTGTGTAGGTGGGGCCAGCGCCAAGTTGGCTCTGCCAGGTTACCGGGATTCTGACCGTCTTGAATCCACCTGACTTCACTTGATCGATCATTGCTTGGGTTGTGACGGGATTTCCCCAACCGGTTTCTCCTCCGCTAGTCGAATCGAACGTATTACCCAGATTCCAGCCAAGGAACATATCCTTGACGAGCTCCTTGGGAGTCAGCCCGCGCCAGCCTCCGGTGGTGGTCGAGCCGCCGGCTCCGGTGGTCACACCGCCAGTGCTGGACACGCCGCCCGTGTTCGACACGCCGCCCGTGTTCGACACGCCGCCCGAGCTCGACACGCCCCCGGTTCTGTTGACCCCGCCGGTGTTTGTCACCCCACCCGAATTCGAGACCCCGCCTGAGCCGGTCACGCCGCCCGTCCTGGGCACTCCACCCGTGCTGGTGATGCCGCCATCGGTCGTCACACCGCCATCGNNTCGTCACACCGCCATCGGTCGTCACACCGCCAGTTCTCGTTACGCCGCCAGTTCTCGTCACGCCGCCAGTGGCGGTCGCCCCGCCACTAGGCGCCACACCGCCAGTGGGCGCCACACCGCCAGTGGGCGCCACGCCGCCAGTGGGCGCCACGCCACCAGTGCCGTTCGTGCCGCCAGTGCTGGTCGCCCCACCCGAGCTGGTGACGCCACCGCTGTTCGGCATCCCGCCGGTGCTGGTCGTTCCACCTGACATCGCACCGCCTGTTTGCGTCACGGTGCTGCCGCCGGAGGGCGAACCTCCACTTGCTGTTGGGGTGGTTTGCCCATTACCCGAGTCTGCGCAAGCGGGAAAAAACATTCCCACGCCGACGGCGCAAAGGAGTGACGGCAAGAGTCGACCTGCTCCACGTGTGTGTTCTCGTTGCATACGCTTCTCCCGGTGATTGAACCTGTGATCGATATCCTCAGTACGCAGTAGCTAGTGACCATATGAATGGCTCATCGTCGGTTTCTTCACAAGACTCGTGGCACACTTCGGGTAAGTCATGCTGCTACCGATGTAGGTGCATGTGCGCAGGCAGCGGGAACGGCCATGGCTGCAGTGCGAGCAGGCGACGCCGCGAACCCATGCTCTTGCGACCCTGATCCGCCGCACACCGACCTTGCAGCCATCCAGACGGGCGCCAGCGTCGGCGCCTTCGATTGCCGGATCCTATTTCTGTCGTGCGCTGGCGGTGGTGCGTAGACGGAGGGCATTCAGGCGGATGAATCCGCCCGCGTCGCGCTGGTCGTAGGCGCCGTGATCATCCTCGAAGGTCACGACATCGGTGCGGTACAGCGACTTGGGTGCCTTGCGGCCGATGAGGGTGAGGCCGCCCTTGTAGAGGCGCAGCCGGGCCGTGCCGGTGACTGGCTGGTTGACGTCGTCGACCAGCTTCTGCAGGGCCTCGCGCTCAGGAGAGAACCAGAAGCCACGGTACACCAAGGTTGCGTACTCGACCGCCAGGGTGTCGCGCAGCCGCATGGCCTCGCGATCCATGGTCAACGACGCAACTCCGCGGTGAGCCTTGTACAGCAGAGTTCCGCCCGGCGTCTCGTACACGCCGCGGCTCTTCATCCCCACAAAACGGTCCTCCACCACATCGGCGCGGCCAACCCCGTGCTCGCCCGCGATCTTGTTCAATTCGGCTAGCAGCACCGCCGGCGGTAGCGGTTTGCCATCCACCGCCACCGGCGTCCCGTGCTCAAAAGATATGGACACTTCGCGCGCCTGATCAGGGGCGCGCCGCGGATCCACGGTGCGCTGGAACATCTCAGCCGGCGGCTCAGCGTCTGGGTCCTCCAGAATGCCGCCCTCGTAGCTGGTGTGTAGCAGGTTGCGATCGATGGAATAGGGCTTGGCCGCGCTGGCCTCGACCGGGATCTTGTGCGAATGGGCAAACGCGATCAGCTCGGAGCGCGACTTGAACTCCCACTCGCGCCAGGGAGCAATGATCTTTACCGACGGATTGAACCAGTAGGCGCCCAACTCGAAGCGCACCTGATCGTTGCCCTTACCGGTGGCCCCGTGGGCGATGACGTTGGTGTTCTCTTTGCCCGCCACTTCCATCAGGCCGCGGGTGATACAGGGACGTGCCAGCGAGGTGCCCAGGTAGTATTCACCCTGGTACAGCGCTGCTGCGCGCACCGCGGGAAACACGAAGTCGCGCACGAATTCCTCGCGCTGATCGAGGACGTGGCAGGCCACCACGCCACAGCGCAAGGCCTTCTGCCGCGCGGCCTCCAGGTCCTCTTGCTGGCCGACGTCCGAACAGAACGCAACGATCTCGGCCTGGTACTTCTCCCGCAGCCAGCCGATGGCCACAGAGGTGTCGAGTCCGCCTGAGTATGCAAGAACGATCTTCATGCGCGGACGACTACCAGAGTCGTGGACAAAGATCTAGTCGCGTGGGAAGCCGGCGGGCTTTGCCCGCCAGAGCCAGAGCGCGGGAGGGTTTGGCGAGGCCGAGCGCAGCGAGCGGGGCAGGGGTGGCGGGTGGGGGGCCGAAGGGCGAAGCGAACCCTCCCAGGGTTCCCATCATCGCGTAGGCGAAGGCGGGCTTTGCCCGCCAGGGCCAGAGCGCGGGAGCATCTGTCGTGGTGGTCAAGAGGAAATCTCCACGTTGTCGGAGCGCCCAGGG
>PMBS01000304.1 GCA_003153015.1 Myxococcales bacterium
CGCTTGCGCTCGGAGATCATGCGGTCGAAGACCTTGGCCTGCACACTCTCGATGTAGTTGATCCGTTGGATTTGGACGTCGACCAGCTCGATGCCGTAGTCGGGCACCACATTCGAAACCCGTTCGAGAATCAGCCGGGTGATCTTGTCCCGCCCCAACTCGATCTGGCGCATGGACTCGGCTTCCATGATGTCTTCCGCCTCCTCGGCCTTCTCGAAGGCGCGGTTGGTGGTGCGCACCGCCTCGATGAGGTCGTGGCTCGCGATCACGTTGCGGGTTTCTCCGTCGATGATGTCGTCCAAGCGCGACTGAGCGCCGCGTTCGTCACGCAACCGCTGGAAGAAGAGCAAGGGATTGGCGATGCGCCAGCGCGCATAGGTTTCCACGCCGATGTATTTCTTGTCGCGGGTGGGTACCTGGTTGGCGTTGCCGTTCCATTCCAACCAGCGTTTGTCGAACACGTTGGCTTCCTGGGCAAAGGGCACCTTCAGGTGCAGACCAGCCTGGGTGACCGCCTGTCCCATCGGCTCGCCAAACTGGGTGATGATGACCTGTTCGGTTTCGGAAACCGTGTACAGGGCGGAAACGAGCGTCACCAGCCCCAGCACGGCCAAGGCAGCCAGGATGACCTTTGAGCGGCCACTCATGGCTTCACCTCCGCCTGCACTGGGCCGAGGGGAAACATGGGCAAGATCCCTTTGGCCTTTTCATCGAAGATCAGTTTCTTGCCGGCTGCGGGCAAAGCCGCGGCCAGGGTTTCGAGATAGATCCGCGTGCGCGTGACTTCCGGGGCCTTGCGGTATTGCTCTTCCAGCGCGACGAAACGTTGGGCATCGCCTTTGGCCCGGTTCACCCGGTCGATGGCGTAGCCCTCGGCGGCCTGGATCTTCTGTTCGGCCAGGCCACGTGCGCGCGGGATCTCCTGGTTGTACTCGGCCCACGCCTCGTTGATGGCGCGCTCCCGCTCTTGAATGGCCTGGTTGACCGCATTGAAGGATGGCTTGACCGCTTCCGGGGGATCCACGTTTTGCAGAATGAGTTGCTGAACCGAAATGCCGTTGTCGTAGAGCTTGCACAGGTGCGAAAGCAATTCCTTGGCCTTGGCGGCGATCGCCTCACGCCCCACGGTCAGAAGCTCGGTCACGCTGTGATCGCCCACCACGGTGCGCATGGACGCCTCGGTCATCAGGCGGAAGGTTTCCTCCACGTCGCGCATGCGGAAAAGGTACTTGTACGGGTCTGAAATCTTGTACTGGACGATCCACTCAACCGTCGCCACGTTGAGATCCCCGGTCAGCATCACCGACTCGGCCTCGGTCTTCTCGTCCTTGTGGAACGAGCTCTGAATGTCGGCGCGGGCAGTGCGAAAGCCAAACTCTTGCTTGAGCTGGCGCTGCACCGGAACCTTCTGCACGCGTTCGATGCCAAAGGGGAACTTGGCATGCGGGCCAGGAGTGCAGGTCCGCACGAAACGTCCGAAGCGCGTGACCAGGCCGACCTCGTCCGGCTCTACCTGGTAGTACGAGCTGTAGAGAGCCACCAGTCCGACGATTACCAGCCCGACCAACATCAGGGGCCTGCGCGATCCGCGCAGCCGAACTCCTGCTTCACGTGCGAGACGAGAGAATTCCTCTGGATCAAAACCAACGCCCTGGCTTGCCATGCCACCTTCTCGCAGAGTCTTGCAGAAAACTCAACACGCTCTGCGCCAAGCGTTTGCACTGATGCAAGAGACGCTCTCATGCTGCCTGGTTAGTGCTACTCTTGTCGTATCGTCGCGCTTCGCGGTGGCTCGCCGCTGGGTGACGATGACTTGCTCCAAGGAAAGATAATGCGGAACCGCATCAGGAGCTGGCTTTGCGTACTGGCTTTGCCGGTTTGCTGCGGATGCTCTGGTGCGAGCCAACCGCCGACTGGAAACGCAGGTGGTTCGCAGAGCACGGGCGGAGCGACCACCGGAGGCAGCGCGAGCACGGGAGGTTTTCCGACCGTTGGTGGAACGTTGGCGACGGGCGGCACCAGCGCCAGGGGCGGGGCGGGCGGCGCTCCTCCGAGTGGTGGCACATTGAGCAGCGGTGGGAGCAAAGCTACCGGCGGCCTAGGCGCAACCGGCGGCGCAGTTGCGACCGGCGGCTCAAGCTTTTCTTCAGGAGGGACAACCTCAACCTCTTCTAGCCCGGCCGGGGGGGCCAGCACCGGTGGCCAAACCACACCTTCTGGCGGCAGCGAGGCAGCGGACGCCGCCGTAGACCGCCCATCCTCGGGCGGCTCAGGCGGAACCGCGACCACCGGTGCAGGCGGTGCCGGCGGTGTCTTGGCAAGTGGTGGAACAAGGGACGCTGGGGGTCAGTCAACTGTCCCCGATGCCAGTGCACCGCAACTGCCCGACGGCGGAACCGGCAGGAGTTGGCAGCAGATCCAGAGCGATTTCATCGATTGGCGCTTCGGTATGTTCATCCATTTCGGCATTCTCACTTACACCGGATCCTGGGCGCAGGCCAATCTCCCCATCAACCAATTCAATCCCACCAATCTCGACTGCAATCAGTGGGCAACTGCAGCCGCAAGCGCGAAGATGAAGTTCGGCGTGCTCACCACCCGGCATCACGACGGCTTTGCCCTGTGGCCGAGCAAGGCCAGCACCTTCAACGTAGGAAACATCTCCTGGCGTGCCGGCAAGGGAGACGTGGTGCAGGAGTATGTCACGGCCTTCCGCGCCCAGGGACTGAGTCCGGGACTCTACTACTCGATCTGGGATTCAACCCAGAACAACGGCAGCAACGGGGCACTCTCGGCCTCGCAAATGCAATACATCAAGACCCAGCTTACCGAGCTATTGTCCAACTACGGCAAGATTCCGTTCCTGGTCCTCGACGGCTGGGCCTGGAAGATGGGTCACCGTAATGCTCCCTTCGCCGAGATTCACGACCTCATCAAGTCCTTGCAGCCTGACATCTTGATGGTCGACCATGACGGCGTCCAGGGCCCGTGGGACGCCGACCTGGCCATGTATGAAGAGCCCAAAGGTGTGTTCTCTCCTACGGGAAACACGGTGGCCGCCACCCAGGGCAACAAGGTCAATGGCAGCGGAGGAAATGACTGGTTTTGGGCGCCGGGCATCGGCAGCTTGATGACCGCCAGCTCGATCGTCGACGGTCATCTCAAGAAGCTGGAGGCCAGCTACACCAATTTCATCCTCAACTGCCCGCCCAATCGCGACGGACAGTTGGACGCGGCGATTGTGACCCTGCTTGGCCAGGTGGGGAGTACGTGGACGCCGAATGCCAGCCGGGCGCCCTTGCCCGCGCAAACCCCACTGAATGAGCATCCATACATGCCCACCGGAGCAACCGCAACCAGTGGGACGGCCGCCAACGCCATTGACGGCGTGAACGATGTCGGCAACAACACGGTCTGGACGTCCTCGGCCAGCTTCCCGCAATCGCTCACCCTCGATCTCGGGTCTGTGAAATCGGATGTGGGTTACTTCGGCTATCTTCCGGGATACTCAGGCAGCGGACCAACCACGAACGGCAACATCACCTCGTACAAGATTCTGGTTAGCGGCGACAATGCCACCTACACCGCGGCGACCTCGGGAACCTGGCCGGCAGATGGAAAGTACCAAGGGGTCCGCTTTGGGCCGGTAGCTGCGCGCTACGTTCGACTGGAAGCCGACGCGGTAAACGGTACCGGCGGCGCCCAGGCCACCGAGGTGGTGGTGGGCGCCAGAAGATAGTCTCAGGACTTTTCATACCAGTGAATGCCAAAAGAAACTCGCTTGTTCTCGCGTGCGCGCTAGGGCTTGCCTGCAGCAGCAAGGTCCCCGCCGTGACCCGAGATGCATCTGCCGGCGGGACCATTGCCGCTGGGGGCAGCTTGGGAACCGGAGGCACTACATCAACCGGGGGCGCCACCGGTGGCCTCTCGGCCCAGACCGGGGGCAATATCGGTGGGACAACCAGC
Organism: Myxococcales bacterium; assembly: GCA_003153015.1. Lineage (GTDB taxonomy): Bacteria > Myxococcota_A > Polyangia > Fen-1088 > Fen-1088 > Fen-1137. The sequence continues at coordinate 3,967 of PMBS01000304.1, forward strand.
ACGACCTCATCGTCAACACCATCTTCAGGGGGCACAATTTCTTCTAGCCCGGCAGGCGGGGCCAGCACCGGTGGTCAAGGGGTGGGAGGAACCTTTCCCAGCCCGGCAGGTGGGACCGGCACCGGTGGTCAAACCACACCTTCTGGCGGCAGTAGCGCAGCGGACGCCGGCGTAGACCGCGCGTCCCTTGGCGGCTCAAGCGGAACCCCCACGACCGGTGGAGGCAGAACTGGGGGTGTCTTGGCAACCGGTGGGACAGGGGATGATGCACAGTCAACCATTGCCGACGCTGGTACGCTGCCATCGCCCGATGGCGGAACCGGTAGGAGTTGGCAGCAGATCCAGAGTGATTTTGTCGATTTCCGCTTCGGCATGTTCATTTGTTTGGGAATTCTCACCTACACAGGATCCTGGGGACAGCCCAATCTGCCCATCAACCAATTCAATCCCACCAATCTCGACTGCAATCAGTGGGCGACTGCGGCCGCCAGCGCGAAGATGAAGTTTGGCGTGCTCACGACTCGCCATCACGACGGCTTTGCCCTGTGGCCAAGCAAGGCCAGTACCTTCAACGTGGGAAGCATTTCCTGGCGTTCCGGCAAGGGAGATGTGGTGCAGGAGTATGTCACGGCCTTCCGCGCCAAGGGGCTGGAGCCTGGGCTCTACTACTCGATCTGGGATTCGACCCAGAACAACGGCAGCAACGGGGCGCTCACGGCTTCGCAGATGCAATACATCAAGACCCAGCTTACTGAGTTACTGTCCAACTACGGCAAGATTCCGCTTCTCGTACTCGACGGGTGGGCCTGGAAGATGGGCCACCGGAATGCTCCCTTCGCCGAGATTCACGATCTCATCAAGTCTCTGCAACCCGAGATCTTGATCGTCGACCATGATGGCATCCAAGGCCCTTGGGATGCTGATCTGGTAATCTATGAGGAGCCCAAGGGTGTGTTTTCTCCCACAGGAAACACGATCGCCGCAGCTCAGGACAACAAGATCAATGGCACCGGTGGAAACGACTGGTATTGGGCGCCCGACATTGGCAACTTGATGACCGTGACCTCGATCGTCGACGGTCATCTCAAGAAGCTGGAGGCCAGCTACACCAACTTCATCCTCAACTGCCCGCCCAATCGTGACGGTCAGTTGGACGCGGCCATTGTGACCATACTCGGTCAAGTGGGGAGCGCGTGGACGCCCAATGCCAGCCGGGCGCCCTTGCCCGCGCAAACCCCTTTGAATGAACATCCATACCTGCCCACGACGGCAACCGCAACCAGTGGAATCGCCGCCAACGCCATTGACGGCGTGAACGACGTGGGAAATAACACGGTCTGGACGTCCTCGGCCAGCTTCCCGCAATCGCTCACCCTCGATCTCGGCTCTGTGAAATCCGATGTGGGTTACTTTGGCTATCTTCCGGGTTACTCAGGCAACGGACCAACCACAAACGGCAACATTACCTCGTACAAGATCTTGGTTAGCAGCGACAATGCCACCTACACCGCGGCGACCTCGGGAACCTGGCCGGCAGATGGAAAGTACCAAGGCGTCCGCTTTGGGCCGGTGGCTGCGCGCTACGTTCGACTGGAAGCCGACGCGGTGAACGGTACCGGGGGTGCCCAGGCCACCGAAGTAGTGGTGGGCGCAAGACGCTAGTGCCGTCTCTCGTAGATTCGTAGCTGGTTCCAGTTTCCGGTGGCCGGGACCGGTAGCCGGATCCGGGACCGGCCACCGGATCCGGTTCCGGACGTCGGAACCGGCTCCGGCCACCGGCCTCCGGCTCCGCCGCCGGCAATCCGGCCGCTCAACCAGCTACGAATTTGCGAAAGACGGCACTAGCCGATCGGTCTGGGCGGCCGCTCGGTCTTGAGTTATCCTGGGTCCTGTCACAGACAATCGGCTCGGCCGACTCCTTGCCATGCCCAATCGCGCACTGACCGCACTGACTGCACGCCAGCAGGCCAGCCTGGATCTGCTGCGCGTGCTGGCCGGCGTGCTGGCCGGCATCTGGCTGCCGTTTGTGATCAGCCACAGTTCCATCGGGCACGACCGCGCTCTTTCGCTGGCGGTGGACATGGCCTTTCTCGTGCTTGCCGGGGCCAGCACTACCTTCGCCTTCAGGGGACGGCTCAGCTGGCGCCGCTGGCTGCGGCTGGCGCGCGACCTAGCCATCGCGCTGCCCCTGTGGACCATCTTCAACGCCGAGTACTCCACGCACTGGTGGCTGTGGGCGTGCAAGATCCTGGCGCTGCTCTACCTCGGTCGGCTCGCGGCGCTGCTGACCCGCATCGACGCCCTGCCGCCCTCGGCTGGCCGCCTGCTGCTGCTTGCGGTGGTCATGCCGCTGTGCGTGTGGTGGGCCGCGACGGGCTGGTTGGTGCTGGGCGGTGACTCGGGGACCACCGACGCCCGCATGCGCTTGGTGCGCGCCATCTACTGGGCCATCGCCACGCTGGCCACCGTGGGTTACGGCGACATCGTGCCGAAGACCATCCCGCAGATGCTCTACGCCTGCTGCATCATGATCTCCGGGGTGGCATTCTTCGGCTACATCTTGAGCAACATCGCCACCCTGATGTTGCGCCTGGATGCAGCCAAGCAGCACCAGGAGGAGATGCGCGACCGGGTCGAGTACTTCATGCACTACCATGCGGTACCGCCAGTTTTGCGCCAGCGGGTGCGCGCGTATTTCAAGTATCTGTGGTCTAGCCGCCACGGCTACGACGACGTCGAGGTGTTCGAAAGCCTGCCCCGCAACCTGCGCGCAGATCTGGCGCTGCACCTGCACCGAGACCTTCTGGCCAAGGTACCGGTGCTCAAGGACGCAGGCCCCGAGGTCATCCGCGACCTGGTGATCACGCTGCGGCCGATGGTGTGCGTACCCGGCGATATCGTCTGCCGCAAGGGCGCGCCCGGCGACGAGATGTACTTCATCGTCCACGGCGAAATCGAGGTCTTGGACGATAACGACGGCGTGCTGGCCCGCCTGCACGACGGCGACTTCTTCGGCGAGATGGCCCTGCTGACCGACAACCCGCGCAACGCCACCGCCCGGACGGCCACTTTCTGTGATCTCTACGTGCTGGACCGCAAGTCCTTCAAGCAGGTCGCGATCCGCCATCCCGTGTTCCATTCATCCATCGACGAGAAAGCGCGAAACCGCCTCTCGACCTCGACCCTGCCCACCGTGCTCTAGCCAGCATCGCTGGATCGAAGTTAGCCATTTCTCACAGAGACACAGAGGTCACAGAGCCGGATGAGAAACGGAAGGGTTGGGCTCAGCGCAGTCCGCTTCTGACCAAGCGCTCGACAGACCATAGGAAGATCGAACGGAGTTTTGAGCGTGCGGGGACCCTTGCGACCTGCACCCCGCGCAGCCTAGAACACGTCCATGCAGCGCGACGGGGCACCTCTTGCTGCCGTTCCCCGGGTGCTGATGAGGCAGCAGGCAGGGTTACGCGCTCAACTTCTGTGCTATGGTGTCGTCCGTTCTGGAGGTCTCTCATGAGCAGTTCCAGCGCGATTCGGTTGATTGAGTGGCCAGCAGCGGGAGACATGGTCGCGTCGAAGCGATACCCGCGTTTGAGCGCGCTTGCAGGCCCTGCATCGATCGCGAGCGTTCTTCTACTCATGGCAGGTTTCGCCGCGACCGGGTGCGGTTCATCAAAGAAGGCGCCCAATTGCGCAAGTGTTTGTGTCCCCTCGAAGCTCGCCCGGCTCGACTTGATTGCCGGACAACTGGGCGGTCTGGGTTGGGTGGATGGACCACGGGCCGCAGCGCACTTCGTGGACCCGTGGACCTTTGCGAGCGATGGACAGGGGCACCTCTATCTCGCCGATTTGAACGGCATCCGCGCCATCGACTTGGGGACCGGGATCATCACGACGCTGGCCGGCTCCGCCACCCAGGTCGGAACGGACGACGGCCCTGGCGCCCAGGCGCGTTTCAATCAGCCGAGCGGTCTTGCCTACTTGGCTGGTTCGCTCTACCTCACCGACACTGAAAACCATTTGATACGCAAGATCGACGTCGCGACCGGGCTCGTGACCACCGTGGCCGGTCAGGGACACGTCGGTACCACTGACGGCATTGGGAGCGCCGCCGGCTTCGACGAGCCCGAGGGTATTGTTCTAGACCCGGATGGGAACTTGTACATTGCCGACACGGACAACCAGACGATTCGGAGGATGGCGCCCGATAGCGCCGAGGTCACGACCGTGGCTGGTGTGGCTCACAATGGCGGCACCACGGACGGGGTGGGCGCGGCCGCGCTCTTTTACGGGCCAAGGGCCGTGGCCGATGATGGTAGAGGAAGTTTGTACGTCGCCGACGCCTACAACCAAAGCATTCGCAAGATCGACACCAGCACGCTCGCCGTGTCGACCGTGGCCACGTTTGGCACCGTGCCCCTGGGGCCTGTTCCGCAAGGTATCGTCATCGACGGGGCCGACCTCTTGGTCTCGCTCTTTGCCGACGGGAGCACGGTCGATGGCCGTATCGTACGCATCGCTACGGATGACACTGTGACTACGGTGGCAGGCGCCGAGGCGAAAGGTTTTGTCGATGGCGTGGGAAGCGAGGCCCGATTCTGGGGCCCGGCCGGCCTGTGGAACGATGGTGCCGGAACGCTGTACGTGGCGGATGAAGCAAACTACGCGATCCGCACCATCGATCTCGCAACCGGGACGGTGAGCACCTACGCGGGCGGCACGCGCGAGGGGAGTTCCGATGGAACCGGGACCCAGGCGCGATTCACGGGACCGCAGGGGATCGTTGCTGCTGCCAGCGGCGACAGCGCCTACGTCGCGGACACGGGCAGCAGCACCATCCGCAAGGTCTCCCTCGGCAAGGGGCAGGTCACGACCCTGGCCGGCGCCGCGGGCCAGGTCGGGTCAGGGGACGGCGCGCTGGCGGATGCTCGCTTCAACAACCCGTCAGGGCTCGCCCTCGATGACAAGAATCAGTTGCTCTACGTGGCCGACGTCCAGAACCAGCGCATTCGTCAGATCGATCTCCGCGCAGGCACGGTGACGACGCTCACCCCGACGCCAGCACCAGGTGACGCGTTCTCTGGCTTTCGTTCTCCTTCGGGCGTCGCACTTTTCGGCGGGAGCCTGTTCGTGACCGACTACAACCGGCACGTCGTCGCTGCCATCGATCTCAAGCAAGGTCTGCTGTCCACGGTTGCGGGCAAGCCCGACGTGCGCGGCCTGGCTGACGGCGTGGGCTTGGCCGCCAGGTTCTATTCCCCGTTCGGTATCGCGGCCGACGGGCTCGGCAATCTCTACGTCGCCGACGAGATGAGCCTCGCGATTCGCAAGATCGAGATTGCCACCGCCGACGTGTCCACGGTCGCCGGCAGCGGCAGCCTGGGCGACAGCGACGGGATCGGTGCGGCGGCTTCGTTCAACCACCCCGTCGCGGTGGCCGCCAACGCCCTGGGCGACCTGTTCGTTTCGGACATGGTGAATAATACCGTGCGCCACATCGACGTTACAACCGGCGAGGTGACTACGACCGTTGGGACGCCCCTAACCGGAGGCGTTGCTTTGGGACCGCTACCGGCGCAGATTACCTTTCCCTTTGGGCTCGCCCTCACGAATTCAGGAGGGCTTCTCATCTTGTCCGAGAATTCAGTGTTACTCGCGCATTGACCACTGAGGCATGTGGTTGTGTTTGCTGGGATCCTGATAGGGAAGCCAAATCGCGACGCCCGAAGGGTCATTGCCAGCCCGCACCTCAGAGAGAAACACCGGAGCGAGCCAGAGCTGGGGCTCTTGGCACTGGGAGCTGAACGTGTAGGTATGCACACCTCTGCCGCCCCCTTGGTATGAATCCGCTGGGTAGCACGGGTACATCCCGGTCGCCTTGTGATTGAGTACGCGCAGCCCGTAGTCTCGCGTGGACGAGAACACGACCCACATGAGCGGCTCGCCCTTGTACGTCTGTGCGACCGGAGCCCAGCGCGGAAACGAGTTCGCAAGCGGATTCGGGGATGAGGCCGGCGAGCCGTTCGCCCGCTCCAGATCGAGTGGCCCCGAGCCGCCTGCCGCCGGCATCACCATCAGTCGTGCCGCCGGGTTGTAGTAGCTGTCATTGGGACACACGATCTTCGGGAAGCTGCCCGTGCAACCGGTGAGCGTGCCGACGTTCGTGTTGAGCGGTGCGCGGTCGAAGAGGACGAGCGAGGAAGGCGCGTCCGGCGAATAGCTCGGGTAGTAGTTGTTTTCACCGCCGGATTGCAGGAGCAGCGAGGGCGTTCCGAACCCGGCTCCGCTGGCATACGGCACGGTAAAGAGGCTGCCGCCGAAGATGTGGTTGTCGTCGTTGAGTTGGCCCTGGCGCCAACTCGCCACCGCGGTCGGCTGCACGTACACCAGCGACGTTCCGTCGGCCGACCAGTCCGGCATGGTGGGACGGGTGCCCACGGCTCCGATGGTCGCTGGACCGACGAAGGCTCCGGTTTGCGCGTCCCAGACCGTGAATCCGTTGGCTGGCGCGGCGAACGGATCCGTCGTTTGCGGGATGCCATTCGAAGTTACGTAGATGCTCCCAGTCGGGGAGATAGCACTGAAACCCGCAGGCACCCCCGCGTTGGGGTCCGCGCCTGGGCCGATAGGTTTCGGATCGGGGGAGGCGGTCATGTCGAGCAGAACCGCGAAGACGTCGCCATAGACAGTGTCTGAGTCGAGCGGGTCCTNNATGTTCGATTTCCAATAGGAATAGGTGCCGATCAGATCTTGCTCCGCGAATGACAGACGAACGCTGTTTGAAGATGTAACGCAGTCGCCGTTCGTCGTGCCGCGCACGGTGATCGTGACTGAATCTCCGCCGCGGTTTTCGTTTACCAGCGTGCTCCAGGACAGGGGATCCACGATCAGCTCGCAGCCCCCGGACGGCGCCCCAGACTGGGCATCGATGGTTTGTGTTGCACACTTGGTGACGATGCCCCAATCGGAATTGGCACTATGGAA
>PMBS01000208.1 GCA_003153015.1 Myxococcales bacterium
ATCACGACCGCCGGTCCGAAGACGCCGCCGCTGCCACCCGAGCCAACCGTGAATGAGGTGGTCAGCATCTTAGCGCAAGCAATGATGAGCAACGAGATGACGGTGCCTTGTCCCTGAAACGCACCCTGAACCACGCCCAAGCCGGTTGACAGCGCCTCAGGCACGAAGAGGCCGATGGCGCCCACAATCAGCCCGCCCAGGGCTGGCTTCAGCCACGGCGGCATGGCCAGCTTCCGAAACCAGTCGCGGATCCCGTAGAATACTCGGGGATAGGTGCGGCCACCGAATGCCACCACCAGCGCGAGCACGAGGTACGGTCCGAGTTCAAGTGGCGTTCGAAACCGGAAATTCGGCGTCTCGAACAGAGGGGTCCAGCCGAAGATCGAGCCGAACGTGCTGTAGGCAACGATTGAGGATAGGATGGCCGGCGCGATGACCTCGTATTCGAGGTCCATCTCGCGGTAGAGCACCTCGGCGGCGAACAGGGCGCCGGCCAGCGGAGCTCGGAAGATGGCGCCAATGCCAGCGCCCAATCCGGCGGCCAGGAGCGTGCGACGCTGGCGGGTCGAGAGCCCGAGCCAGCCCGCCACCGTGGACCCGAGACCGGCGCCGATCTGGGCAATTGGTCCTTCGCGCCCCGCTGACCCGCCGGTGCCCATGGTGATGGCGGCGGTGATGGCTTTCACAAATGGTACGCGAGCCCGGATTTTGCCGTCGCGAAAATGATAGGCATCGATGGCAGCGTCGGTGCCGTGCCCCTCTGCCTCGGGCGCCAGCCAAAACACCAGTAGGCCGCTCACCAAACCGCCCAGCGCGGGAAGCACGAAGAGGATCAGACGCGACAGCGGACGCGCAGATGCGGCGAAGAGCGGAATCTCGCCCGACGGTCCGGCCGGCCGGTATCCCGCCATCCCGTCGAGAAACAGATGCTTGGAGTACCCGAGCAGGTAGTGAAACCCTGCTGCCCCAAAGCCGGCGATCACTCCGACCACTGCGCACAGAACCAGCAGCGTCCCAAAATCTACGAAGTGGCGGCGCAAGGCGAGCGCATTCCGGTCGGCGGGTGCAATCACTGCGAATCCTCTGGCGCTTTCATAGCGCACGCGCTGCCAACTCCCCAAGATCGTCGACGATTTTCTCCTGTATTCGACAGCTCTTTGCCGGACCATGTCGACGCGGCAGGCAAGCACAAATTGCGACAGCGATGACTGGAACGCGGTTGACCACGCTCGCGCAGGCATCGGGCCTCAGTACACCGCCAGCTCAAGGAGAAGCGGGCTGGATGCAAGTGTGGAGCGAAGACGATCTGGGCGTGGCAGGATGTCACACGAGGCGGAATGACACCCCGCCGGGTCTCGCAGCGGTTCGTCTGGTCGGGGCCGGTACCTCGAACAGCGGCAGATTGGCGGCCAGGAAACCGTATCCGGCCCCTCCAACATGCGGTCACCGGTTGCAAGGTCGAGTATCCGGCCTGCGATTCGGACCCCGACTGCAAGAGCAAGGAGTTCTGTGTCGACAGGAAGTGTCAGCAATGCCGGAACAATGGGGACTGCGGCGCGGGCCGCACGTGCACCAGCGGTCGCTGTGCCCCTATCGCGGGCTACTGCCACGACAAGAGCGAATGCGCCGGGGGCCAAGAGTGCATCGCCAATCACTGCCGGCCTTGTCAGTTCGACAGCGAATGCCTCAGCTGGACACGTTGCGATCAAGGCCGTTGCATCAAAGCATGCACGGGCGACGACAACTGCCCCCATGGCAAGAGGTGTGTCAACGGTGCATGCGTGGAGCCCAGAAGCAAGCCTGAAGCAAGACACCCCTGCTCCCTAGACCCAGTGTATTTCGGTTTCGACAAGGCGCTGCTCACGACAGCGGCCAGAGCCAAATTGAAGAACGGCGATGATTGCCTGAAGAAGACCAGCGATCCCCGGACATGGAGGCGTTCGTTTGCTCTCGCTCGCCAGGAATGGCAACGGCGCAAATGATCAGCGGGCACGTCAAGCCTTCCATCTGGTACGAACGTCCGGGTAGCTCGAAATGATATCGTCCCTGGTCACGAGGTCAGCATCGTGCTCCTGGGCAGTGGCGATGAGCACTCGGTCGATCGGGTCGCGGTGGATGTCGGGGAGAAAGGCCGATCGCGCGGCGATCCTGGGAGTGAGTGAAAGCAGCACGAGTCCGGCCCCGTCGATGGCCTTGACGAAAAAGTCATCGATCGGGACGGGCAGGGATATTCGACCTTTCTTGGCCAACCACGCGATTTCAAGACAGGACACTGAGGCCACGGCGATTGGGTCGGGTGAGCTGCTGATAAGATCTCGCATGGCAGGAGGCAACTCGGTCGTGTCCCCGCGTATCCACCACCAGCCAAGCGTGCGTGTCGAGCAGAATCACCCGTCGAGTTTCCAGTCCTGTAGCTCAAGCGCGGGTGCGACCACATCGCCAACAATTCGCAATGCCGCGAGTTCAGGCGGCGGCGTGCGAGTCCTTGCGGTTCGTCCGGCGTCGAGGACCAAGAAGATGGCCTCCACCTTGGCATGCGGGGGCAGCGGCGGAACAGCGCTCAGGTGCCCATTTTCATCTGTCTCCAGCAGTGCCCGATGCGCTTGCATGAATTGAATCATGCACGACAGATGAAGGCGACTTCGCCTCTCGATGATCGGCTCAATCGCCGCCTGACCTGAGCGTCATTTCCACCACCCGCTTCGCCCTATTCCAGCAGGCCCTCAACCCGCCTGATCGACCGACGGACGCTAGAACGTTGCCTAGCGGTCGAAGGTCGAGCCGTCGCGAAAAACGTGAATAATTCCCATGTCTTGTGGAGCTGATGGGGATCGAACCCACGGCCTCTAGAGTGCGATTGGCTTGAAAGCGTCCGACGGCGGGAAACCGGAACGGACGGCCGCCGTCTTCTCGCCGACTTGCACAGGAGAAGGGCAGGGGCGGGCAACCGGCTTGCCCACCAAGGCCCGGCGGCGTGGTGCAGATTTGGTGCTGAAACCGATGGCAGCGATTGGACGGCATGTCCCTTCGCTCGGTGCGCCGCGGAGATGGCCGTGAGTCCTAGCGAGGGGCACAAGCCTCACCAAGCATGAACGAACCGGCAGGTACGATGAGCCCGGCAGAATCAATACCGGCGACGAGTTCGTTTCCCAGAAGGCCGAGCGGGCAGAATTCTAGACCAAGCCACTGCGCGCATAAGTGGAGCGTCGCTAGAAGGCACCCAGCGTCGCGCCACACAAGCGATTCATGATTCTTGTACGCGGAAGCTACGACGCAGGGTTCGGCTACCAAGCAGAACAGCGCTCCTTCGGCATCAGGCACGATCACACGTGCATTTTCCCGGAATCGAACGGTCAGCGTGCCGTCGAATTCGCTCAGTTCCCCAAATTGGTGCCGAAGCGCATCGTATAGCAGTGGTGCACCTTCACCGGGGCGCTGGCAAATCAGACGAATCGCATGCAGTCCACCGGCGGAAGGTGAGGCTCTGTGTTCCCATTGGAGTCCAGAACGGCCAACAGCGACTGCCCGAACGCGTGCGCCGTGCCACAGGAACTCCGCAATTCGGTTGAGTGAAGGGGGCGACATCTTTCTTCGCGACTCGCGAGACTCAAGGACAACTTGAAACGGCACTTGAGGTGCGAGCGGGGCCGGGGGCAAGAAGATCGGCCTGCCGATAACTGGCTGCCAGCGCTCTACGGCAACAGTAACATCACGCGGACTTGGCTCAGTAGGGTCCAAGACCTATCGCCTTCATCGTTTCGAAGTGCTTTTGACAACCACGGCAGTAACCGCACGCGAAGTTTGAGACGTGGCACGAATGCGCCCAAGCGAGAAGGTCCCGTGGCACGTTTGATTCTCTGATCAGTTCGATTGAAGAGAGAGCCTGGGCCGGTGCACTGAGCCTCATCTTTCCCTCTTGCAATCCCAGCAGCCTCGATAGCAGGTCGATGAATTCGGGACGGCCATCCGCATGGGAAGCGTCGGTGCGTACACAACCCAGGAGAAGAGCGGAAACATCGAATGACATGAGGTAAGCCGCTCCGATAGTCACCAGCAGTTGGTTGCGGTAGGGCCACCATTCAGTCACAGGCGCCTGGGGTAGGTGTGCTCGGCCGGCAAGGTCCCCACTGCCAAGCGCGCTGCAATCGATGCGGAGAATCTCGTGAGGAATGCCAAGGGAAGCGCACACCGCCGCCGCCGCCTGTGTCTCGCCAAGCGCAGAGAGCTGGCCATAGTCGATCGTCAACGCGATGTCCGGGCGCTTCCAGAACGCGATGGCAATGGAGTCGATTCCGCCTGACAAGAGTAGCCCGGTCTTTACTGTCATTCAAGCCTGTCGCCAGCGGGCAGCGAGGGTCC
>PMBS01000161.1 GCA_003153015.1 Myxococcales bacterium
GCAAGCTGACCGTCCTCGCCGCTCCCGCCTGGGGCTCACTCATTGAGCTTTCTCACTAATTTATGAAACCCACTGTCTCATTCACGTTGACAACTTCCGCCTCTCGCACTCATTGCCCGTGGAGCAGAGGTGACCTGTAGGCCGGCCCGTGTGGCGGCGATCTGCTGGTCGCCCCCGCGGCCGTGTACCCGCAAGCTGCGAGTCCAGTTGACGAAGCGGTTGGCGTCAATGCCCCCCTACAGCGCGGTCGTTCGCCGACAGCCTTGATTCCTGATCCACTTGACTCGCCAAGCCTTTGCGGACATCGTTCCCCGCGTGACCCACCGGTTCTGCCGCGCAAGTGGTGAGGAGCGCAGCTGGCACAGCCAGCCCGACGCCACCCGGTATTCCGGTGATGTGAACCAGGGCTCTTGCCATCCTTCGTTTCCACACAACTTCTTGCGCCAATAGCCGAGAACCTCAGACATGAGCAACCAACGCGTCGTATGTTTGCGGATGCTGGCACTCGTCCTGCCAGCGACATTGGGACTTTCTTGCGTGGAGCGAGACTGGAGCGTGTGCTCGCCGCAGGACCAGTGCCAGACCGGGTACACGTGTACCACTGATTGGAAGTGCGTGCGGGACGTCGACGGCGGTGCCGATGGCCCTGTTGCCGTGGATAGCCCCGCTACAGCCGAGGGTGCTGTCGGCGTAGACGGGCCGGTCTTGACCGACGCGGCCGGTGGCCCTGCCATTGTGCAAGATGGAAGGGAGCCGGACCTAGTGTCTGCCACGCCGGATGCGCCCGCGAGCACCGGCCCCGGACTTGACGGCTCAGAGCCGGACCGCCTACCGTTGGCCGCTTGGCCCGATGCACCACTGGCTGCGGTGCCGGACGCGTCGGCTGCGGACGGCCCTCTGGATGCGCCAGCCCCTGATGCGCCCCCCATTGGCCCGACGGTGGATGCCGGCGGCACCTGCGCCACGGACAAAGATTGCTCCTCGCAGAGCCCGCTCTGTCTGAGCCATCGATGCGCGAAGTGCACCTCGGACACCGATTGCGCTGGCCGGTCCGGAATCCTCGCGTGTGACACCAGCAGTGGCCTGTGCGTGGCTTGCACGGCGAACAAGTACTGCACCAGCAGCGCAGCTTCGATCTGCGACACCACCACCAACCAGTGCGTCGGTTGCGTCAAGCGGAGCGACTGCCCGGGCGTGTGCCAGACATGCACCAACTTTGTCTGCACAGCGACCAAGAGCCAGGATGATCCGGGCCAGTGCGCCGGCACATGCGACTCTACCGGCGCGTGTAGGAGCAAACAGGGGCAAACCTGCCAGACCGTAGCCGCTGGCTGCGCTGGCGGGACGTACTGCTCGCCCGATGGCTACTGTTGCGACAAGGCTTGCTCGGGATCCTGCGAGGCTTGCGACGTCGCCGGTTCACTCGGCACGTGCACTTTGGTAAACACGGCGCCTCACAAAGGTCACACGGCTTGCATCACCTCAAATACTGTGTGTGACGGCAGCTGTGCTGGCGCGAGCACTGCCTGCTCGTATCCCAACACCACTACTTCGTGCGGTTCAGCGTCCTGTTCAACCGCCGGCTACCAAGGAACCGGGACCTGTAGCGCCGGCACATGTGCCATGCCTGACGTGGTCCCTTGCCCGAATGCTTGTGTCGTAGGTTCGGGCGGTTGCACGGGAGTCTGCAAGCTGAATCAGGTTCAGTGCAGCGCAGCCGGGATTCCCCAGAAATGCAACGCGAGTGGCAGCTGGGCTGATCAGACCGCGTGCCAGAGCGGGTACGCCTGCTCGGGCGGTAGCTGCGTCTGTTCTTCCCCCAACACGCAGTGCCCCAGCGGCTGCGTCAACCTTCTTGGGAGCGATGCGAACAACTGTGGCTCTTGTGGGCACAGTTGCGGCACCGGAGGTACTTGTACTGCTGGGCTGTGCCAGCCCGTGCTGGTTCTCTCCACCGGCGCCGCCGACTTTCCCGGAATTCTTGGCGTCGACGACACGTACGTATACTACCAAGCCTATGCCGAGGATGTTGCATATACCTTCAATGCCTACCGGGTCAGCAAGTCGGCTGTAGGGAGCTCCGCTACGACCCTGGCTTTGGGACCCGCCCGCAACTCGTTTTTCCAAGTCATCAATTTCGGCCTCTATAGCACGCTGTTTTTTGGTGGCCAGGGTAGCTACAATGACTGCTCTTTCAGTTCAGACGGGGGCACGACTTGTACCAACACAACCCAGCCGCTCCCCTGGCCCTTGATTCCATCCAAGAGCACCACGCAACAACACCCTGTGCTTTGCGCCCAAACCGCCACTGGTGATGCTATTGACTGGTACAACATGAGCAACGGACTAGTCAACAGAGTCAGCTTTGACCCGTTCTCAGACTCCGGATGCGTGGGCTCCGACATCTCCGCGGCATACGGCGACACCGTGTATTGGATTCGCAGTGTCGCTGGGTCCAGCACCTTGTTGTCAATACCATTCAGTGGAAGCTACAGCTCTATGACCGCCAGCATGACTGGCGCCTACACCCTCCTTGATGCCAATGCGCGGTCCGCGCTTCTCGCCGGACCCCTCGGGCTCTATCGCGTCGCCCTGCCAGGGAATCCCTCCGCGCAGCCCCCGTTGCTCATTGCGATTGGCTCCTCCACAGCCACCGCGGCAATCGAAGATGCAAATGGAGTCTATTGGATGCAAGCGGATGGGAACCTGAACAGTTGCACTCTATCCGGCTGCGCATCAGGGAACCCGAAGAATCTCGCCAATAACCTGGGGCTAGTCTGGAATTTGTTCCAAGATGACTCGTTCCTCTACTGGACCAGCAACACGGCAGGTCAGGGTCTGATTCTGCGGCTTGCGAAGTAGCGCCAGGGCGGCTCGTTCGAAATTGGATAGGAGGTGGCCTTTTCCCGGACGCGCCCTGGAACCGGCTGGGGGGGTATTCGGTTCGTCCTGTGCCGCCTGGTATTGCCTCGGAAGGCGCCCCGTTGCTAAACTACTGCTCTGCGGAGGCAGCAACCGGCATAGCGAAGAATACGGGATGCGTCAGCGCAATGCGGCGGCGGCGTCTCAAGCTGCCGATTGGGCGGCAATCGACCATGGTCCCGTTTGGGGCTCCACCGGCACTGATTTCGTAGAAGGTTTCGGCCCGGAAAGACATGAAGATCACAAATGCGTTCAAGAAGACCCTGTAGGACCGGCTGCTTCGCAACATTGCTCCTGTCTGCTTGCCTGGTGGTGGGCGGTTGCGCGGAAAACGGCAATGGCACCCAGGGCGGGACCGGAGGCAACCCCGTCGCAAGCGGCGGCACAGCCAGCGCAACCGGTGGCGCAGGCGGGGACACTCCCACCGGTGGCACCGCGGGAACGACCGCCACGATTGCTTCGGGTGGCAACGTCCCGGCTGGCGGCAGCGCAGTGACAAGCGGAGGCAGTCCTGGCACCGGTGGCGCGGTGACAAGCGGAGGCAGTCCTGGCACCGGGGGATCGCTCGCAAGCGGCGGAAACTCGGCAACGGGTGGCAGGACCGGATCTGGCGGCCGCAACGACGCCGGGCCGCCGCGCGATGCGTCCAACACGGGCGGCGCCACCGGTGGGGGGATCAGTACTGGAGGCGCGACCGGAACTGGTGGCACGACAGGCGGCACGGACGGTGGCACGGCAGCCCCGGGCAAGGTCTTCAGTCAGTGCCGATTCCACTTCGGCACGACGAGAGCCAGCGGCGCGCTGGTCGCTCAGTTGGACTTCTTCACTCCCGGATGGATGATGGGAACCTTCAACCAAAAAAGCGTGTGCACCAGCACGGCCCCAGGTGGTTCTCTTGCTGGTTTGGTCCCGGTGGATGTCACCTATATCGCTGCCAACTATGTCAAGAACAAATACCAGCTATGCGACTGCAATGTGGCCGGCTGCGCGGGCGGCAACCTGTGCAACTACGGCTCGCAGTACATCACCCAGGACTGGGCGGATATCCTTACCCAGTATACGAGCAACTCCACTGGTTTCGCGGCCTGCCTGGGTGGGCGCCCCATCATCTTCGATATGGAGCCGGATTGGTACCAGTACATTGGCGGTGGCCAATCCCAACCATGGACCGCCGCACAGGCGGGTACCAACATGACGGCCCTGGTCAATGCGCTGAAGAGTTCCCTGCCAAACGCGGTATTCTCCATGGATATCTCACCGTGGATTCCCAACAACGGCGCGAACTGGTACACCAATTTCGACATGAGCCTGTTCACCTTTATCAACACCTCGGGTGGAGGCACCGACGCCAACAATGTGAAGATCCGGGCCAACAACAACATGACCTGGGCTGGGGTGAGCAAGGTCACGGGCAAGCCGATCCTGGCTGATACGGGCTATGGGGCGTCCGGATCCGCTTCCCCAGGTGAAGACGCCAATTGGAATGATCCCAACAACATCAACGCGCGTATGCTCGACGGCGTGGTCTCGATCAGTCAGTACAGTCCAAGCGCCACCTGGGGTGACACCATCGCCAGCATCCGAGGTCAACTGAACACGCCTCCCAACTGCTACTGAGTCTGAGCAGACTTGACCATCAGGCTACCTCTTGCGCTGTTGCCGGTTTTCGCCGTTTCGGGCCTTTTCGGGGCCTGCCATCGGGTCCCGAGAAGAGGTGACGGATCACCGCCGAGCGGAGCCGCGGGCGCTCCGCGACTCAAGCTTGGCGAGGGACGCTATGAACTGGGTCCTCTCGTGCAGGATGAATCCGCGCACCGTTCCGTCACGGTGTCCAATACAGGAGCGCTGCCGCTTGAGATCAGCGCAATTGAGGCGAGCCGTTTCTGTTCCGGGAGCATTAATCCCAAGACCATCGCGCCAGGGGCCAGTGGCCAACTTGAGGTGACCTGCCGCTCGGATCTTCATGGTCCCTTGCGAGAGTTCTTATTGATCCACTCCAATGATCCATCGGCGGACAAGGTCCCAATTGAGCTTGTGGGGAATGTGACGCCCCACTTGGCGTTCGACGCGCAGGTGGTCACCCTAGAGATGCCCTTCGGTGAAGAACGGTCCCAAGAAGTCCATGTCGTGGGCAAGTTGCTCGACAGTGCGGCAGTCAGGCTGAAAGAGTCGGCGCTTGCGGTAGATTCAAGCGTCGATCTCCTGTCGAGCCAGAGCGGTTCGATCCAGGGGTTTCGCATTCGCTGCAAGGGCAAGAAGGCCGGGACGCACTCGGGTAATCTTGTGATTTCAACCGGCTTGGCGCAGCTCAAGGAAATTGCGATGCCGTATGCCTGCAAGGTGGCAGGCACGCTGGAGGTTTCGCCGACAAACCCCTACTTCAACCTCAAGATATCGGGGCCCAAGGTGGTGTCGATAGAGGTTCGGAGCACTCAGCCGGGCTTCGAGGTGCGTGGGGCGCGCGTGACAGAGGGACCGTTCAGAGCCTCGGTTGAGGGGCGTATCTCTGACAACGCCTTTCGCGTTCAGGTCAAGGTGCTCGAAGACCGCCTCACCGATGGGAACCGAGGCTCATTGGGCAAGCTGGTCATCCTGAGCAATGATCGAACTGAGCCGGAAAAGGAAATCCCGCTTTTCGGATTTGGCAAGCTGAACAGCGTCCCGGCGGAATAGCTAACCCATCGATATTTCAGAGGTAACGCGGAGCGCGCGGGGGTTGGGTTGATGCCGAGCCCAAGGAGCCAGCGACCGCAGGTGAACAGCGCTCCCATCTCACGGTTAACAAGGTCGGTGAGGATGGAGTAAACTCCTTAGCCTAAGGCGAAGATGTACTGGTTATCGCCATGTCTGAGCCCGGCCGAAGTCTGCAGCGGCCGTCTTGGATTGCTTCATCCTGGTTTCACCGCCGTAGGAGAGTCGCGATGAGAAACTTCCTAGGAATCGAATGTCGAAGTTCACTGGCCGCTTCCGCCCTGGTCGTGTCGTTGAGCCTGCTCGGGTGCGACAACGGGCCCACCGGGAGCTCGCATGGCGGTTCTGGCGGCGCCGGAACCGGAGGCGCGGGACAGTCTTCGGGCGGATCCGGGGGCAGCACCGGAGGTACTACGACACCAGGGACGGGTGGCCGGATTGTTCAGGGCGGAACCAGCGGAAATCCGTCGACCGGTGGCGCATCGGCAACTGGCGGTGTCCCGACAACCGGAGGCGCGGCGGGAAGTGGCGGCACCCTGGCAAGTGGAGGCACGCGAGCTAGCGGAGGCGTCGTGGTAAGTGGCGGTGTCGTGGTGAGCGGCGGCACCCGAGCTGGCGGCGGCGTCGTGGTGAGCGGCGGTGTCGTGGTGGACGGCGGTATGGTGGCAAGCGGCGGCGTCGCGGTGAGCGGCGGCATCCGAGCCGGTGGCGGCGTCGTGGTGAGCGGCGGTGTGGTGGTGAGTGGCGGTGTCGGGGCGAGCGGCGGTGTCGGGGCAAATGGCGGCACTCGAGCCAGCGGCGGTGCTGTGGCAAGCGGCGGTACCACGCCAGCCGGAGGCACGACGGGCGCCGGTGGTGCTGGGGGAACGAGTGGAGGCACTCGGCCATTTGCTGGAGCCACGTCAGCGCCGGGTAGCGGCACGCCAGTGCTGATCAGCACCATCGATATCAGTAAGTATGTCGGTACGCCGGGAATGCGGCTGGGTGATATCAACGGCGACGGCAAGATGGAAATCGTCATGGGTCAGCCCATGCCCCAGCCGGGCGCGTATACGCCCCAGCAAGTGGTTTGCGTCACGGCGTATGACCTCAAGGGCAAACAACTGTGGCAGTACGGCACGCCCGGCACTGGGCACGGAGCCAGCTCGGACATTCCGATTCAAGTCTACGACATGGACGGTGATGGCAAGTCAGAGGTCTTCGCCTGCATGAGCACCACTGAGATCACTGTGCTCGACGGAACCACTGGGACGTTGCAACGCAAGATTCCCTTGCCTGCCACGGGTTCCAACGACTCCATGGCTTTTGCCAATCTGCGCGGCAAGGGATGGCCACAGGACATCATCGTCAAGACTCGCTACTCACAATTCTGGGCGATCACCGGCATCGACGACGGTGCCACCAAGGCCGGCACCTTGCTGTGGAACAAGAAACTACTTCCCAGCGATTCGACGGGGTCCAGCCTTGGTACTGGGCACTATCCGCTGATCTACGACTGGGACGGTGATGGCAAAGATGAAGTCATGGGTGGGTACTTCTTCTTCGACAGTGATGGAACGCAGCTATGGACCGTCAACACCACGTCGAAGCCGCCTCTTACCATGCACGCCGACTGCCTCGCCACCGCCGACGTTGATGGCGATCCCAGCAACGGATACGAGATAGTGGTCGGTGGCAACGTGGCCGCCATGTTCCACTGGAAGGACGGCACCCAGATCTGGCAGGACACCAACACGGTTGAAGTCCAGCAAATGGGGATTGGCGAGTACGTCTCGGACTCTGCGGGTCTGGAGGTGGTCCTGCTTGACCGGATTGGTCCACGCGACTCTACCGGCCACGATGCCAACGTGCTCCTGTCCTCGACCGACAAGCTTATATGGAAAGAAAAGCGGACGGATTTCGGCTGGATCACCGTGACGGAGAACATGAACAACTGGAAGGGCGATGGCGCCGACCTCATTCTGTCCTATCACCGCGGCGGCCAAACGCCTGCCAGCCTATACGACGGCACTGGCAAGGCGGTCGCCCAGTTTCCGCACAGCGGCAGCCTGGTCGACCTAGTTCAGCACGCCGATCTTTGTGGCGACGGCAAAGAAGAGGTGATCGTGTTCAACGAGTCGAGCGCCTGGATTTACTCCAATGGCCCCTGCAATCTGGATGACCCACCGGCCCACCCCAGCATCCCTCAACAGTACCACCTGTACAACTTTACCGAATACTCGGGATGGATCACTCCTGACCCGAAGTTCTACACGCCCGGTTCGAAGCAGTAGGCTGCCTAGCACTACTGATTGAAATTCNNTCGCTCCTCGGTCAAATACGTCGAGTATTCTCCCTCGTCGCTCGTTGCAGCCGGGGCTCCTCGCGACGCGACGGCTCGGTCCAAATTTCAATCAGTAGTGCTAGCTGCCGGTCCGGCGCCTGCGAAGCCTGATGACCGCCAGCAACGCAAGCATCCACGCAGCCGCCCAACCCGATCCACCCCCAGCGTACACCGTGGAGCAGGAGCAGCCTGCGGTGCTCGTCTGCGACACTGATCCGCCGACGGCCGTCGTTGTGCCGCCTGCCAAGACCGACGAACTGTCACCACCCGTCGCGACCGCGCCGCCGCTCGCGGTCTCCGACCCACCGGTTGCGGGCGGGTTCCCTCCCGACGCCACCGCGGATCCGCCCGCAGCGGTGGTCGTTCCCCCGCTCGCGACCGTAGTCCCTCCGCTCGCGGCCATCGAACCGCCCGCAGCGGTAGTCGTCCCACCGCTCGCGGCCGTAGTTCCTCCACGCGCGCCCGTGGACCCGCCCGCAGCTATGGTCGTTCCCCCGCTCGCAGTCGTAGTTCCTCCACGCGCGCCGGTGGACCCGCCCGCAGCGATGGTCGTTCCCCCGCTCGCAGTCGTGGTTCCTCCACGCGCGCCCGTGGACCCGCCTGCAGCGGCCGTGGTTCCCCCATTCGCGCCGGTCGTTCCCCCACCCGCGCCTGTGGTTCCTCCCGTCGACCCGGTGGAGCCCCCAGTGGGCGTCCCTGGTTGGCCATAGGGAATGCCCCGGCCCTGGGTCGTGACGTAGACGCGGCCGTAGTAGTCCTCATCGCCAGCTACGTTGTCCATTTGACCGTACTGGTGCTTGTCGTCGTTCACCCGCAACCATGTTGCACCCTCGTCGGTCGAGCGAAAGACCCCGGAAACGCTGCTGACAGTGCCAATGATATACACAGCGGGATACGAGCTGCCCTGCGCAGCCTTGCCGAAGCCGACTGAATACACCTGCGAGGGCCCGGTCACCTTGGTCGCACCCGCCCCAGAGTTCTTCGAGTGGTACAAGTTGCTCCCGGCCGAGACCCAAACCTCCCCCTCCATTCCAAAAACCGCGGCGGCGCGACCACTGCCCGAGAGCCCCGTGGTAGCTGCGGTAAAGGTTGCGGCACCGTCAGTGCTGGCGTAAAGGCTTCCCCCCGAAAACGCATAGAACTTCTTCGGATTGACACGGTCGGAAGCCACCCTAGCGCCCGATGGCAGGCCTGAACAGGCTTTCCAAGTTGCGCCGTTGTCGGTTGAATAGTTCTGGCCCCACACGAACACCGAGCCATCGGCCCCCACCGCCACCTTGGAGCCCCCGGCCTGGCTGGCAAAAGGCTTCCACGTAACACCATTGTCAGTCGAGTATCCTCCCGACGGACTTCCTGTTCCGCAATCGGCTACGATATTGGGATTGAGGCCGGCAAAATCGACACTGTTGCCGTTGCCGAACTTGGGATTGGTGACCATGCCGGTTGGCGACGGCGTATCGAGCGCATCGGTTGCCGAACGTATGATGCCTATGTCCCCGACAACCGCAAATACCGCTGTCTTGACCGAGCTCGTCAAATCCAAGCCCACCGTTTCCTCGAAGTCCTTGTCTTCGAAGCTCCAGACAATCCCGCTTGCCGCATCGGTGTTCTTGCTTGACCAGACCCCCTGGCCGGTCACGTAGAACGCACGGCTTTGGTTGAACGGGTCGATCTCGATGTCACCTGCCCAGCCCGCCGCACTGGGGGTAGTGCAGTTGGCAGGTCCGAAGCAAAGATACTCGGCGCCATTCATGTTGTGGGTCGCATTGCGGCCTATTGCCGTCCAACTGGTTCCGCCGTTGGTGGTCCGGTACATCTCATCCGGAGCCCACCAATCCAGGGTCGAGGCAAGCGCATAGTTGGGGTCAGATGCCGATACACTGATCCCGCCGATACCGCCTCCGTGACCAGTCGGGTTGACATTGGTCCACGCAGTAGTTGCGGTGTTCAGCTTCCAAACCGAACCACTTGATATGCTGTTGGGACCAGAGCTGCTATTGTAGGCAATCCATAGGTTCCCGTCCGAGGCGAGTACCCCATGGTGGGGCATCATGCCCGAAGGCGGATTGGTCCCGGTCACCAACGCCCAAGTTGTGCCCGCGTCGGTCGAGCGATAGAGATTGGTACCCGCAGTTGTGGCTGCCACACCAACGTAGATCGTTGAAGAACCATTCCCGGCTGTCCCGCTGGTCTTGTCAAACACCACGAAACTCAGACCATAGGGGTTCGTGCCGGTCACGGGAAAGCTGGCAACCTTGGCCCAGGTGGCCGCAGAGTCCGTGCTCTTCCAAAGCCCCGCGGTTCGGGAGCCGAAGTAGAGAATACTCGTCTTGTTGGGATCGACCATCAGGCGTTCGCCCAGCGATCGGCCGTCAGCATTTCCTCCCATCGGCGTGGCAATGTTGTACCTAGTCCATGTATCGCCGCGATCCGCGGATCGGATGATTTGGCCGTTGCCTGATGAGGTATAGGTTCCCACGGCCATGTACACCACATTGGAATCGACCGGGTCAGCGGCAATACTCTCCACGCCGATGTACTTCACGTCTGCTCTGGTCAACCAATCCATGATTGGTATCCACCCGTATTTGGTTTCGTCCCATCGGTATGCTCCGGCCATATCGGTGCGGGCATAGAGAACGTTCTTCTCAGCCGTACCGAAGACAAGGCCAGGAACAAATCCGCCTCCCCGAATTGCAACGCTCTGCCAAACATATGATTCAGCCGTCTGCGCATGCGGGCTTTGCGTGGCAAGTAGCAGTAGCGCCCCGACCACGGACAGCGTTATGTTTCTCTTTCCCATGTTCCGATCTCCTTTGAAACTGGTGGCAGGTCGCGTTCAGGGGCGTGAGAGTCCCTCACTTATGCCAGTAGCAGGAGGCAGCGTATGCGGTTCACGCCATGGCGGGTGAGCGAGCGGACACGGAACAAGCCAGGTTCGAATCCGAGGCGGGGATGCGGCGGAAAGCGGCCGACGGGAAACGGCGACGGGAGGATCCGACAGTGCTAGGCTGCTGCCACCCGTGAGCCAGGACACACCGCCCCCCCATCTCGACCTCAGCCCGCTGCCCGGCAGGCAGACCGGCGGCAACCTGCCCGATCTGGTCGGCTTGATGCAGCGGCTGCTGGCGCCCACCGGCTGCCCCTGGGATCGCGAACAAACCCTGGAGTCGCTGCTGCCCTACCTGGTCGAGGAGACCTACGAAGTGGTGGACGCCCTGCACGCGGGCGACGTGCGCAACCATGCCGAGGAGTTGGGCGACCTGCTCTTGCAGATTGTTTTTCAAGCTGAGCTGCGCCACGCAGAGGGCGCCTTTGGCATCGACGATGTTGTGCGCGGGATCGTGGCCAAGCTGGTGCGCCGCCATCCCCATGTGTTCGGGGAAGCGCAGGCCAAGACCTCGGCGGCTGTGCTGGCCAACTGGGCCAAGCTCAAGGCGGTCGAAAAGGCGAAAAAGGGACGTAAAGGCGCGCTCGACGGAATCCCGCGCAGCGCCCCGGCTTTGGTGCGGGCCACGCGCGCCGGCGAAAAGGCAGGCGCGGTGGGCTTTGACTGGCCGGATGCGGCTGGCGTGCGCGACAAGGTCGACGAGGAGTTGGCTGAGCTGGACCATGCCTGCCAAGCTGGCGATCGCGACCAGATGATGCACGAGCTAGGCGACACCCTGTTCGCCTTGACCAATCTGGCGCGCAAGCTGGGGCTGGACGCCGAAAATGCCCTGCGCGAAGCGACCGACCGTTTCGCCCGTCGCTTCGGCCACATGGAAGAAGCGCTGCTGGCCGAGGGCCGCACTGTCGCGTCGGCTAGGCCCGAAGAGTTGGAGCGCCTGTGGCAGGCCGCCAAACGCGTGCCTGGAATCGATGAGCCTGGCTCTGGCTAGTGAAGAATGCGAATCACCACGGAGGACGCGGAGACGGAAAGACCGAGCCAGATGAGAAGTGGCGGGACTTCAGCCAGAGTGCAGACATAGTCGAAGGCAAGAGGCTGCGACAAGGGGGACCTATGATAAGACTTCGTTGTTCCTTGCTTCTCTCGGTACTGGTTGTTGGTTTGGTTTCGGCCAACGCCTGTGGGCGCACCGAGATGAATGTCACGTCGAGAGAGGGCGGGCAGATCACCGGCGGGGCATCCTCGGGTTCCATACCGGCGGGCGCTACGGGTGGCAGCACCACGGCGGGATCAGTCGGCCGCACCGGCGGAACCAGCCGATCCGGCACGAGCAGTGTGGGTGGGACCGGGGGCTCTGGCGGCAGCGACGGCGGAGTCTGTAGCGAAGCGCCCTGTTGGGCGTCGTTGACTGTGGGTTGCTTGCCCTCGGGCGGTTGCACGTACCAGCACACGCAGACCTCAGTCTCGGGCACGCTTCTCGAAACGGGCACCTACTGCTACTCCAACGGTGTCAAGCAGCAGCAGACCACTACGACGACCACATCGACGATGACAGCCAAGCGCGACAACAACATCTGCTACAGCTCGGAGTTGTCGTTGAGCACCGGCTCATTTGTGCTTCGGGATGGTGGCGGCAACCAAGTCGCCACTGGGACGCTGAGTCGCGACTCGCACGGCACGTACACCGTCGTTGTAACCTGCAACGGCGGCCAGCCCACACGGCTGAGCGATGCGTGCTACAACGCCGATGCCTATGCCGGTACGTGCCTTCCGGGCGAGTGCACCTTCTGACCGGCCTCGACCTTCACAGCCAGCCGGCGGCGTGTGCGCCGAGCAGGAGTACTGCGCCCCACGCGCCGGCGGCCACGTCATCCATCATCACGCCCCAGCCCTCGGGCAGGCGCTCGGCGGCGCGCGCGGGCCAGGGCTTCCACTGGTCGAACACGCGGAACAGAATCACGCCGACCACCAGGCCGATCCAATTCGTCGGCGCGGCAAGCAAGGTGATGAGTACACCGGCCACCTCGTCGATGCAGACGATCTGCGGATCTTTGATCCCGAGTTTGCGCACCACCTGATTCGACGCCCACACGCCCACCGCCGTGATCACCGCGGCTGCGGCCGCGACTGCCAGCCTGCCGCCATAGTGGGCCAGCAAAAGATAGATGGGGATCGCGCCCAGCGTTCCGGCGGTTCCTGGCGCCTTGGGCACGCGGCCACAGCCGAACCAGATCGCCAGAATGTACGCCACGCGATACTTCACGACTCCTCCCCGAGCATGGCGCGGACCTCTGCCGAGTATTTTCCTTGTTCGTGCACGACTAGCGGCGCTTCGGTCTGGGCCTCGGCGACCAGGGCCGACCGTCGTGCTTCAAAGCAGAAACGGCTGGCGCGCGCTCCGGCCTGCGCCTGCACCATGCGCAGCCGGGCCATGGCCAGCCCGCATGCGGTCAGGGCCGCGCGCATCTCGTCGAGGCGATCGGCGGGGTAGATCGCGGCCAGCCGACCCTCGGGCCGCAACGCCACCTCGGCCACGCGAAGCCACTCGCCCAAAGTCAGCGCGACCTCGTGATGCGCCAGCGAGCGCTCTGCCTGCGGCGGCAACACACCCTTGCCCAGAGGCCGAAACGGCGGGTTGCTCGCCACCAGATCGAAAGCCGCGGCCGGCACCAGCCCAGCCTGGCGCGCATCAGCCGCCACTACGGCAAAGCGCGCGCCGAATCCATTTGCCTGCACCGATCGCGCCGCCAGCCCTGCCAGCCGCGGCTGAATCTCCACCCCCAAACCGGTTGCGGTTTGGTCGCGCGCCAGCAACAAGAAGGATAGGGCGCCGGTACCACAGCCAATGTCCAGGAAGTGGCGGTAGGGCGCCTGAATGAAACCCGCGAGCAGCACCGGATCCAGACTGGATCGGAAACCGCGCGCCGGCTGGATCAGCTTGACCCGACCGCGCAGGAGGGTGTCGTGGGTGACGTCATCCGGCTCGCGCGCATCGTCCGCGACGGTCATACTTTTGGCAGCACCGGCTCCTCGCCCGGATCGATGCGCGCCATCACCAAGCCGGTGGCCAGTTTGGGCTGAAAGTAGGTCGACTTCTGCGGCAGCACGAAGCCCGCCTCACAGGCGTCCAGCACTTGGGACACCTTGGTCGCGTTCATGAGCAAGGCTGCTTGCACCTCGGAGGAGGCCACCCGGCCCAGGGTTTCGCGCAGATCGTGGCTGTAGCTCAGGTTCGACTGTCGGGCCATGGCCTCGGACCCGATGCCGAGCAGCGGTTCCAGCACCAGGCCGTGCAACACGCTCACATCCAGACGAGCGAGAGTGGGCGGGCCCAGGCGCGCCAGGTCCGCGTCGGGCCGCAGCTTGAGCCAGGTCGTGCCACGCACGCCGGCTCGACGGAAACCAAAGGTCACGGCTTTCTCACCCTCGCGGCGCAGGCGCTCCTCGATGGCGACTGCGTCTTCCTCGCTGCCTGACACGACCTCGAACCAGGGACGGCAGCGCTCGGCCAGGGTGGCGAGCGCCTCCGCGGACAAGCCATGCACCATGCGGTGGGTGGGCAGGACCAGCAGGCCCGGGTCCTCAGCACGGGCAAAGAACATCACGCCCCAGTCGGCCAAAGAGCGGCCCAGCGGCAAAGTGGCGGGCCGCAGAGCGTCGCGGATGGCGACCATGGTTTCGTAGCGGTGATGGCCGTCTGCGATCATCACGCTACGGGGGGCCAGCCCGCGCGCCACCGCAGCGATCACCGCCTCGTCGGTCACCACCCACAAGCGGTGGCGGCAACCGTCGGGCGTGGTGGCGTCGACATCAGGCGCCGCGACACAGGCGCCATCAAGCGCCGCCTCGATGGTACCGGCGGGATCGCGATACAGGGAAAACACCTGGGAGAAGTGCGCGCGGGTGGCGCGAATCAGCTTGAAACGATCGACCTTGGGGCCCGACAGGGTGTGCTCGTGGGGCAAGACCACGCGCGCGGAGAACGGCGAAAGCTCGATGAGCGAGATGAACCCTTTGCGGGTGTACTTCCGCGGACCAGCCGCATCTGTGAAGGTGAACTGCTGTTCGTAGCGATACAGGGCCGGCCGCGCGTCCTGGCGCAAGGTTCCCTCGGCCAGCCAAGTGTCGAGTTGCGCGCGCGCGTTGTCGTAGCGGGCGTCGCCTTCGCCGCGCGGCAGATCCAGGTGCACGATGTTGCGCGGGTGGCGTGCCTCCAACTCCTTGCGCTGAGTTTCGTTGATAACGTCGTAGGGTGGGGCCAGAAGCGGCGCGAGGTCGGCAAACCGCCCCTGGTCAAAACGGAGCGCGCGAAAAGCAGCTATGCGTGCCATGGGCCGGGAAGTCTATAGCGAGATTCGGGGCTCTCGTCACGCGCAAAGAAATTCCGCTACTGGTAGACGATCTCCATCACGCAATCGCGCTCACCACATCGGAAATCCAGGCGCAGGCGTCGGCCCTCATCGTCGACCAAGAACCACGGCTCGGCCGGGCAGTGACGGGACGGATCGCCGGGCCGGCGCGGGCAGAAGCCCATTTCGTACTTGATGCACATGCGGC
Source organism: Myxococcales bacterium (assembly GCA_003153015.1). Lineage (GTDB taxonomy): Bacteria > Myxococcota_A > Polyangia > Fen-1088 > Fen-1088 > Fen-1137. The sequence goes on from PMBS01000161.1 coordinate 15,384, forward strand.
TGAGCATCACCCGGCGGCCGTGCATGTCGAGGCCGCTCTCAGCTGCGGGTTCAATCCGCTCCACGCCATGGCGCCGGTAGAAAGATGCCGCCTTCTGATTGAGCACGTTGCCGAGAAACGACAATTCTCGCTCGGGAAATGGGGTGGGGTTGGGCGCGTGCGCGACCACGCGCACCGGCCGCAGGCGGGCGCGCTGCTGCCGCAGCTCCTCGACCAGAGCACGGCGCAAGCCATTGAGCTTGGCCAGCGGCACATGAGGCATCCGGGGCAAGTCGAGATCCACGCGCGACGCACAGAACTCGCTGGTGCCCAGCTTGGCGAGCTGACGTTGGAGGACCAGGCGCGCCTGGGCCGGCTGGTCAGCCCACACCCGCACGCAGTCGATTCCCGCGCCAGCGGTGACTCCGTCCTCATCGCTGGCCTCCAGGCGAAATCCCGTCGCGCTCTCTGTCAGCCGTAGCTTCACTGCGATCCGGCGTTGGTTCCGGCTGCGCACCACCTGACTGACAAAGGCGTGGTCGTGGTTGCGGAACACGCGCACGTCACGCTCGATGCCGCCCAGATTCTCGGGAAAGACAGCCGCGCCCTCGATCTGGTTGACCACCGTGCCGTGTAGTTCCTGGTCGCGGCCGAAGAAGCTGATGCCATCGCCACTGTGCAGGGACGCGGCGGTTTCCAGGGCGAACGAGTCGCGGCGCACTTCGACCACGCGGCCCAGGGGCTCACCCACGTGTTTGGGCGAATCAGGCGATGCTACCGCAGCTCCGCGGCCGTGCAGGAAATACGCCGTGTAGCCGCGATTGAAGGTCTTGTCGGGATCGGGCTCGAAGCCGAGCGTGGTCGTGCCCGAGGACGCACGCCGGCCGCCCATCTCGACCAGCACGGCGTCCAACTTGCGCCGATAGTGACCTACGATATTCATCACGTAGGCTTTGTTTTTCAGACGTCCCTCTATCTTGAATGAGGTGACCCCGGCCTCGACCAGTAGGAGCAGCTCGGCGGTCAGGTTCAGATCGCGCAGCGATAACAAATGCTTGTCGTGCACCAGGGTTGCGCCAGCCGCATCTTGCAGGCAATACAAGCGACGACAGGGCTGGGCGCACTGGCCGCGGTTTCCGCTGCGGCCACCGAGAGCGTAGCTCAAGCCACACTGCCCGCTCATACTCACGCACAAGGCGCCGTGGATGAATGCCTCCAGCTCGATGCTGGTGGCGGCGCGAATGGCGCGGATCTGGTCGAGGTCAAGCTCGCGGGCCAGGATGGCGCGCGCGAAACCAACCTTCTCCCAGAATGCCACGCGCTCCGCGCTGTGGTTGTGCATCTGGGTGCTGGCAATCAGCGGCAAAGGTGGCAGGTCGCATTCCAGCAGCCCGACGTCCTGGATGATGAGCCCATCCACGCCTGCCTGATGAAGCTGCCAGCACAGGCGCTCGGCGTCGGCCAGCTCGTCGTCGCGCAGCAGGGTGTTGACCGTGGCGTAGACCCGCGCCCACATCCGATGCGCGTAGGCGGCCAGCTTTTCGACGTCCGCGATGGTGTTGGCCGCAGCCTCGCGCGCGCCAAAGCGCGGCGCGCCCACGTACACCGCATCGGCGCCGCAATCGATGGCCGCCTGGCCGCATTCCAGATCTTTGGCAGGCGCGAGAAGTTCAAGGCAAAGCATGGACGAAGCGTCGAGCCCCGGGGGGGCCGTGATATCGCTCATTCTGCGCAGGAGAAACTGTGGGTGCCAGTGGTCAATGAAGAGTGCTATTGGCACTTCCCGCTGGCGAGGGGCGGCCAGCCACGATCGCACAGACAGCGGCCGGCATCCTTGTCGCAGACGCGATTCTGACAGTACCGTGACGTTCTCACCAATCCTTCCCAGGGTGATAAGATCCACATCGGCCATGCGGCTGGCTGCGATTTCGAGCTTGCTCTCTGTGGCGCTCGCCTGCGCGTGGTTGTGCATGTCATGGGCGGCGTCTGCACAGGACGGGGGCGCCTATCCCCCCGCGACCGCCCCAAGTTGCGCTGGCGCTTGCCTCTCGGGTTGGGTCATGGATATCGATGGCCCAATGGGTGATAGCGAGATTCGGCTCGTGTCGCTGGCGCCCGAGCCGCGCCCATGCCCAAAGGAATCCAAACACTCCCTCGATCTTCCCGACTGTGCCTGTGCGAAAGCGATGGAGAACTGGCAGCGCCGCTTGGCCCGCTGCACGCCCGCAACATCTCTCAGCCACGTCCGCAGCGATGCCCATGGCCGGTTCGAGCTGACGCTGCTGAAGGGAGGCAATGCACTCGAAGTCGAGAGTGCTCGCGGCATGCGCTGGATGCCCCTGCCCCCCGTGCAGGTCTTTGGCAAGCCGGCCACGGAGGTAACCACGGGCGACACCCAGGTGCGCCTGGTCATTCCTTGATCGAAGTGACCCGCCGCTGTTTTTCGGAGCTACTTGTGGCTGGCGCGCTCGGAGAACAGTTGCGCCAGCCCATTGGCGCTTGCTGCGCACACGCCGCGCTCGGTGACCAGGCCGGTTACCAGGCGTGCCGGCGTGACGTCGAACCCGGGGTTGGCCACCGGGCTATCGGGCGGGGTGATCAGCACCGAGGTGGGCTTTCCGTCGGGCCCCAGTCCGCGCATCAGGCGCACCTCGTCGGCGCCGCGTTCTTCGATAGGGATCTCGGCCACGCCGTCGCGGATGGTCCAGTCGATACTGGGACTGGGCAGGCAAACATAGAAAGGCACCTGGCAATCACGCGCGGCCAGGGCCTTGAGATACGTGCCGATCTTGTTGCACACGTCGCCAGTGGCCGTGGTTCGATCCGTGCCGACGAGGCAGAGGTCGACGGCGCCGTGTTGCATGAGGTGGCCGCCGGCATTGTCCACGATCACATGGTGGGGCACGCCGTGCTGGCCCAACTCCCAGGCGGTCAGTGAGGCGCCTTGGTTGCGCGGCCGGGTTTCTTCCGCCCACACATGCACAGGGATTCCGGCATCGTGCGCCTTGTACACTGGCGCCAGGGCGGTGCCCCAGTCGACTGTAGCCAGCCAGCCGGCGTTGCAGTGGGTGAGTACGTTCACCGGACTGGATCCCTTGCGCTGGGCGATTGCTTCGATGATGCGTTTGCCATGCTCGCCAATGGCTGAGCACAGGGCCACGTCATCGTCGCAGATCTGGCCCGCGCGAAGGTAGGCAGCGCCAACGCGCTCAGCGGGTGGCAATTGGACAGTCGCGGTGCGGATCTCGTCCAGTGCCCAGCGCAGGTTGACTGCAGTGGGCCGCGTGGCCAGAAGCTGCGCATAGGCACGCGCCAGGCCCGCGTCGCTGGCTTCGTCTCGCAAAGCCAGCGCCATTCCATACGCCGCGGTGGCGCCGATGAGCGGCGCGCCCCGCACCACCATGTCGGCAATGGCCCGCGCAACGTCCCCCAAAGTTTGCAGTCGCGCGAGCCGGAATTCGTGCGGCAGCATGCTCTGGTCGATCACCTCGACTGACCAGCCGTCGGCGTGCAGACGGATGGTGCGATAGGGAACTCCGGCTACATTCATGGCAGCTAGTCCAAGTACTTCGCCGTGATAGGCGCCAAGCGATCGCGCACCTCGCGCGGGATGTGGCGCCGGTCGCTCCAGATGGCCAGCTTCAATGCCTGTTGGCAAGCACAGGCGCTTGCGGGCAGGGATGCGATGGCAGGCAACCCAGCGCGGATCAATGCCAAGGCATTCTGGGTCGCGGACTGCACGTTGGCGATGATCTCCTCCAAGAGGTGGATTTGGTCCACGTCGGTCCGGTGCGCCCGCCAGCAGTCATAGTCGGTCGACAGAGCCACCGAGGCGTAGCAGATCTCGGCCTCGCGAGCCAGCTTCGCCTCGGGCATGACGGTCATGCCGATGAGATCGCCGCCCCACTGTCGGTGCATCTCGCTTTCCGCGCGCGAAGAGAACTGCGGGCCCTCCATGCACACGTAGGTGCCGCGCAGGTGGACCTTGACCGGCACCGTGGTTGCCGCACTGGTGAGCGCTGCGCGCAGGGCCGGGCAAAAGGGCGCAGCCATCTCCACGTGCACCGCCAGACCTTCGAAGAAGGTGCCCGGCCGGCGAAAGGTACGGTCGATGGCCTGATCAGGCAGCACCAGATCGCGCGGCGCAATCTCCTCGCGCAAGCTGCCCACCGCACCGCTGGCGATGATGCGAGTCACACCCAGTTGCTTGAGCGCGAAGATGTTCGCCCGGTAGGGCACGCTGGAAGGATTCAGCACATGACCTTCGCCGTGACGGGAGAGCAGGGCCACTGGAACGCCGCCCACCTCGGTCGTGAGAATCGGGGCTGAGGGACGGCCAAAGGGCGTGTCGATGTCATGTGTCTGGCCCTTGCCGACCGTGCCGAGCGTGTCGCCAAGTCCGGTGCCTCCAATGATGCCGATCATGAAAACCTCCGTGGTGCTTTTCTTAGAGGACACCAGGTTGCATCGCCCGGCCCGCCAGCGCAAGCTGGATGCTCGCTCACTGGAGCGAAGAACCGTGGTCGTGGTCGTGGCTGGGGTCGCGCGAGAGCACCCTGGGGCATGTCGAAGCAGAGACTTGGCGGCCGCGGAACCAGCCACCGCCGAGTTCAAGGCAGCGGGCCGCTCGACGTGTAGATGTATCCGCCGTTGACCACGGCAACGAGCTTGGTGCCGTCGGCAGACGACGACGCCGAAGACCACCAGTACTGCTGGGTACCGGTCTGCGTCCAAGTCACCCCCGAGTCCGCAGACAGGTAGATGTACCCGCCTGATGCCGGAGAAGTGCCGCAGGCCACGGCGACGAGCTTGGTGCCGTCGGCAGACGACGCCACTGAACACCAGTACTGTTGGGTGCCAGTCTGGGTCCAGGTCGCCCCGGAGTCCCCGGATGTGTAGATGTAGCCACCGAAGGTCACGGCGACGAGTTTCGTGCCGTCCGCCGACGACGCCACTGAAAACCACTCCTGCTGGGAGCCGGTCTGGGTCCAAGTCGCCCCGGAGTCTCCGGATGTGTAGATGTGGCCGCCGTCGCCCACGGCGACGAGTTTCGTGCCGTCCGCCGACGACGCCACTGAGGCCCAGAAGGCAATGCTGTTGCGCTGGGTCCAGGTCAGTCCGGAGTCCGCTGACGTGTAGATGAAACCGCCGGCGGCGACGAGCTTGGTGCCGTCGGCAGACGACGCCACTGAAGACCAGTACCGCTGGGTACCAGTCTGGGTCCAGGTCGCTCCGGAGTCCGCTGACGTGTAGAGGTAGCTGTCCAAGTCGGTCGCAGCGACGAGCTTGGTGCCGTCGGCAGACGATGCCACTGAAGACCAGAACTGCTGGGTGCCAGTCTGGGCCCAGGTCGTTCCGGAGTCCGCTGACGTGTAGATGTAGCCGGGGTAGGAGTGGCCGACGACAGCGACGAGCTTGGTGCCGTCCGCGGATGACGCCACGGATGTCCAGTCCCGTGCGCCACCTCGCTGCGTCCATGTCATCCCTGCAGTGGGAACGCCCCCGGCATCTCCACTTTGATTGCCATTGCCGCCGCTGCTGCAGCTAGTTGCGCCAATCCCGAGCAATCCGGCAATTGCCACTCTCCAGAGCGTTCGTAGCATCGTCTGTTCCTCCTATTGCGCTGGCCACCAGCAGACGTCATTCCTGATCTCGGTTCCTGCGCGCAGGGCCGAGCCCCTACGCCTCTACATCATCAGCTGCCTTGATTGCGGGTGACCGCTCCTGTCAACGCGTCGGCTTCAAGGTGTTCTTGGCTGCTACGGTCGTGACGGCAACAAACCGGTGACCGACGTTGTCGACCATCACGCCGAAGCCCTCCAGCGTGCGCACGCCAAGCAGACAGAGATCGCTCCTCTCGGCGAAAACCACCTCATCAACAGTTTCAAAACCCTCCGCGGCCAGGACCGCGTAGCGAACCTCTCGTTCGATCACCTCCTTCGTGGTCGTCACGAAGGTCCGCTTGCGGCGCGGCCCGACCCCGATGGCTCTCATCTGTTGGGCCGGCAGCCAGCTCAGTTCAGAGCCTGCGTCAACCAAGGCCTCAATGGGGGGAAACCTGAGCCTCGTCCTTCGGATTCCGGGCCACGACATTGACGCGAAACCGACTCATGAAATGAATGATACCCCAGGTTCACGCTGGCGCCCCAGAAGTTGCAGGCACACGCGCGGCTGGACCGGGGCAAGGGATTGGGCGAGCATCAGGACCGAGTTTCGTGGGCCCGACAATGAGAGGGGTCCCGAGAATCGCAAGCTACCCCTGGCTGAGCTCCGCGGCAGCCAGACGTCCGAATTCCCTCAGTGTCACCTTGTTCTCGGTCATGGCGGCAAAGACCTGGTCCAAATCGACGGTGGTGTACATGTGAGCGAGAACATTGCGGAGGCCCATCCACCCTTGCAAGGCCAATGATTGAGACGGAGTGATGAGCCCGGCCTGAGCGAGACGAACAAAGGCGTCGCGGTAGGTTTCCGGCACACCGAGGCCCCGCTTGGCCACTATCTCCATCGCGAGATCGAGGCAACACTGGGCAGCCAGCTCGAGGGCCCGGCTCACCTTGAGCCACGTGTCCAGGTCGGCCTCAAGTTGCGCGCGCGTGACTTCCTGCCCGTATTGGTAGAGCCGACCGAGGAGGCGTTCGAGCAGCTCTAGCTGGGACTCACCCATGGGTCCACCGTTGCAGCATCTGCGCCCTCATGTGCTGCCAGGTCGGCTTGAAATCCAGCCATTCGATCATCGCTTCGGCCTCGAAGGCGATCCTCATGGCACGGCTCCGCTCGAAGATGAGTTGCCCTTCCCGCACGACGCTCGCGCGAAAGCGGGGGCTGGCGCCGCGCAGGGCGCGCAGATCGATGTCCGGCCCGTGCGGAGCACCATCTGCCTGCAGAGCAGCGGCCAACGGCTCGAGGCCGGCGGCATCGGCCCCACGCTCGGTGAGAACAGCAACGTCCAAATCGGCCAAGGGCTCTCCCCGCGCGCCCGATCCGTAGAGGTAGGCGGCCACGATGGTGGGATGGGGCGCGAACACACGTTGGGCCGAGGCGCGGAGCCGCTCGATCGCAGCGGGATCGAGTCGTGGGTGGAGAAAAGCCGTGGGGCTGTGCATGGAGCCAGCCTAGGCTAGCACGCGCGCGCCATCCGCGGTACGGCCTCATCGTGAGCGGCAGCGCCTATCAGTTCAAGTTCCACCGTCCTCCGCAGCCACCGATGTCCGTCCCGTAGGGACGACCTGCGGTCTCCAGCGGTCGCCTCGGCCGTCAGAGGTACTGACGCACAATGCGCCGACTTTGAGCATCCAACTGCGGCACCGAGGTGATGCGGAAGCGAATGCCGTGGTTGTCGATCAGCAGAACGCCGTCGCTGCCCATGCGACGGATGTTGTCCTCACTGGGCAGCTCGAACCTGGTGTCGCCGCGGTCGGTTTTGACGAACCACTGGCTGGAAACGCCGCCCTCGTCCACGCGCAGGATGTGCAGGATGCGCGGGATGAACTCGCGCCGAGCCAGCTCAGCAGCAAGCTGGTCGCGCGTCTTGGGGTCGAGCTCGGCCAGGTCGGTCAGGCAGAGGACCTCGTGGCCGCTTTCGTCGCAAAGGGAAATCCACTGGTCGGGCGCTGAGAACGGGAAGGCGCGCACGGGCACGACACCGCTGTGGCTTTCCCCGTTGGCCAGGGTCACGACGAACCGGCCAAAGGCGTCGTAGTGCAGGCGAATGGGGACGGCTGGGCCGATGTCGTTCACGCGTCACCTCCCTCGCGGTCAGGTAGGGGTGGCGGCAGCTCCCGCGGCGGCTCGGGACTTCCCAAGTCTTGTCCAAGCTGCATCTGCGCCTGGTAAAGCTGCGCGTAGCGGCCGCCCGCGGCGAGGAGATCGGCGTGCTGTCCCATCTCGACGATGTGGCCGTGCTCGAGCACGACCAGCCGGTCCGCTTTGTTCAGGGTGCTCAGCCGGTGGGCAATCGCGATGGTGGTGCGGCCGCGCACCAGGTTGTCGAGCGCCTCCTGGATCTCGCGTTCGGTTTGCGTATCGACCGACGAGGTCGCTTCGTCGAGGATGAGGATGCTCGGGTCGATGAGCAAGGCGCGCGCGATGGAGATGCGCTGGCGCTCCCCACCCGACAGGGTGTGGCCGCGTTCGCCCACCATGGAATCGTAGCCATCGGAGAGTTGCAGGATGAATTCGTGCGCCCGCGCGGCCCGCGCCGCCGCCACGATTTCGGCCCGCGTGGCGTTGGGTTTGCCGTACGCGATGTTTTCCGCGATGGTGCCCCAGAAAAGAAAAGGGTCCTGCAACACGATGCCGATATGACGGCGGTACTCGGCAATCGGGAAAGACCGGATGTCGGTTTCATCCACCAGCACAGCGCCCTCGCTCACGTCGTAGAAGCGGCAGACCAGATTGACGAGAGTGCTCTTGCCCGCGCCGGTGGTGCCCACCAGGCCGATCATCTCGCCGGGCTTGATGTCCAGACTGACGTCGTCGATGACCTGGCGGCTGCCGAAGCGGAAGCTGGCGCTGCGCACCTCGATGGCGCCGCGGATCTTGTCCGGATGAATGGGATGCGCTGGCTCGGGCACGCCAGGGGGACGGTCCAGGATTTCGAACAAGCGCTGGCTGCTGGCCGCCGCTTTTTGCGTGCTGGTGGCCATGCGGCTCATGGACTCGCGCCGCGCATAGACACGGCCAATGTAGGCCAGGAAGGCCACCAGCCCGC
>PMBS01000210.1 GCA_003153015.1 Myxococcales bacterium
GGCTACCACTCGGGCACGCCCGAGGCGAATCGCACCAACGACTACGGAGACAAGCTGAAGAGTTCCGGCATCGCCTGGTCCGAGCTTCTGCAGATCGCACCCGAGGTTGGCTTCTTCATTTCTGAGAGTCTGGTTGTGTCGCTGCAGGGTCGAATTCAGATCGTGACCGGCGCCACCCAGGTCAATGGCAGCCAGGTCGGCGGCGCTTGCAAGGGAGGCACCTGCCAGCCGTCATCCTACGCCCTGGCGGGGCTGGCCAAGGTGACGTGGTTCCTGGGCGAGCCCAGGAGGGTCACGCCCTTCCTAACCCTGGCTGCGGGCGCGGGCCAGATTCGCCACGTGGTCGACCTCCCGAAAGAGGACACGCCCGACCACACGAAGAAACAGAACCTGTTGGGCTGTCCGGCGAGCAACTGCAAAGATACCGTGGTGGGTGGCCCGGTTCTCTTCGGTCCCGGCGCGGGTGTCACCGTCGAGTTGAGCGATTCATTCTTGATCATCGCCAGCGCGACCGCCCTGGTGGGCGTGCCCAACATAATGGCTAACTTGGACGTGAACCTTGGTGTTCTCTACCTGAGGTAGGGGCGAGAGGCCATGACGTCCTCGCGGCCGCCGAGGAGAGTGGCGTAGCGGGCTGCGACGAAGAGGGCGTCGGAGAGTCGGTTGAGGTAGGGAACGATGGAGCCGCCGACCGGCTCTTGGGCAGCCAGGCGCACCACCTGGCGCTCGGCGCGGCGGCAAACCGTGCGCGCAAGGTGTAGGCACGCGGCCGCGGGTCCGCCGCCGGGCAAGATGAAGGCGCGAAGTGGCGGCAGCCTGCGCGTCCAGGCATCGATGTTTCGTTCCAGGGCCGTGACGTGGCGGGCCGCGATGTGTTGCCTAGCCGTAGCCGGCGCGGCCAACTCCGCGCAAAGGCCGGAAAGCTCACTCTGGATGCGGCCCAGGCGAACGGTCAGGCGTGCCGCGCCGACAGGCGCAGCGGGCTCTCGCAGCAGGGCCCGCGCGAGCCCGATGCTCGCGGAAAGCTCGTCCACAGCGCCCAGACACTCCAGCCGTTGGACGTGCTTGGCCACGCGCCGCCCACCGGTAAGCTGCGTCTGCCCATGATCGCCCCTGCGCGTGTAGGTTCTAGCCAAACCAGTCACCTCGGTCGCAGAGTTGGCTTGCGACTGGTTTGGGGGCCGTAGTTGAGCACAACCACCTCCGACACCGGCCCTCGCTTCTTGCCGTCCGAGTTGATCATCCTGCGAGCGGACACGTGGTGGATGCGAAAGTCCGCGTATAGCTCGCGTATCAGAGGTGTGTCGCTATTCGACAGCATGAGCAGACACCCGCGTCGGTCGAGTTCGGCGTAGAGCGCGGCCAGGTCGCGCTGGTCCTTCTCGCCGAAGGAGCCGCTGGTGTAGGATGTGAACTTGGCGGTCTTGGAAAGCGGTTGGTAGGGCGGGTCAAAGTAGATGAAGTCGCCCTTGCGCGCGACTGCGGACAGGTCGCGGAAATCGCGCGCGTGCAGTTGCGCTTTCTGCAGGGCAATGCTGACTGCGCGCAGCAGAGCCTCGCTGAGAATCGTCGGGTTGACACGATGACCAAAGGGCACGTTGAAGATCCCACGGCTATTCACCCGATATAGGCCGTTGAACCCCGTCTTGTTGAGATAGATGAGGCGGGCGGCGCGTGCGGCACGGGTTTGCGGACTGTGGGTCCGCGCTTCGTAGAAGTAGGACTCGCAGTGCTGCTTCTGGTGCTGGCGCAGCAACTCGATGAGAGCGTCCAGCTCGTCACGCACGGCCAGAAACGTGTCGATCAGCTCCGCATTCGTGTCGCAGAGCAGGGCATGCGACGGCTGCAGCAAGGCCTGGACGTGAAAGAAGACAGCTCCACTGCCGAGAAAGGGCTCCAGGTAGCGGCCGACCGAGCCTGGCTTTGGATACAGGGCCTGGAACTGGCCCAGAAGCTGGCTCTTGCCTCCCGCCCACTTGACAAAGGGCCGCAAGAACGTGGCGTTTTCGCCAATCCGGAAAGGGGAGCGTTGGCGGGAAAGCCGGTCGTCGCTGGGCGATCTTCGGGGTGACACGGGGACGCATTTAACCCGCCTTCCGCGGCAGAATGCAACGCTGGAGCGAAGCGATCGCGACCCGTGCATGGGAGGCTGGCCCTGCGGCGTCACATAGATTTAGGTGGCGTTTGTGTCCTCGTCGAATAAACTGCCGCGCCTTTAGTCATCCCCCAGAATAGGTCATGCAGGTTTCATGTCGTCCATCGAGAAGATTCGCAACATAGGCATTTCCGCGCATATCGATTCAGGAAAAACCACTCTCTCCGAACGGGTGCTCTTCTATTCCGGCAAGATCCACAAGATCGAGGAGGTCAAGGGTCGCTCCGGCGTGGGCGCGACCATGGACTTCATGGACTTGGAGAGGGAAAAGGGAATCACCATCCAGTCGGCCGCCACGTCGTGCGAGTGGGATGACTGCACCATCAACCTCATCGACACGCCCGGCCACGTGGATTTCACCATCGAGGTGGAGCGTGCCCTGCGCGTGCTCGACGGTGCCGTGCTGGTGCTCTGCGGCGTGGCCGGCGTGCAGTCGCAGTCGTACACGGTCGATCGTCAGATGCGGCGCTACCAGGTGCCACGCATCGCCTTTATCAACAAGCTGGACCGCTCAGGCGCCAACCCGGAACGCGTGACCGAGCAGTTGCGGGAGAAGCTGCACCTGCACACCATCCCGGTGCAGATCCCCATAGGTTCCGAGGACCGCTTCGAGGGTGTGGTCGACCTGATCCACAGCAAGGCGGTGTACTTCGACGGGCCCAGGGGCGAGGACGTGCGCTTGGCCGAGATTCCGGCCGATCTGGTTGAGCAAGCCAAGGCCGCCCGGCAGAAGATGATCGAATCCATCGCCAACGTGGACGACGCCATCGCCGAGAAGTATTTGCACGAGCAGGAGTGCACGGCCGAGGACCTTGTTCCCGCCATCCGACGCGCCACCGTCGCCTTCAAAGGCACGCCGGTCCTCATGGGCTCGGCGTACAAGAACAAGGGCGTGCAGCTCCTGCTCGACGCGGTTCGCGACTATTTGCCCACCCCGTCCGAAGTGGAGAATATCGCGCTCGACCAGGAGCACGGCGAGGCCGAGACCAAGCTGGAATCCGACCCCGCCAAACCTTTCGTGGGGCTGGCCTTCAAATTGGAGGATGGCCGCTACGGACAGCTCACCTATATGCGCGTGTACCAGGGCAAGGTCAGCAAGGGCGACCTCATCGTGAATTGCTCGGCCCGACGGCGGAAGGTGAAAGTCCCGCGCCTGGTGCGGATGCACGCCGATGAGATGGAGGACATTCCCTCGGCCGAAGCCGGCGACATCGTGGCCCTGTTCGGGGTGGAGTGTGCCTCGGGAGACACTTTCACCGATGGACGCATCAACTGCACCATGACCTCAATGCATGTGCCCGACACGGTCATCTCGCTGGCGGTGGAGCCGCAGGACAAGGCGGCGCAGACCAATTTTTCCAAGGCGCTCAATCGTTTCACCAAGGAGGACCCGACTTTCCACGTCTCGCGCGATGTGGAATCAGGTCAGACCATCATCAGCGGCATGGGAGAGCTGCACCTGGACATCTACATCGAGCGCATGAAACGTGAGTACAACTGCGTGGTGGTTCGAGGTCGGCCCCAGGTCAAGTACCGCGAAACCATCACCCAGCGCGGCGAGTTCAGCTACACCCACAAGAAACAGACCGGCGGCTCGGGCCAGTACGCGCGCGTGGCGGGCTACCTTGAGCCGTTGCCCTCGGACCATGAGGGTACCTACGAGTTCGTGGACGAAATCGTGGGCGGCTCTATCCCGCGTGAATTCATCCCGGCTTGCGACAAAGGCTTTCAGAAGGCGATGAAGCGGGGGCCCCTGATTGGCTTCCCCATCGTGGGCGTGCGCTGCTTGATCAACGATGGTCAATCGCACCCGGTGGACTCGTCCGAGTTGGCCTTTCGCACGGCGGCCTTGCTGGGTTTCCGCGAGGCCTACCCCAAAGCCAAGCCCACTATCCTCGAGCCCATCATGCAGGTCGAGGTGCAGTTCCCCGAGGAATTCCAGGGCGCGGTCATCGCCCAGCTCAACCAGCGACGGGGAACCATTGCGAACACGGAGAAGCACGAAGCCTTTGTCACGGCCATGGCCGAGGTGCCGCTAGCCGACATGTTCGGCTACGCCACCGATCTGCGCTCGGCCACTCAGGGCAAGGGCGAGTTCAGCATGGAGTTCAAGCGCTACGCCGAGGTGCCCAAGCAGGCACGCGACGCCATGATCGCCGAGCACAAGGAGAAGCGGGAGAAAGAGCTAGCCAGTGGCCGCTCGCAGAAGCGCGCCGCCGGGTGATTGGTACCGGGGCCGGGACCGGTGGCCGGTGGCCGGATCCGGTTCCGGTAGCCGGATCCGGTTCCGGATGCGGGACCGGCGGCCGGCTCCGGTCAGTTGGACCGCAGCCCCCTGACGCGCGTATAGTTGTGCTGCATTCAACCGATAGGTACGACCATGACCACAAGCAAACGTGCGTTTCTTCTGCTGGCTGCGGGGCTTGTGCCACCCCTGGTTCTGGCTACCGGCAGGGTACAGGCAGCCGACGAGCCGCCTGTGCAAGGCGAAGGCAGAACTCTCGCCTATCTGAATGACCTGCACAACAAGGTGCACCGGGCCTGGGCGGACAGCTTTCTGGCCATGGCAGCCGCGCGTCTGCCCAAGGACCATCCCGTCAACCTTGCCACGCGCGCCGTGGTGGTCGAGCTGGTGCTAGCCCGGGGCGGCCGCTTGATCGGCACCGAGGTATCCACTCCTTCGGGATCCTCCGAGTTCGACACCTCAGCGCTGGACGTGGTCCGCGACAATGCCCCCTATGGGGTTGCGCCCGAGGAGGTTGTTTCCGACGACGGCAATGTCCACGTGCTGTGGACCTTTGCGCGCGACGATCGCCAGTGTTCGGGCCTGCAGGTGAGGAACGTGCAGCGTCCTCTGTCGCAGGCAGTACGCAGTTTGCTGGCCCAGGGCCGTGAGCACGTCGCCATCCAGCGCTTGCAGGCAGCCGGTGACGAAGCACGCGAGCAGGGCTTCTTGTCGTTTGCTTGGGCGTGGCTCGACCGCGCGGAAGTCGACCAGGGGCTGGCCGTGGCTGCAGCTCGTGCCGCGGGCGGCGACCATGCGGGAGAAAAGCGGCTTCGCCAAGCCGTGGAACAAGGCCAGGACGTGGAGACAGCGGCGCGTGGGTTGGCGCGGCTGGCGATTCCCCTGTGTCCTCTCGTGAAGGAGAAGCTTGAAGGGCCGGCAGGCGAGGCCCGGGGCGCGGCGGTAGCGGCCCTCGGCTTTGGGCTCGAGCGCGAATGCCTGCCAGGGGTGCTGGCGGTGGCCAATGACCGCTCGGCGCCCGAAAGCCAGCGCGTGGCGGCGGCGCAAGCCCTGGGCACCCTCGATGATCCTGACGCGCGCAAGACCTTGCAGGGGTTGGCCGACGACAAATCGCCAGCCATGCGGGCCGTGGCCTTGCTGGCCGGGACGCGGCCGGGAGGGGGTCGTGGCGCGGTGTTTCGCCTGACCGGGCTTCTGCATGATCCGGCGCCCGAGGTGCGTGGAGCCGCGGCTGCGGCCCTGCTGCGCACTGGGGGCGAGGCGATGGTGCCCCAGCTCTTTCAACTCCACAAAGAGAAGGACCCGCGGCCGGGCGAGGCGGTGGCGAAGGAACTCGGGGCCATGAACGGGGCGGCCTCGGCCGAGATGCTGGGCAAGCTCGCCCACAGCAAGTCTGACCGGCGGGTTCGCCTCGCAGGCGCGCGGGCATTGGCGGTACGCCGCGATCAGCCTGCGCGCAAAGCACTGGCCACCCTGGCAGGTGACCAGGATGCCGAGTTGCGCTTTCTGGGCAGCCGCGATCTCGAAGCGCCGAAACGCCTGGCCGCTGCCTCCGCGCCTGGGGGCCATGGTTGGCGCAACTCCTACGCCGCCCTGGCCGCAGGTCTGGGACGCCTGGCCGCGGCAGACTGGGCCTTGGCCCAATTCCCCAAGTTGGATGCTGCGGCCCGGGTGGAAATCATGGCCGCGTGGCTGGCCGGGGCAGAGCCGGTCGGCAAGTAGCACCGCTTTTCCAAAACTCGTAGCGGGGCGGCCTTTGCACTCGCAGAAGCTGCGCCTATTGTCGGGCGGGGACGCGATGGTGGCTTTCCGGGCACCGCTGTCTACCTCGAACGCACGCACCTTGGCCACGAGCTTGGGCGAAGAAGTCACCGAGCATTGGACGGGGATCCGAGAGGCGCGGCATCCGGCGCGGTGTTGGCACGAGCGTCTCGAAACCCGACGCAATAGCTGGGGAGGCGGCGGGAATCCATGCGTGCGCAGCAACGCCCATCGTGTGCAGGCCTCGCTCGATGCCCAACCAGCTACGAACTTTCGAGAGGTGGTACTAACGCTTTCTTGCGGCCTCAAGGGTCGCCATGGCCGCCAAGAACGCGCGCAGGTCGGCTGGTCCTTGCGTGGCCGAGCTGTGGACGCGGGCCATATCCAAGTCTTCGTAGGCATGGGCCACAGCGTTGCGGAAACCTGCAGCGCGAGTCAGGCGTTCGGAGAGGTCTGTTTCTATCATGCCAGCGTTCGAGAGTTTGCGGAACGCCTCGGCATAGCTAGTGGGCGAGCCGAGGCCGGATTTCACGCAGGTCGAGACCGCCAGGTCGATGGCGATTTGCACCGCCTGCCAGAGGTGAAGGACGACGGCGTCGGACTCGACGGTCATCGGCCGCAGGTCCTCCGGGCGGTCGGGTAGCAGATCCGCCACACGTCGGAGGTGCCGCTCGACGGCCGCCACCTTCTCTGCCAGGACAGCCGCGTCTGGGCTCATGCTGCTCGCACGTCGTTGAGGATTTGTCCGTAGGCCGCGCGCAGCACAGGTTCGACATCGCACCAGAAGCTGGCGGCGTCGATCTGGAACGTCTGGAAAGCGCCGGTGTCGTCCTCGAACACAGGTCTTCCGTCAACCGCAACCTGGATTCTCATCAGGGCGCTGGCCTCGGACAGGTCAACCAGATCGACAAGGTCCGTCCCCAGGATTTCCATCAGGCGCTCACGCAACAACTCCTTGGCAAGAGGCCCGTTGGCCAGATAGCCGAAGTCCCAGTCGGACTGGCTGTGTACATGCCCCAGCGCACGAGAGCCGAAAAGCACCAGCAGCCGAAGGCCGGCCTGCCGCGCAGATTGTGCCAGCACCTGCTCGGGAACCATGACCCCATTCTACGCAACCTATCAAAATACACCACGTCCGCAGAGCCCACCCGGCCACCGGCCACCGGCCACGGCTCCGGCCCCGTCGATTGCTTAACACCCTGCGGCTTCAGTGCTCGGCCGATTGTGGTCCACCATCTCGGTCGTGATATACGGTGCACTTCCGAACATGGCAGCGGCTGCGTTCTATGACCTCGACGGCACCCTGTGTCGTACCAACCTGGTGCACGCCTTTGCCTACAATGCGCGCAACCAGCAGGGCCTGTGGAGGAGCGTCACGCGGACGGCGTCCACGGTGGCCAGCATCCCCTTGTTTCTGGCTGCCGACTTGTTCAACCGGCGACTGTTCAACGAGATTTTCTTTCGCCGCTACCGGGGCGAGTCCGAGGACCGCTTGCGCTATCTGGCCCAGGAGCTTTTCGACACTGTGGTCCGGCCGTCCATCTTTCCGGGGGCCTACGAGCTCACCGACAAGTCGCGCCGACTGGGGCTGCGCCAGGTGTTGGTCACGGGCGCGTTGGACCTCACCGTGGAGCCGCTGGTGCGCCACTTGGGATTGGACGACTCGGTGACAAATCACCTCGAGTTTGTGGACGGAAAGGCCACTGGGCGCCTCTTGCCGCCGGTGATGGCCGCCGCGACCAAGGCAAGCTGGATTCGCACTTACGCCGAGAAGGAAGGACTCAACCTCACCGAGTGCTACAGCTACTCGGACAGCATGAGCGATCTGCCCATGCTGTCGGTGGTGGGCCACCCCACCGCTGTCAACCCCGATTTCCGCCTAAGGAACACTGCCCTTCAACATGACTGGCCCATCCTGGATCTGCGTTAGCATGAGGCCCCGATGACCAAGCGCGAAGCCAAGCCGCTGCGTGGGCCCGTGCCCCGCCACAAGGAAGACGATCAGGTCGTCTATATCGACGAGAACTCTGCGCCCCGGATCATCTTCTCGGGCACCGACATCCTGTGCGAGGACCTGCCCATCGGCACGCGGGTCATCTACGCCAAGCCGCCCATCGAAGGCCTGGCCAATCCTGGTGCCGCCATTCGCTACGCGCTCAACCATCCGCTCGACAGCGATCCGCTCTACACCCAACTTTCGCCCGGCATGCGCGTGACCATCGCGGTGGACGACATCAGCCTGCCCCTGCCGCCCATGACCACGCCTGACATCCGGCAGACCATGCTTGAGATCCTGATCGAGATGCTCGAGGCCAACGGGGTGGACGATGTGCACATCATCATCGCGCTCGGCTCGGCGCACCGGCGCATGACCCCGGCGGAGATGAAGCGCATGGCAGGCAAGAAGGTCTACGACGCCTTCTACCCCGACCGCTACTACAACCTCGACGCCGAGGATCCGGACGGATTCGTTCCCCTCGGCAAGACCGCCCAGGGTGAGCCGGTCAATATCAGCCGCCGTTGCGTCGAGAGCGATCTGGTTATCTACGTGAACGTGACCTTGGTGCCCATGGACGGGGGCCACAAGTCGGTCGCGGTTGGGCTGTGCGACTACGAAAGCGTGCGTGTCCACCACGAGCCCGACACCATCGCGGCCTGCAACAGCCTGATGGATCCGCCCCATTCCATGCTGGCGACCAAGCTGGCTCGCATGGGCGCCATCGTCGATCAGCACATGAACGTGTTTCACATCGAGACGGCGCTCAATAATCGCATGTTCTCCTCGCCGCTGGCCTTTCTGGGCAGAAACGAGGACGAGTTCTCCGAGCTTGATCGCTTGAAGACCGAGACCTTGCGCCTGGCTCTGTCCAAGATGCCGGAGGTGGCCAAGCGCAAGATGTTCAACGCCATCCCGGCGCCCTACCAACTGATCGCCTGCTACGCGGGCAAGGCCGATCCGGTGCACGATCGCATCGTGGCCAAGCTCAACGACCAATATCTGGTCAAGGTCAAAGGCCAGAGCGACATCGTCATCTTTCCCATCCCCTTCATTTCACCCTACAACGTGAATTCGATCCTCAACCCCATTCTGCTGCAGGTGATGGCGCTGGGATACTTCCACCACTTCTACCGGGGCCAGCCGGTGCTCAGAAAGGGCGGGGCGCTCATCCTCTGTCACCCGTGCCATGACGAGTTCGACCACGAGTACCATCCGAGCTACATCGAGTTCTTCCACCGGCTGTTGCCCGAGACGCGCGATTCACACCTGCTGCGCGCCAAGTACGAGGAGGAGTTCGCGCGCAACCCGAGCTACGTCGAGATGTACCGGCGCGGCCACGCCTACCACGGCACGCATCCCTTCTTCATGTGGTACTGGGGCGAGGCGGGGCGCCAGCACGTGGGCAAGATCATCGCGGCAGGCGCGAAGAATGCGCATGTGCCCGCCATGCTGGGCTGGGACCGGTCCGAGTCGGTGACCGAAGCCATTGCCATGGCGCGATCGTTCGTTGGTCCGTCGGCGTCGATCACCCTGATGAAATGGCCACCCATCGTGATGGCCGACGTGGAGTAGCCGCAAGCCGATGCATCCGCCTGCAGGCAAGAGCAAGTCGGCTTTCTCGCCGCGCGAGATCTTTCGGGGGCGAAATGTCTTCGTCCTGGGCGGCACGGGCTTTCTCGGCAAAGTGCTGATGAGCATGCTGCTGCATCGTTTTCCCGACATCGGCCGGGTCTACGTGATGGTGCGGCGGGGGACGGGCACTTCCAGCGAAAAGCGCTTTTGGGACCATGTGGTGCCCTCGCCAACCTTCGATCCCTTGCGCGAGAAATTCGGCGGGACAGAAGCTCTGCGCGAATTCCTGGCCGAGAAGATCCGCGTCGTCGACGGCGACATCACCGAAAACAATCTGGGCTTGTCCGAGGAGCAGGCCGCCGCGGTGGCGGCCGACATCAGCGTGGTCATCAACACCTCGGGCAAGGTGACCTTCAACCCGCCNNGTGCAGGGAACCAAGAACGTGATTGCTTTCGTCAAGCGCATGCAGCGGCCCGCCCTGGTTCACACCAGCACCTGCTTTGTGGCCGGCAACCGCAGCGGCAACGTGTGGGAGAGCGAGCCGCTTGATGGCTACTTTCCGCGGCGCGAGGAGCTGGCGGGAACGCATTTCTCGGTCGAGCAGGAGATCGCCGACTGCGATCGCATCGCGACCGAGGTTCGGGCGCAGGCGAATGACGCGCAGGTGGTCGCGCGGTTGCGCCAGCGGGCGCGCGAAACGCTGTTGGAGCAGCACCGCGATCCCGACGACGAGGCCACCCTCAAGCTGGCGGTGGCGCGCGAGCGCAAGGACTGGGTGCGGGCCGAGCTGACCCAGCGGGGTGTCGCGCGCGCCAAGGATTGGGGCTGGCCCAACATCTACACCTACACCAAGAGCATGGCCGAGCAACTGGTGGCGCGGGAAACGGGCATCGTGCGCTCTATCGTGCGGCCGGCGATTGTGGAAAGCGCACTGGAGTACCCGTTTGCGGGCTGGAACGAGGGCTTCACTACTTCCGCACCTTTGGTGTACTTGGCGCTCAAGGGCCAGAACCTCTTGCCGGTGTCGGAGTCGCTCATCCTCGACGTGGTCCCGGTCGACTACATCGCGGCTGCCATGCTGATGGTGGCAGCCCAGGCATGTGTGGAGGAGCCGGAGCTGGTGCACCAGTTGGCGGCCGGTGACCTCAACCCATCGTACATCGGACGGGTGACCACGCTGACCGGTCTGTACAAGCGCAGGCGTTTCCAGGACAAGGAGGTGGGCAACAAGTTCCTCAACCAACTGGCCGCGCGCATGGAGTTCCGGCCGGTGAGCTATGAGGAGTACGACAAGAAGTCCTTGCCCCTGGTCAACCGCGTGGCCGAGCGCGCGTCCGAGGCCCTGGACCGCGTGCGACCGCGCTGGGGTGGTGGGCGTTTTGGTGAGCTCTGCGATCGGCTCAAGAAGAAGGTCGACGAGGTCAAGCGCGTGACCAAGGAAGCAGGCGAGAACATCGACCTGTTCCGGCCCTTCATCCTGGACAATGCCTACGTCTTGCGTTCGGACCACATCCGTGCGCTGCGCGACCGGCAGTCCGCCGAGGGCCGCGCGCTGCTGCCCTGGTCGCCTGAGACCCTCGACTGGTACGACTACTTCCTCAACATCCACTTCCCCGGATTGCAGAAGTGGGTTCTGCCTGAACTGGACGAGACCTACGCGGCCAAGCCCAAGAGCGTGTATGCCTACCACGACCTGCTGGAACTGTTCGACACCACCACCAAGCTGCATGCTACGCGTGTGGCGCTGCGCATGGAACGCGGCACGCGGCAGGAGTCGTACAGCTACCAGAACCTGCAGGAACTGGCCACCCGAGCTGGCACTTTCCTGGTGGGGGAAAACTGCCGGCCCGGCGATCGCGTGATCCTCTACGCCAAGAACGCGCCCGAGTGGTCTATGGCTTTTTTTGGCGTGCTGAAGGCGGGCGGCACGGTGGTGCCAGTGGCGCACGATTCGACCACGGCCGAGCTGGTGAACATCGCGCGCGCCTCAGGCGCAGTGGGCTTGATTATCGGCGAGGACCTATTGGACAAACGTCCTGATCTTGCCGCCGCTCTCGCCAAGGAAGGCTTACCCACGCGGATCTGGCCCTTCGAGACGGTGTTCGCGCTGCCGCCGCTGGCGGTTGAAGAAGAGCGCAAGCGCGCCCTGCACAGCAAGCACAGCCCCGATGCCGTGGCTTCACTCATCTTCACCTCGGGCACCACCGGACACCCGAAGGGGGTGATGCTGACTCATCGGAATTTCACTTTCATGGTGTCCGAGCTGCTGCGCACCTTCGACCTGGGGCCCACCGACGGCATGCTGTCCGTGCTGCCCTTGCACCACACCTTCGAGTTCTCGACCGGGCTGCTGGTCCCGCTGGCGCGCGGGGCGCGCATCACCTACCTGCAAGAGCTGACTGCCGACGCCATCAGCAACGTCCTCAAGACCGGCAAGATCACCGCCATCGTGGGCGTGCCGGCGGTGTGGGAGACGCTGCGCCGGCGCGTCCTGCAAAAATTCTCCGATCGCTCGGCCACCCTGGANNGTGCGCTACATGATCAGCGGCGGGTCGTCGCTGCCGCCCGAAGTGCTCAAGACCTTCTACGGCATGGGCTTCGACTTCTTCGAGGGCTACGGCCTGACCGAGACCGCGCCGGTGCTCTCGGTCACCACGCCCAAGAAGAAGCCGGTGCTCGGCTCGGTGGGCCAGCCCCTGCCCGGTGTCGAGGTCAAGATCGACAGCCCCGATGCTTCGGGCGTAGGCGAGGTGATCGCGCGTGGCCGCAACGTGATGGCCGGCTACTGGGAAAACCCCGAAGCCACGGCGCAGGCCATTCGCGACGGTTGGTTCCACACCGGCGATCTGGGGCGCTTCGACGAAGACGGCAACCTCTTTATCGTGGGCCGGTCCAAAGACGTCATCATCGACACCAACGGCAAGAACGTCTACCCCGACGAGGTCGAGGATTTCTACCGCAACTCAACCTTCGTGAAGGAACTCTCGGTGGTTGGCCTACCCGACGGCGTGGCCGAGCATGTGGCCTGTGCGGTGGTGCCCAATCTGGATCACGAGCCCGGGCTCTCGCGGACCGAGGTGCAGGCCAAGATTGAGGCGCACTTCCGTCAGGTGTCGACCGGCTTGCCCTTCTGGAAGCGGGTGCGCACCCTGGAATTCTGGGAGGGGGAGCTGCCGCGCACCAGCTCGCGCAAGGTGAAGCGGCGCGAAGTGGCTGAGGAGCTGCGCCGCCGTCACCAGAAGAGCAAGTCCGAGAGCCAGCAGAGCCCAGAGGTGCATGCCTCCGAGGCAGGCGTGGGCTGGTTTTTTGAGATTGTCGCCAATGCCTGCGGCAAGGCGCCGTACGAAATCCACATGCAGAGCCGGGTCGATGAGCTGGGCTTCGACAGCTTGACCTTCACCGAGTTTGCCGCTGCGTTGGAGGCCGCGGGTGTGCACGTGCCTGAGGGGGTTGTGTTCACCGGCGCGGTCGACGTGGCCGCGCTTCACAGCCTGGCCACCGGCAAGCGGCCCGCACTGGAGAAGCGAGAGCCGCGCCGGCCCGACACTTTTCAGCACCACCAGGAAGGCGACCTCAAACTGCCGGCTCCGCTGCAGCGTCTGGGCAAGCGCGGATTGGCGGCGGCGCAGAGACTCTTCTATACACGAGCGCTGCAGACCAAAGTGCGGGGGCAAGGCCACATTCCGCGGCACACGCATTTCATCGTGGCGGCCAACCACTCGTCGCACCTCGACATGGGCGCGGTGAAGGTTGCCCTGGGCGATGCCGGCCGCGACCTGGCCTCGCTGGCCGCGGCCGACTATTTCTTCTCCAATCGGTGGCGCCGTGCCTATTTCGCCAACCTGACCAATCTGGTCCCCATGGAACGCAGCGGTTCCGTGCGCAAGTCGCTGGCCATCGCGGAGGGGGTGCTTCGCCGCGGCCGCAGCCTGATGCTATTCCCGGAAGGCACGCGTGCACGCGGCGGCGTGATGGCGGAGTTCTTGGCCAGCCTGGGCTACCTCGCCCTGCGCGCCGAAGTGGGCATCCTGCCGGCCTACATCCACGGCGCCCACGAGTCGCTGCCCGTGGGCGCCACCATTCCCAAGAAGCGCGATCTGGAGGTCCGCTTTGGGCCTTTCTTGGCCATTGATTTTCTGCGTGAGCTGACCCATGGATTGTCGCACCAGGATTCCTGGCACCTGTGCGCGGCGCTGACCCAGAGGATCGTCGAGAATCTGCGCGACGGCGTGAACACGCGCCTTGACGTGGCGAGCGTGCGGGCGGCGTGGAACGGCGAGAAGCTGGGGCCGATTGTGCCTTTGTTGCAGGCGATCGAGGACGACGAGCCCCGGGTGGGCAGTCAAAGCAGGAAGAGCCCATGAAGATCCTGGTGACAGGCGCCCCAGGTTTTCTGGGATCGCCTTTGCTGGAAGGGCTGAGCCAGCGCTTCTCGCCCCAGCAGCTCCGGGTGCTGGCCGTGGCACCTGCCCCGGAATTCTCCAGCCTCGGCGTCGAAGTGCAAGTCGGGTCGATCTTGACGCCCGCTGATGTGGCGCGTGCGCTGGAGGACGTGACCCATGTGTACCATTTGGCCGGCTTCGTCTCGCGCAAGCCTGCTGATGGCCACCGCATGTTCCAGGTTCACGTGCAGGGCACGCGCCTTCTGTGTGAGGCCGCGCTACGGGCCGGGGTCAAGCGGATCCTGATGGTTTCCACCAGCGGCACCATCGCGATTTCCCAGCGCGCGGATGAGATGCCCGACGAGGACTCGCCCACGCCGCTTGAGCTGATCTCTCGCTGGCCCTATTACTCAAGCAAGCTCTACCAGGAGCAGACCGCGCGGCGTATCTGCGGGGACCGCATCGAACTGGTCACGGTGAACCCGAGCCTGCTGCTCGGGCCGGGCGATGTGCGCCTGGGGTCCACCCGCGACGTACTGTCCTTCCTCGCCGGTGACGTCAAGCTCGTGCCCCCGGGCGGGATCAACTTCGTGGACGCGCGCGACGTGGCGGCCATCATTCCGGTGGCCATGGACAAAGGCCGTCCCGGCGAACGCTATTTGTTGGGCGGCCACAACATGACGTTCGCCGAGTACTTCGACCGCATCGAGCGGGCGAGCAAGGAGTACCACCTGCGGCTGAAGGTGCCCGGCCGCTGGTCGGTGCTGGCCGCCCAGGTGCAGGCCGCCCTTTTCAAGGCGGTCGGCCGGACCAGTCCGATCGAGCCGGCCAGCGTCGACATGGCTACCTACTTCTGGTACTTCGACAGCACCAAGGCGCGCAGCGAGTTGGGCTTCGCCCCGCGCGAAGCGAGCGACACCATTTTCGATACCATCCGATACATCCGGGAGAATGCACTAGGCAAGGGCGCGTTTGCGAAGTAGCCACGAGGGGCCGTGACCCGTTTCAGCGTAGTTCGAAGGTGATCTTGTAGTCGATAGAAATGCCCTTCGAAGATGCGGGAAATGTGATGGACTTGAACGCTTCTTTCAAACCGGCAAGGAAGCTGGTGTCGGGCAAACTGGAAAGATCCTCGAGCTCGACCTCTTCCAGAATACCCGCCGAGGTAATACGCCCCTTGATCCGCACCAGGATATTGTCTGGTAGACGTACTTTCGACTTGTCGAGGTAGTCGAAAAGGATCCCGCTCGATTCCCGCAGGCTAGATTCAACGTCCTTGGAAGAGATAGAGATATCGGGCTCATGGCGAGGAAACAGGGGGGGAGCTTCATATTCACACAAGCCGATATCCACCATCTCGGGCCCCCCATCGGGAGTCTCCTCGCGGGCCGGGGGCTCGACCTGGTGGTAGGGCTCTCGCCGCAGCCGCAGCGAAGTGGAGCACGTTCCGGCGCCAGTCACCAGGACCACTGCAGCCGCGTACCGCAGCCAGTTTGGGGCCGCCTTGCCGGCACGCCCCACGGCCGTGGTGTGCGTGTAGAGGTAATCGCGCAGTCTGCAATAGCCATCGAGTAGCAAGCCCCGCGCGTGGCGCTCTTCGGTTTGGAGATCGTCCACAATGCCATCGCCCCCAACCCCCAGGGCCGCCCCAGACTGCTCCGCCAGGTCGACCACGCGCTCAAGTAGCGCGAGTAGACCGAGGTTGACTTCAATCAGCCATCGCCCAACATCGCGGCGAAAGATTCGCACCCAGCGTCCGCGATGACAGCGCTGTGCCAACGCAGCTAGGTGGTCCAGGCCGATGGCCATTTGCATGAGGCTCGCCGTCGACCAGCACCGGTCGTGAAACACCCGGGCCGCCAGGCCCCACGCAAGATCGGCAACAGGATCTGCGAGGGTGTAAGAACGGCCGAGGTAGTCTCCCACGGTCCTGCCCTCATCGATCATTCGGCGCTCAAGCGGCGTACCCGCGTAGATCTCGGCGCGACCAAAATTGATGGGGTGTTGACGATGACGTCGCATGAAGGCGAGGTCAGAACGGATGGTCGAGACAGTGGATGCTGGGTGAAACATCAACATGTTGAACTGCCCCGAAATGCCGAGATCGTCGCACAGAGAGAGTGCTCGCTCTCCCTGGTCGAGCGTGTGACCACGCCCCAGGCAGCCAAGCCCTTCGGAAGTGGCTGTCTCGATCCCTAGGAAAACGCGAATCAGGCCCAGCTTGCGCAGCTTGGCCAATACCGTCTGGTCAAGGTCGCAAGGGCGGCATTTGATGGTGAAGGCGAGGTTCTTCACGCCACGGCAGACCAGGGCATGGTGTAGCGCATCGATTCTGCGGTGATTCGCCGATGTGCTGGGAGTGAGGAAATTGTCGTCATGAAAAACGAAATGGCGCACACCCTTGTCGCGATAGAGGTGGGACATCTCCTCGGCGATTCTCTCAGGAGAGCGCTGCCGAAAAGCTGGACCAGGAGCGAGCCGATGCAGCGTAGTAACGCAGCAGTATGTGCAAGATCCAACACAGCCCCGGCTGCCCAGCATGTATGCGGTCGGGATGCCGGCGCAAAGCGGAGTTGGGCCACTTCGATCCGGCTCGGGCAGCCCATCCAAATTGCACTCGACCGGGCGCGGAGGAGAACGAACGATGGAGCCATCGGACCGCCGGTAGACAAGCCCGAGGATTCGGTCGAAGTTCACTGGGCGCGTGCTGCAAGTCTGGGCAAGCTCGACGATGGCCCGTTCACCTTCGTGAGCCACGATGGCGTCGATGTCGGGGTTGTCGCGCAAGATCTCGTCCGCCGCACACGAGGCGAAATGACCCCCGGCGACGATGACCATGTCGGGGCTCTCTCGTTTCAGTCGGCAAGCTAGTGCGAAGAACTCCCGTGCCCGCACCTGAAAGCTGAGCGATAGGCCGACCAGTGGTAGGCCACGCGCAGCCCTGGCGGCACGCTCAGTGTCCTGCGGAGTGTTGAATTGGATCAGATTCGGACAATGCCCCGCCTGCCGCAGGGACGACGCCAGATAGCGAAGCGAAAGGTTTTCTTCGAAGTTGGGACCGATGAGAGCGACATTCATTGTGGTACGCCCAGAAATCGCCTGGGCTCATCGTAACATGGGAGGTCAGCCATCACTCGATTTCCGAATGCAGCAAGGAGCACCACCTGCGGATGAAGGCGGTAGCCGCAGCCTTTGTCGCGCGCGCAGGCGGCCGGCGTGGTCCTGTCCCTGCGACGTGGACGCGTACGCGTCTCACCGCATTTCTGCAGCGGCTAGCGCGAACTCAACGCGCTCTGTGCGCTGCTGCGGGAGCCGTGACCGCATTTCACGCGTGGTAGAGCCCGCGTGGCGTGAGCGCCACGTGATCGCCAGGGCGGAAAGGCGGGTAGCTGGCGTACCTGAAGGCCTGGTAGCCGCCGTCCTGGAACCGGACCCACACCTCGTAGCTTCTCTGCTCAGACGACTCCGAGCTTGCTGCTGCGCCAACGGCCGCGCCACCCATCGCGCCAAACAGGGCGCCTGGGCCACGGCCACCACCCAGGATGCTGCCGATGATGGCTCCCGCAAGAGCACCGCCGGCAGGATCGCCCTCGCGACGCTGAATGACCTCGCGAACATTCGTGACCGTGCCGTAGCGCACCCATTCTGGCGGGCCTTCGGCCTGGCCCCAGTCAGAATAGGCAGCATCTTCCGTGGCACATGCCGGCATCACGGCAACCAAGAGAACCAAAGCGATGCGGCGAAGAGTCTTCATGGTGAACCCCCGATGCGTTTGCTAGATCAACCCGGGCTTGATCCCTTCCCACAACATCTTGCGGAACAATTCTACCGCTGCCGGAATTGCTTTTCACCCCCAACCTGGGCGACCATAGGCGCCATGCTGCGTTTCTTGCCAGCCGCTGTCGTCTTTCTGTCCAGCCAAATGGCTTGGGCTGGGCCGCGCGTAGCGGTGCAGCCGTTTAGCGGTCCCGACGCGGACAGCAGGCTGGTGCGGCAACATGTGGCGCGCATCGTGGCCCACCACGGCTTTGCCGTCTTGACGTCGCTTCCCGCCGTGTCGGGCACCGGACAGTATCCTCAGATTGCACGCGACCGCGAGCTGAAGGCATTTGTTGTTGCCGACATTGAGCAGAAGGGCAAGCGGCTGGCCATGACGTTTCTTGTCTGGCAGGGCATCGACGGTTCTGTGGTCGGCCGCTGGGAGATGGCGGCGTACCGGGAAAAGCTGGCGAGTCTGTTGAGGAAGGAGTTCTGGAGGAGGCTCGGGCCCGCCATCGCCAAGGCGCTGGCGCCGCCTTCCAACCACTTGGCCCCTGCGCCGCCCATGCGCATCGACGCCAGCTCTTCCTACGACAGCGAGATACAAGGCGTGGCCTGGCGGCGGAGGTAGCTAGCTATTCCACCACAGAGGGCACAGAGCACACAGAGGTCGGACGGGAAGAAAGGGTTCGGACAGGACAGGAGCCCACCCCTTCTTTTTTCCGATCCGGCTCTGTGACCTCCGTGCTCTCTGTGGTGAAGAAAGCTAACTCAGACATTTTCGTACTGTTGGAACAGCCGGCCCCAGGACGTGTCGCGTTTCCAGTTCTCGAAGGTCCGCTTGTCCTTGACTGGCCAGCGGTAGTAGTCGTGGTAGGCCTCGCTGGCGGCCACGAACACGTTGACGAGGGGCGTGCGGAAGAACAGCTTTTGGATGGCCTTGAGCGGCCCGAACCACAGTAGGTCGCCTGCCATGCTGGCCAGGTTGTCGCCCACTTTGAAACCCCAACTCTCGTGTGAGATGTCGTCGCCGACGATCTCGATGTCGCGCGGATCGCCCACGCCCAAGCCATCTTGGTGCGCGACGCTGATGTATTCCACCGACAAGGGGTCAAAGCCCATCATCTTGGCGGATACCGCGTCGATGGCGACTTGATCCGCGCTGGCCAGCATGTAGTCCTTGATCACCGGGATCATGGTGCGCGGCCCAGGGCCGTTGCCCGCGGTGGTGCCATCCATGACCGCAAAAATGCCGGTATGAATCTCTTTCTGGATGGCCAACAGATCCACCAGGGTGCGGTGAATCCAACTGTGCGTGTAGTGCCGGTGGGTGGCCAGCAGGCCACCGAAGGCGTTCTTCATCGCGCCGGTGGTCGTGGTGTAGATGTGACACTTGACCGTGGGCAAGTGGACGATGTTCTTGCCCAGGAAGTAGTCGGGGATGCGAATCCCGTCGGGGAAGATGCGCGGCAAGACGTGCATGCGTGCCTTGGGCTGGTACTCGACCCAACGCATGTCGCTTTCCTTGAAGTTGTAGAGAACTGGAACGCCGTATTTGCGGAAGAGTGGCAGGTAGTGATTGAGGTCCTCACCCTTGAAGGCGTTGGTCACCACCGTCTTGTTTTGCACGCAGGTGATGTCGGCGTACCCCGCGGCCTGCAAGGCCTTGATGGTGCCCTCCATTTGCCAGGGCGTGGTATTGGCGCCGGGAAACGGGTAGTGCCACGAGATGTTGTCTTTGAGGATGGTGGTCTTGCCCGCCGCCAAGGCCTGCTTCATTCCCGCCAGCTCGCACAGGCGCTCGATGTCGCTCAGGATGGTTTCGGGCGTGCACTTGAGAACTGCGACTTTGGCTTTGGCCATGGTGGGGCTCCTCGCACTCTGTGATACCAGCTACTGCGCGCGCTCGCCAGCCGGTGAATACCGTGGCTGTGGCCCACATCACACAACCGCTTGGTTGGAGCCCTTTGACGAAGCCAGCCCCGCTGGCCTTGTCGAGAGGCTCCACGCCTCTCTCATTGTGAGTGATGGGAACCCTGAAAGGGTTCCCAAACCCTCCCGCGCTCTGGCTCTGGCGGGCAAAGCCCGCCTTCGCCAACGCGCCTATCTAACTACTCGCAGCCCTTCTTCTTCGGGTTCTTGCAGCAGTCGAGTTCCTTCTTGGCCGCGGCGGTCTTGTCCTTGGCAGCCTTGGCATCTTCCTTGGCCTTCGCCTTGAGCGGCTTCTCGCACTCGGTCTTCTCCTTGCCCTTCATCTCCTTGCAGCTCGACAGATCGGCCTTGGCAACTTCCTTCTCGGCCTTCTTGGCGTCGTCGAGGGCAGTCTGCTTGGCGGAGCAATCGGGCTTCTCGGCCTTTTCAACCTTCTCGGACTTCTCAGTCTTGACAGTCTTCTCAGTCTTCTCGGACTTCTCAGTCTTCACAGTTTTTTCGGCAGCAGCCGGAGCAGCGGCCTTGGCGGCGGGCGCCGCGGCCGGAGCAGCAGCCGGAGCGGGCTTCTGCTGAGCCTGGGCCAGGCCCGCAATGGGTAGAACGGCGGACACAACGAGAACTAGAAACATTCGCTTCATCGGGATCCCTCCTTGACGGTTAGCGTCTCAGGCCGGAGATAATACAGGTCAAGAGGAAATCCGCCAGATCTTAAACACCTTGCAGCAGGGCGTGACCTTCTGCGACCATAGGCGCGTCAGGAGGCCACGCATGCGCAAGGTAAAGATCGTCTGTACTCTGGGACCTGCGACCGCGGGTATTCCCCGTCTGGTGGAGCTGATCGAGGCGGGCATGGACGTCGCGCGCCTGAATTTCTCCCACGGTGACTACGCCACCCACCGCAAGACCTACGATGAGGTGCGCGCGGCGGCCCGCCAGGTAGGCCGTCCCATCACCTTGTTCGCCGACCTTTGTGGCCCAAAAATTCGGGTAGGACGCATGACCGGCGGTCAGGTGCCGCTCGAAAGGGGAAAGAGCATCTGCCTGACCACCACAGAGGTGCTGGGCACGAGCGAGCGGGTTTCGCACACCTATCCGCCCCTGGCGCGCGACGTGAAACCCGGCGATCCCATCCTGCTTGACGATGGCCTCTTGCAGCTCCAGGTGGAGTCCATCAAGGGCGACGACGTGTTTTGTCGGGTGGTCGACGGCGGTCTG
The DNA here is from genome assembly GCA_003153015.1 of Myxococcales bacterium. Classification (GTDB taxonomy): domain Bacteria; phylum Myxococcota_A; class Polyangia; order Fen-1088; family Fen-1088; genus Fen-1137. The sequence goes on from PMBS01000210.1 coordinate 21,022, forward strand.
CTCAAAGACAAGAAGGGCATGAACCTGCCGGGCTCGGCCTTGTCGGTGCCAGCGCTGACCGAAAAGGACAAGCAGGACATCGTATTCGGCCGCGAGCTAGGCGTGGACTGGTTCGCCCTGTCCTTTGTGCGGACCCCGCAGGACGTGAAAGAAGCCAAAGAGCTGGCCGGCGGGATCCCGATCATCGCCAAGATCGAAAAGCCGGAAGCGGTCGACCGGCTGGACGAGATCCTGGACGTCACCGACGCGGTCATGGTGGCGCGGGGCGATCTGGGCGTGGAAGCCGGCCACGAGAAGGTGCCTCTCATCCAGAAGCGAATCTTGCGGGACATCAAGCTGCACGCCAAACCCGCCATCACTGCCACCCAGATGCTCGATTCCATGATCAAGAATCCGCGGCCCACGCGCGCCGAAGTTTCTGACGTGGCCAACGCGGTTCTCGACGGCACCGACGCGGTCATGCTCTCGGCCGAGACCTCAGTGGGCGACTATCCGGTCGAAGCGGTCAAGACCTTGGCGCGTATCATCGACGAGATCGAAGGCAGTGCGTATTTCCACAATCTGTGGAAGGAGCGGCCTGATGTGACCGAGAGGACCTACTCCAGCTCGATAGCTGACGCTGCCGCGGAGATCGCCGAGGACCTCAAGCTGGCGGCCATCGCCGTGTACACCGAGAGCGGACATTCAGCAGCCCTGCTCTCTGCGCAACGCCCCCTGTCCAACATCGTGGCGTTCTCGCGACACGATACCGTCTTGCACCGGCTGGGCCTCTACTGGGGTGTGTACCCGCTGTTTGGCGCCTGGGTCAAAGGTGTTTCCGGCGTGATCGAACAGGCCGAGCGCGAGATACGTTCCCATGGCATGGCCAAATCCGGGGACGACATCATCGTCACCTACGGGGTGGTATTCGGGGAAGAGCCGTTCCAGACCAACATGCTCACGCTGCACAGGATCAGCGGCTGATCACCCGCGCGCGGCTGCGCGTACGAAGCCGCGCTCGAGGGCTGTGCGGGGCACGGGAAATCCAAACCAACTGCGCACATCAGCGCGCAGGCCCTCGCCGTGCATGAAATTGTAGACAGCGCGGCGCAAGCCGGCGGCAAAGGGCGCCGGGTCTTCGCCGCCGGGCTCGCAGAACGGGATTTCATTCTGGGCAAAGGCCGTCGGTGGTGTATCGAGGATGCGAATCCCAAGCTGGTCCGCTTGGCGAAAGGCTGGGCTGTGTACGGTCAGCGCAAAACGGTGCCAGTAGGCCGAATGAAGAAAGCCGGCAGCAAAGAGCTGGCGGACCAACTCCAACGCGTCCACGGTTTCCTGCGCAGTTTGCGTGGGATAGCCGTACATGAGGTAGGCGTGGACCAAGACCCCGGCGCGCGCAAAGGCGGCCATCACGCGCGTGGCTTGCGTCCGGTCGAATCCCTTTCGCTGCAAGGCCAGCAACCGATCGGTGCCGCATTCCAGCCCGCCGGTGACCGCCAGGCAACCCGAGCGCGCCAGCAGGCCGGCGAGCGCAGGTGTGAAGTGCCGCTCGAAGCGGATGTTGGTCCACCACTGCACGTTGAGGCCGCGGTCGAGAATGCGGCGGGCCACCGCTGCGAGCAAAGCGGGAGGTGCCGCTTCGTCGACGAAGTGAAAGCTTCGCTCGCCGGTTTGGGCCATGGCTGCCTCCATCCAGCCCACGATGGTCTTGGCGTCAGCCGGATCGAAACGGCCGATGGCGTCCAGACAGGTGTCGCAGAAAGTGCAGCGATGCCAGTAGCACCCGTGAGCCAAGATCAGTTTGAGCCAGCGTCGTTCTGACCACAGTCGGTGCATGGGGTTGGGACTCTCGGCCATGGCCAAGTAGCCGTGGCTGAGAAGCGGGGCAAAGTCAGGCACGGGCCGATCGCGATGGTGCAGCACCGGCGCCGTCGTATCGTCCAGCCAGACCACGCGGCCGCGCCGGCGCACCCGCGTGCGCACCAGGCGAGTGGCCCGACCTTCCACTATGCGAAGCAGAGGCATCTCCCCGTCGTCGTAGGTCACATAGTCGAAGTCATCGAACAGGCGTGGATGGGAAAGCTCGCGCAGCTCGGTGTTGACGTAGCCGCCGCCCAAGACCGTGGCGAGGCGCGGATCGAGCGCCTTCATCCTGCGGGCGACGCGGAGGGCGCCGTAGAGTGCGCCGGGAAACGGCACCGTGACCCCCACGACGCGCGGCTGGTGGCGACGCCAAGCGGTTTCGGCTTCCTTGTCGATCCAGCGGTCGACAAGGCTGCGACGCCCGGACAGCGCCAGGCGGAGCGATTCGAAATCGCCAGTCGTCGCCAGGCGCTCGCCATAGCGGGCCAGCTCGAAACGGTCGTCCAGGCCGTCGTGCACGGCGTCCGCAATCTCGTCGAGAAAGAGGCTGGCCCGATGGCGTGCCAGGGCGGCCACGTCGTCGCCTGCAAGAAGCCCGCGCATGGCCGCAAAGCGCGGGCCCTCTGGCAGACCACCCGGCTGCGCCAGCCACGCCTGGTGCTCGGGCGCGCGTCCCTGCAAGAAGGCCACCACGCCTGCAACCGCGGATTGGATCTGTCGCGCGTGCGCCAGAAAGTGTCGCACCGAAGGTGGGCGGCGCCGGCGGGCAAAGCGCCGGCACAGGGCTCGTTCGACGTCCTTCACCCCGCGGGGCGAGAAGAGTCGCAGAACCAACGCCAGCGAAAGATCTTCTTGCGCCACCTGGTATCCATGCCGGCGCAGGAACGCGGCCAACATTGGCGTGGCAGGATACGCCGTGTTGGATTGCACCATGGGCGGCGTGATGAGAAGCACCGGTTGCAAGCGAGGTGCCCTCTAGTGCTGCCCGCCAGGAATTGTTGAAGGGTTGGCAAGAGTCCCCTCGGGGAGCACGCGAGCGCAAGGCGCGAGCCGCGAGGCCACAAGGCCGAGCGGGGGAAGGGGGGACCCGGCGGGCTTTGCCCGTCGGGGGGAGGGGCTCTCCCCTCCGTAGATCGAGGCTAGTGCCGCTTCGCCTTGCGCTGCGATTCGGCTTCCTGAATTGACCATCGGCTCAACTTTTGCGGAACTTCTGGCAAGCGGCACTAGCGGCGTTGCGCTTCGGCTCGCTTGAGCTTCGACTCAACCGCGGTCGTATGCTTGACCATGCGAGCGAGTGTACCTATGTTGCCAATGCGACGCCATGCGGGTGGAAGTGCCGGGACGGATTCAACGTAGGTCAAGAACATGCCGAACATCCTGCCTAGATGGGAGCACTTCGATCATCAGTCCGACATCGGGGTGCGGGGCTTGGGCCGTTCTCGCGAGGAGGCGTTTGTGCAGGCCGCGCAGGCACTGACTGCCGTAGTGACGGATCCTGCGCGCTTGGTGGCGCGCGCGAGCGTGCGCGTCTCGTGCCAGGCGCCGGACGACGAGATGCTGCTGGTCGCGTGGCTTAACGCGATCATCTACGAAATGGCCACCCGCGGGATGATTTTTGGGCGCTTCACGGTAGCCTGCCAGGGAATGCGCCTCGACGGGGAAATGACGGGCGAGCGCATCGATAGGGAGCGCCACCAGCCCGCGGTTGAAGTGAAGGCTGCCACGGTGACTTGCCTTCGCGTCGCCTGCGATGAGACTGGAGTCTGGACGGCTCAGTGTGTGGTCGACGTCTAGGAAGAGGAAGAGCGAAGCATGGATCTGAATCGGCTGAGCAAGAAATCGGGCACCGAGTGGTGGCTCGCGCCTTTTGGCCGGATGCGCGTGCCAGGCATTCTTTTCGCCAGCGAGGAACTTGTGCGCGCGATGGACGAGAAGGTGCTGGAGCAGGTGGCCAACGTCGCGGGCTTGCCCGGGATCGTGCGCGCCTCGTTCGCCATGCCGGATGCGCACTGGGGTTACGGTTTTCCTATCGGCGGCGTGGCGGCGTTCTCGCAGGAGGCGGGCGGGGTGATCTCGGCCGGCGGTGTAGGTTTCGATATCTCGTGCGGCGTGCGCACCCTGCGCACCGGCCTTTCCATCGACGAGGTCGAGCCCCGGCGCGCGGCCCTGGCCGATGCGCTTTTCCGCGCGGTTCCCTGCGGAGTTGGCAGCACGGGTCCGGTGCATCTGTCCCCTGCGGAGCTCGACGACCTCATGCTGGGCGGCGCGCGTTGGTCGGTGAAGAAGGGCTTTGGCAAAGCGGCGGACCTTGAAACCATCGAGGAGGAGGGTGTGATGGCGGGGGCGGATCCGGATGCGGTCTCCTCGGAGGCGAAGAAACGCCAACGCGACCAACTCGGCACCCTGGGCTCAGGCAACCACTACCTGGAGGTGCAGGAGGTGGTTGAGATCTTCGCGCCCGAGATCGCCGCAGCCTACCAGCTCCGTGCTTCCGAGGTGGTGGTGAGCATCCACTGCGGCTCACGCGGCCTGGGCCACCAGATCGGCACGGATTATCTCAAGTCCATGCTGGCCGAGGCTGGCCGCCACGGGATCGATCTGCCCGAGCGCGAGCTGGCCTGCGCGCCCATCGATTCTGGGTTGGGCCAGCACTACTTGGGGGCTATGCGCGCAGCCATGAACTGTGCCATGGCCAACCGGCAGGTCATCGCACACCTGGTACGCGAGACGTTCTCCGAGATTTTTCCCGCTGCCGAGCTGACCCTGCTCTACGACGTTTCCCACAACACGTGCAAAGAGGAAGAGCATGAAGTCGACGGCCAGAAACGCCGGCTCTTTGTCCATCGCAAGGGTGCCACGCGCGCCTTCGGGCCCGGCCATCCTGCTCTGCCGGCTGTCTATCGTGCGTTCGGCCAGCCCGTGCTCATTGGCGGCAGCATGGGGACCGCGTCCTATGTACTGGCGGGCACGACCGAGGGCATGGGCCGTGCTTTTGGCTCCGCCGTTCACGGCGCGGGTCGCAGTTTGAGCCGCCACGAGGCGACTCGACGCTGGAAAGGCCGCGCCGTGGTCGATGCGCTGGCCGGACACGGCATCCTGGTTCGCAGCCCATCCTTGCGCGGCGTGGCCGAGGAAGCGCCCGGCGCATACAAGGATGTCGGCGCGGTCGTGGACGCCGCTGAACAGGCGGGACTGGCACGCAAGGTAGCTCGCCTGCGGCCGCTGGTCTGCATCAAGGGGTAGAGAAGCCTGACGGACGGGGGCCAGTCAGTCTCAGATTTCTGAGGGAGATGCGGGCGATTCTCGCGCTTTCGCGGCGGAATCGCGTTCGTGGGTGGCGGCATCGGGTTTGCAAAGGCAGGATTGAAGAGAAGCAATCTTCGAAAAGGAGCCCAAGCTATGTTGAGCAGCCTCGCACACCCCTCGCGCCATCTTTTCCTGGTTTCAGCCGCCGTCTCTCTGTTGGTTGGCGGGATGGGTCGGACGGCCGCAGCCAAGGATTGCGCGACCGACTCGGATTGCGACACCGGGTATCAGTGCGTCTTTGCGCAGACCGGTGACGGGACCGCTGGTGCGGGAGGAAGCACGGCGAGTTCCGGGGCTGGGGGAGACACAGGGAGCACCTGCCCACCAGGAGTCAACTGTGGCACGACCTCGTCTCCTCCCACCAAGGCGCCTGTGCCTGCGATGGATGCAGGCGCTGCGCCTCCCCTGGCAGGGGCGGACGCCGGGCTGTCGCTTCCCCCGCCCGTGCCCCCGCCGGCCGTCACCGGGATCTGCCGGCCCAAACCCATTGTCTGCACCAGCGTGGCCGACTGCCCCAGCGCGGACTTCGATTGCGCAAGAGACTACATCGTGACCCCTACTTCGCCATGTCCGGAGGGCACGAAGTGTGCAACCCCACCCGACACCGGGACCTGCGTGGCCAAACCGCACGCGTGCAGCGCGGCCGCTGATTGCCCGGCGCCCCTGATCTGCCAGGCCGAGGCCGGGACATGCTCGGGAGGCGGGATTGGGGGGGCCGGCGGGACCGGAACCACGACGGCGGATACCTGCACCCCTGGGCCATCGGTATGTACCTGGGTCCCGGTGACCTGCGCGACTGACAACGACTGCGCGGACCCGCTCTACCAATGTGTGAAGGTCAGCGAATCCGGTTGGTGCAGCGGTTCGGCCCCGGCGACCTGCGCAAAGGGCGAGACCTGCCCCACGGCCCCGCCGCCGACCTGCGGCTCCACCGTGGTCATGAACTGCATGCCCAAGCCGATGAACTGCGCATGTGGTCCATGTCCCGCGGGCGCCATGTGCGGAGCATGCCTGACCTGTCCCGCGGGCTGGAGTTGCTTCGATTTTTTCAACTACAACGGCGGCGTCCGGCCGACCTGGAGTCCGAATGCGCCTGACAAGTCCTGTTTGCCCGACGGAATCATCTTGGCGACGGAAGGGCATGCCTCGGACGGCGGTCAGTTCACGGCGAATTCGGGAGGGGGCGGGGGCACGTCGGGTTCGGGCCATACGGGGATCGGTGGGGCCGGCGGTACCGGAGGCAAGAGCGGAACTGGCAGCGATGCGACCCCGCCTGCGGTGAATCCGGTGTCCCCCACTCGGAACGGTGCGGCTGGAAGTGCCGGCGCAGAAGACTCGGCCGCGGTCCACTCGAGTGGTTGCGCCTATGGCGGCAGCGAAACCGGCGCGATCAGCCTGTGGCTGGCGTTTGCCATGGCCGGGCTGGTGGCTCGGCTGGCTCGCCGGCGCAACCGCGGCCGCTGATGGCACTATCACAGGGCCGCCTGACGGCCGGAACCAATCACTCCGGCCACGACCTATTGCAGCTGTCGTGGTGCTGTCAAGAACCTTCGCGGCTTGCGAAGAGACGCGACGTTAGTAGTACAATCGGCGCCACCAGGACCGCACCATGGACAAGTACGCCTCTCTTCTCAGGGGACGACTAGGGTTTTGGGCCCGACTGTTCTCGGGCTCGTGGCGCGATCTGCTGGTGGTGGCCGGGCCCGCCCTGTTGGTGCTGGGCTTGTGCGTGTGGGCCGGCGTGCGCTACGTCCGGCTGGCGCCACCCCATGTCATCCGCCTCATCAGCGGCCCGGAAGGCAGCACCTATCGAACCACGGCCGAGAAGTATAAGAAGATCATCGAGAAGCACGGCGTGAAGGTGGAAATCCTGCCGTCGCAAGGCTCGTACGACAATCTGCACCTGCTTGCCAACCCGGCCTTCAAGGCAGATGTGGCCTTCGTTCAGGGAGGGTTGACTGACGGCGTGGATATCTCGGACCTGGTTTCCCTGGGCACGGTGTTCGTGCAGCCGCTCATGGTCTACTACCGCGGGAGCGAGCCCATCGACATCCTCGCCCAATTCCGCGGCAAGCGGCTGGCAGTGGGCCCCGAGGGCAGTGGCACGCACGCCCTGACCATGAAGCTGCTCAACGCCAATGACATCGACGAGAAGTCCGCCACCCTGCTGGAGCTGACCGGCGAAGAGGCCGCCCATGCCTTGGTGGCGGGCGAAGTGGATGCGGCTTTTCTCGCCGGCGATTCGGCCACGCCCAAACTCCAGCGCCGCCTGCGCGAGACGCCCGGGATCGCATTGATGAACTTCCGGCAGGCCGAGGCCTATCGCCGCCGTTTCCACTTCCTGGTCAAGCTGGCCTTGCCCGAAGGGGCCAGCGACTTCGCCAAAAACCTTCCCCCGCAACCCTGTCAGCTTGTCGGGCCCTCGGTGGAACTGGTGGCGCGCAGGGATCTGCATCCGGCCCTGTCCGACCTGCTCATCAAGGCCGCGCAGGAAACCCACAGCGGCCCAGGCATGTACCGCGAGGCGGGCGAGTATCCCGCCCCGCACGAGCGCGAGTTTCCCATCAGCCCCGACGCCGATCGCTACTACAAGACGGGCAGCCGGTTCTTCTACCGTCACTTGCCTTTCTGGCTGGCCAGCCTGGCGGATCGTCTGGTCGTGCTGCTGGTGCCGCTGCTGGTGCTGATCGTTCCGGCGAGCAAGGCGCTTCCCGCGTTCTACCGCTGGCGCATCCGTTCACGCATCTACCGCTGGTACGGAGCCCTCATGGCTATCGAGCGCGAAATGCTGGCGTCCCCCACGTCCGAGAATCGCGAGGCGATCCGCACCAGGCTGGAGGCCATCGAGCGAGCCGTGAACCAGCTCAAGCTGCCGCTGGCCTTTGCCGATCAGCTCTACGTGCTGCGCGACCACGTGGCCATGGTCAGCCGTCGCTTGCAGACTGGCTTCTACGCTTCGACCTGATCCTTTCGGCTCTCTGTGGCGAGGGTGGCACAACGCGACGGGCAAGCGCTGGATACAGCGCAGGCTGGCATCTGTTCGTTTCACCGGGCCACTTACTCACGGGACAGCTAGCGGCAAAGAGCCTTGGCCCTGCATTTTCAGAGACCGCTCGTGGTCACTTCTTGTTCTTCAGTGGACAGCCCGGCGTGTTCTTGAACGCAGTTTTTGCTGAATGATTTTTTTGATGGTGTGTACCTCCAAGGTCGCTCTCACCCCCAAGAAAGCTGAAGCCCATCTTGCCTCGCCTTTGTTCGGGAAGTAGGCAAGTTCCAAAACGATCTAGAACCCGGAGGCTCCCAATGAAGTCCAGGTACTGGTTGTCGATTTGCGCCGTTGGTGTACTGATAGTCGGTTTCGAAATCGGGGGCTGCTCCTCCGACAGTGGTCTAAGCCCCGCCGATGGCGAGGCGGGGAATAGCGGCACTGGTGGCAACGTTGGGACTGGCGGGTACGTCGCTAGCGGTGGGCAAGTCACCAGCGGTGGGCAGGTCACCAGCGGTGGGCGAATCTCCAGCGGTGGCAACATGGGGACTGGCGGTTTCGTGCCACCCACCAACACCATAACGACTACGTTCACCGGCCCACCTGGTACTAGCTCTAGAACGACTACGTTCACCGGC
>PMBS01000324.1 GCA_003153015.1 Myxococcales bacterium
GGCAATGCTTCCACCCGTGGCGCTGCCACCCGCCACACTGCCGCCTGTCTTGCTGCCGCCTGACAAGGTACCGCCTGCCACGGTACCGCCCGCCAAGGTGCCGCCTGCCAAGGTGCCGCCGGTCGCGCTTCCGCCGGCGGAAGTCCCGCCACTCGGCAGGGTACCCCCTGAGCTAGGCGGACTCGTCGTGGTGCCGCCAGCGCCCACGCCACCCGAGCCCGTGACCGTGCCTCCGGAGATTCCCGCAGAACCAGAATGGGCCGGGGAGCTGTCGGAGCTGCAGCCCAGCAGTGAAAAAGCGGAGAGAGTGAAAACACCAGCGAAGACTCTGGTGAGAGAGGCCCGTTTCATAGACAGACTCCTGTGCGATGCATTGTGGCGAGGGTGGGGATGGGGTGGGTTGCCGGATTGACCCGTTCGGGCGGTTTTCTCCCCCATCAAGAGATTACCCCTGGAGAGTGGTTTGGGGGGAAGGTAAACAGCTCACGAAACTGAATAACGCGTCGGACAATCGGCCGCCCGTGTCAGTCCAAGATCCGTCACCGAGCTCAAGCAACGCATTGACCGCCATCAGAAGGTTCTCGTCGTCGGCTGCGGCACCTGCGTGACCGTGTGCCTGGCGGGCGGCGAGCGCGAAGTCGGCATCGCCGACTGCGGCGTGCGCATGGCGCGCAAGCTGGCGAAGCGGCCGGGAGGTGCCAGGCACTTGATTGCGTTTTGCGACAATCCGGAAGGTGAAGAGGTGAATGCAGGCGTGACGTAGGCGGTGGAGATGGTTGCCTTTGCCGCCGGTGCTCGCGAATACGCGCGGTTGCCGCAATCAGAACGTCAGCAACACCAACCGTCGTTCCAGTCCGCAAGAGCGCGCCGGCTATCTCGCCGCCGATCCGCGCAGATCCGCCGAGTTACGGGCAGAAGCGCACTCGATCGGCCGTCTTCATAGGGTCGCCCCCGAAGTAGTCCTTGGTCCACGAGTCGTCGAGTGCAAGCGTGGGCGACTCGCCGGTGGCGCTCTTGCCCTTACTCCCCTTCGCCGCCTGCCGTGTGAGCCAGCGAAAGCGGTAGTGGTCGTAGAGGCGCATGATTCCGATTACGCGCATGATACCACCTCACAAGTTGGCCCGTGCTACTGAATGGTGCAGTAGTAGTTGTCGGTGTCGAGTCGTCCCGTACCGACGAATACCTCGGTACCCGCTTCGATGCTGGTCAGGTACTTCGAACTGCTCATCCAACCCTTGCTCGTCAAGTCCTTGAGGAAGTCCATCAGGTTCAGCGTGGCCGACGTGGTGTTGTCCGTGCGCACGTAGGAGTACACGTTCCAAGTGCCCGTGCTCCCCTTGTGGACTTCCCAGGAGGCACCGCCGATGGAAGTCGTCGAGTCCACGCCGCCGATGGGTCCTGCTCCGCCTGCTTTATACAGCCAAATCATGATCTCGTCCGTCGGCTGGTCGGCGTAACCTGGGTTGGCGGTGGAGTGGGCGAAGAGGTCGTAGGACACGTCGATGGTCTGCCCCGCGTTGACTCGATAGGTCCAACCACAAGTAACGTTCTTGTTGGCTGAGATCTGCACGGGGAGCCCCGTGCCGCTTATCTTCCAGCCCCAATGCCAACCAAGGACAGCACTTGCATAGGACTTTACTTGGTTGCTGGCGCCGCTCCAACTCCAATCCGTTCCCCAACCAATCGTATTGCCGGAAGTGCAGGTATCCCAAATGCCTTGCCAGCCAGTTGCTCCAGAAGTGCCCCATACGTTGTTGTTGATCCAGTACTTGTTCTGGGTTATCGATGCATAGGCCGCGCGCGTGTAGTCCAATTGTGTCATGCCAGAGGTGCAGGTGCTGGCCTGACAACTGCCCGCCGAGCAGATGCCAGTGCAGGGTTTGCCGCAGCCGCCGCAGTTCTGAACGTCGATCTTGGTATCTACGCATTCTCCATTGCAGTCCGTGTAGGCCGTTGGGCAAATGCACTTTCCCGCCTGGCAACTGCGAGTGGCCGAACAAGCGTTGCCGCAGGCGCCGCAATGCGCATTGTTAGTTTGGGTGTCTACGCAACCCGTGCCGCAGATCGTAAGCCCGCTGCCACAGGCCGTGTTTCCGATGAATTGAATGTCGTCGACAGCGAGACTGTAGGCGCCGGGGGCGGCAACGTAGCCGCCCGCCCCGTTCGAGACGTAGTTGAGAGACACGTTATAGTAGAGGCCGGTAATGCCATTCCCGTTCGTGCTGACATTGGCTCCGTTGGCGGTGCCTGGAGTGAAAGTGCCCCAAGGTACGAGTACCTGAGTCCAGGTCGTCGTCACCGGAAAATCAATGTAGGGCGCTGCGCACGTTCCCGAGGTACAGGTTCCCCCACCATAGCCTGTGGTATCAGGGGCGCTCGTGTTCTCCGTGCTAAAGGACATCGACGCCTTCCCGGTGGGCACCGTCCCCTGAACCCAGAACGAGATCCCCTGGTAGGCCGAGGCATCGATGCAGCCCATCCACATGGCAAGGGCGCCGCCCCAGCTACTCGCTTGGGTGTTGGAGATGCCTATCGCGTATTTGCTCGCGTTGGCCCCAGGTGCGGGCATGGACATGAGCGGAGTGCCGGTACCGTCGTCGTACTCATAGAAACCTGCGTAGACTGCATTGGCCGCACCAGCGGGCGCATTGAAGGCAAAAACCCAATTCGTGACCGGATTCGTCCCATCATAGGTGTCGAAATTCACCAACAGGGGAGAACCGATGGTGGTCTTCTGATAGCAGTCTTTCACCTTGCGACAGACCCCCGCCTCACAGATCCCGCTGGCGCACACGGTAGCGCATTTGCCGCAGTTCTTGGTATCGGTCTGCATGTTGACGCATGCCCCAGCACAAGCCGTTTGCCCGGCGGTCGTGCAGCTGCAAACGCCCGCGGAACAAGTTGCTCCGGTCGCACAGGCAACCCCGCAACCCGTCGTCCCACAATGGGCTGGATCGCTCTGCAGATCAGCAGGGGCCAGACATACTCCGCCACAAAGGGTGCTACCGGTCGGACATTGACAAACCCCCGACACGCAGACCTTCCCGCCGGTGCAAGTGATGACGTCGCAAGACAGAGTACCCGGGCCTGCGTCGCCACTGCTGGCACCGCCGGTAGTCGTAACACCGCCAGCACCGCTCGTAGTGGTGCTTCCGCCCGTGGTCGCAACCCCGCCCGCGCCACTCGTAGTGGTGCTTCCGCCCGTGGTCGCAACCCCGCCAACGCCACTGGTAGTGGTGCTTCCACCTGTAGTCGCTCCGCCCCTGGTCGCTCCGCCCGTGGTGGTTCCGCCCATGCTCGCGCCACCCGTAGTCGCTCCGCCCCTGGTCGCTCCGCCCGTGGTGGTTCCGCCCATGGTGGTTCCGCCCGTGGTGGTTCCGCCCATGGTGGTTCCGCCCGTGCTCGCTCCGCCGCTGCTCGCAGCGCCACCCCTGTTTGCGTTGCCTCCGGAGTTGCTCGTGCTGTTGTTCCCGCCAGTGGTCGAGCCACCGAAAGTCGAGCCACCCATGCTCGCATTGCCGCCCGCGCTGTCGGAACTGCTGCTTCCCCCTGTGGCACCGCCTGAGCTAGACCCGGTCCCATTGCCACCCACGCTGCTATTGGCGCCACCCATGTTGCGGGTGCCACCTCCGCTACTGGTGGCTGTGCCGCTTGCGGTGCTCGTACCCCCATGCCCAGTCGCTCCACCTGAGGCAAGCGGAGGTGTCGTGGTCGGTTGCAGACTACATCCGGTCCCAATCATAACGGTGGAAAACATCGCAACGCCCAGTTTCAGCCAGGCACTCGAGTTTGGCGATTGCATAGACGGCCTCCGATCCTTGCCGAGCCAAGCGGTACCTAAGACAAGCTGCAGCCCGTTAGCACGGGAATCGTGTCGAGAGGTAATTCCAGAATCTCTGTCGCCTCCCTTGTGGCTGATAGCAGCCGTATTGTCAANNAAGACCGGCGGCACCACGGCGCCATCGACGGTGACGGACTTGGGGGAGCCGTCCACATAAGCGCCAAAACGACCGCCCTCAACCAGTTCCACGGTCAGCGTGTTGCCGGCGATCTTCTGCGTGCGAATCGTACGCGGGGAAAGATACTTGTCGAGCAGGCCGAACGGCGCGAAGCCACGGTCGATGGGCACCACCAAGAAGAGCTCGGGCCTATCAGGGCCGAGGCGCGTGGGGATCGCGTCGTTCGGGCCAGCCACGACCAGGCGTTGCGAGAAGTGTTCAAACACGGCGAAGCGATTGCCCTGCATCCCCTCGATGTCACGGGGCCGCACCACGCCGGCCACGGTGCCGCCGTTCTCGAGCGCGTTGAACGCGCCGATCATGCCTGCGGCGCCGATGCGAGCAAAACCCTTGAGCGGCACCGGCACCTGGGCCGCGTCCACGAAGAGCGCGTCGCGGGTCGGCAGCACAGGGGCGTCCGTGCGCAAGACCGTCCCGTCCGCGAGAATCAGCCGGCGCAGGAGCGCCCAGTCTTGCTTGGCCACATCGCCCGTGATGTAGACCGGGCCGCCGCCGAGTGCCCGCAGCACGCTGTGGGCCTCCGCGAAGGGACCATAGCTTTCCCACATGTCGAAATCGGGATACGCCACCTGCGCGATCAAGAGCGCATTGAAGATGTTGTTGAGCATGTGGCGCCGGTGGCCCCCGGGGCCTGGGGGTAGGAGGTAGTCGAGGCTGTTGCGGACTACGTTGGTGTTGCGCAGGCTGAAGATGGCGTTTTGGCCCATGGACATGCAATTGATGACCCGGTCGCCAAAGGCTTCCATGGCCGCTGTGTGGAAGTTGGTCACGCTCTGCTGAATCGCCCCGAAGAGCGGCAGGCGCCCCTCGACGTAGCTTTCGGTCCAATTCTGAAAGTCGACCTTCACCATGTCGATGTCGTTGGCACGCAGGTAACTGTAGTAGTCGCGAAAGAACTCGGCGCCGCGGCTGCTGGTCGGATCGGGGATCAAGCCCGGGTGGTTGCCGCGCCACAGGTGCGCGGCCTCAGCCTTGGCCAGCGGCGACTCTGGATCCACGCCGCCCGGTGTGCCCTGCAGCGAATGCCACACGCCGATCCACTGGGCGCCGGTGGTGTGGCGCAGATCCGCAACCAGCGCTTTCAGCCCGCCTGGGATCTT
>PMBS01000243.1 GCA_003153015.1 Myxococcales bacterium
AAGTTCGGCGCCTCACCGGGCGAGGCGGTAGATCTAATCGAAGCCGCCTTCAACGCCGGGTTGGTGGTGGAGGGCCTGTCCTTTCACGTGGGCAGTCAGTGCACCAATTTCCAGAACTACGTGCAAGCCCTTGGCATCGCCGACAGCATCTTCAAGGAGGCATGGGATCGCGGCTACCACAAGGTCAAGATCCTGGACATCGGCGGTGGATTCCCTGCCCCGTACGACCAGCATGTGCGGCCCTTTGCCGAGTTGGCCAAGACGCTCAACGCGGAATTCGAGCGACTGTTTCCGCCCGATATGGAAATCCTGGCCGAGCCGGGCCGTTTCCTGGTAGCCACCGCGGCCACCTTGCTGGTCGAGATCATCGGCAAAGCCGTACGCAACGGCAAGCAGTGCTACACCATCAACGACGGCGTATACGGCACCTACTCGGGCGTGCTCTTCGACCATTGCCAATACCACTTCAAGGCCTTCAAGAGTGGGCCCGGCCAGATCTCGGCGGTATTCGGGCCCACCTGCGACGCGCTCGATGTGGTATCCGTGGCCGAGGAGTTGCCGGTCAACCTGGATCTCGGCGATTGGCTCATGAGCGAAAACATCGGCGCCTACACCACGGCCAGCGCCACCAATTTCAACGGCATGCTCCAGCCCAAGGTGGTGGCAGTGGGGGACGGAAAAGAGATCGAGGGCTGAGTTACCGCTGTGCGCGCAAGGCCGCAGCGTCGGGGATCATCCCTTGCACACTCGGTGTCTTGGGTCCGCCGCCCCGGAGCAAAAGCCCCCCGGCGGCCAGCAGCGCCAGGGTGGCCAGGGCGAGCGCGATCCACAGGTTCCAGCGCGAGCGCCGGATGGCGGCCACGCCACCTCGGATGGGCGGGTTGAGCGACAACCCTGGCAAGGACGGGCTGATGGTCTTCGATGCGCTGGCGAGGGGAGGCGTCGCGGGGCCAGGTAGATCCGCTTTGTTGACGCCGACAGGGAAGGCGGCTGAGCCCGTGGCGGGCGATCCGCCGACGGATGGAGCCGGGGCAGTGCGCGCGGCGAGCTTCTGCTCCGCCGCCATGTCCCCGCCGGCTGGCGCCTGCCGGGCCGTGCGTGGACGCGAGCGTTCAACCAAAGTCGGCGGTCCGAGGTCGGCCGCGCTGTCGCTGGTGAGTGACGACGCCTCCTGACCCTCGAGTTCGGATGCGCGATCGGCCGGGCGATCCGTGTCTGCGCGCTGCGGGTCGGCGTCGTCGCGAAGCCATTTGTCGGGATTGGGACCGAGCAAGTCGCGCAGCTCGGCCGCCAGTTGCGGCGCGGAGTAGAGAAGGCTGTGCTTATGCGCGACCTCGCGCACAGCATCGGCGAACGACTCTGCATCTTGGTAGCGGCGGTTGGCATCGAGAGCCAGCGCCTTGTCGAACACACCCTGGAACTCGGGCGCCAGTCCCGGGCACTTGCTCGCCAGTGGTGGCACGGGCTGCGCGTAGATCTGATCGGCGGGAGTATTGAGGTCGCCCGCGTATACCCGCTCGCCGATCAAGGTCTCGTAGATGCTCACGCCCAGGGAAAACAGGTCGCTGCGCGCATCGATGGGCTGGTTGTGCGCCATCTCGGGCGACATGTAGCCCACCTTGCCGCGCACCCGGTAGAAGGCGGAGGAGTAGGTCGCGGCCTTGGCGATGCCGAAGTCGGACAGTTTCACCTCGCCTTCGGCCGAGCACAGGATGTTGGAAGGAGATAGATCGCGGTGAATGATTCCCAAGGGCTCGCCCGAAGGCGAACGACGACGATGGGCGTAGGCCAGCCCGGCCAGGATCTCCAGGGCGACGTGCAGGATGGCCTGGGCAGAGAGTGGGCGCTTGCGGCGCGCGCGCCAGGCTATCGAGCGCAGGTCGGCACCTCGGACATACTCCATGACGATGAACAGTCGGTCCTCCGAAGTCACCAGGTCGAAGGTGCGCACGATGTTCTGGTGGTCCAGGGTGGCCGAGATCTTGGCCTCGCGGAAGAAAAGATCGCGGAATTCGGGCCGGCTGGTGAATTCCGGCAGAAGTTGCTTGAGCACGACTTCCTTCTCGAAGCCGCCAGCGCCGATCTTCTTGCCGACATAGATGGCGCCCATGCCTCCCTCGGCCAGATACCGCTCGATGCGGTATTTTCTCGCGGAGATCTGTGCCACCATTTCACAAACAGTAAGCTCACCCGCCAACGGACGCAACGTCACCGAACAGCCCATGGCATCCAACCTAGCCGTCTTGCTGAATCTGCGCCGCGCCGCAGAGGAGGAGGCCCAAAAGGCCCAGGCCGAAGCGGTAGCGGCACGCTTGCGTGCCGAGGAGGAACAGCAGCGTCTGGATTCCGCGGCCGAGCAGGCGCGCCATGTGTTGGAACAGGCGACGAAACAACGCGCGGCCGCGACTGCTCCGGCGGTCGTCGCCGACGCGCTCCTTCGTGAACGCTATCGGCAGCGCCTGACCGCCGCAGTTGCGCGAGCTGCAAAGGGGGCGGCCGATCACCGACAAGGCCCGCTCGAGCTGGCCCAGGCCGCCGAGAATGCGGCTGCCGCGCGTGTCCGCCTGGCTAGACAGGAGCGGCAGGCCATCGAGAAGCTGAGAGCACGCCAAGCAGCGGACCAGCACAGAAAGAACGAGCGTCGGGCCGAAGACGCGGTCGGAGACTGGGTGCACGCTTCACAGAACCGACGCAAGCCACGCGGGTAGGAACGGAGGGGAAGCTAGCTCTTTCACCCCAGAGAGCACAGAGAACACAGAGATCAGAAAAGAAGAAGGGGGTTGGACCTCGCTAGTCCAACCCTTCCCTCTCCGGTCCGGCTCTGTGGCCTCTGTGTCCTCTGTGTTGAAAAAGCTAGACCTTCGCGCCGCCAGCCCGGGACGGGGTCGGCGGCGCAAGCGCCGGGGGCTACTTCTCGCTGGGGTTGATCAGTCGGAACTCAGTGCGACGGTTGGTGGCTCGCCCTGAGCCGGTCTTGTTGTCCGCGATGGGCC
Organism: Myxococcales bacterium; assembly: GCA_003153015.1. Lineage (GTDB taxonomy): Bacteria > Myxococcota_A > Polyangia > Fen-1088 > Fen-1088 > Fen-1137. The sequence goes on from PMBS01000243.1 coordinate 2,994, forward strand.
GCGTGAGACCGTAGCCGATGGCCTGCAAGCGCGCGGAGGCAACCCCGCGTTGGACGAAGTAGGTCTTCACCGAATCGGCGCGACGCTGGGACAGGTCGAGGTTGTAGTCGGCCTTGCCCCGGTTGTCGGTGTGCCCGGAGATCTCTAGATTTACCTCGGGATAGTCTTGCAGGACCTTTACCGCGCGGTCGAGGATAACGTAGGAACCGGCCAGGATTTCCGCCGAAGCGGTCTTGAAGTTGATGCCTTGGATTACGCCGGTGAACTTCTTCACCTCGGCCGGCACCTCGTCGGGACAACCGTCATCATCCTTGTAGTTGTTGAAGGTCTCGGGCTCGTTGGGGCACTTGTCACGGACATCGGGAATGCCATCGCCGTCATTGTCAGGATCCGGGCAGCCGTCCTCGTCCTGGAACCCGTCTTTGTCCTCCGGCTCATTGGGGCACTTGTCGAGGTTGTCGGGGATGCCATCGCCATCCCGGTCCCCGCTGGACTCCTTGATCACCGTAACGTTCACCCTCTCTATTTCGCCGAAATTGAGGTATACCGAGCCCAGTACCTCCCAGTCAGGCCCTTGGGCGGACATGCGGTCACCCTTGGGAAAGCCCAATACGGTCCACGGGCCCATGATTCGCCCGTCGGCGCGCAGCCCGGTCCACGGGGTGAACCCGATCTTGAACCCCACCCCGGCGTGCATGAACGCCCAGGTGTCATTTCCCACCACCTCGGGCTTGTCGACCAACGAGGTCAACGCGCCCATGCCGGCCAAGATGAAGGGCTGAAACACATGGCTGTCAGTGAGGTTCAGGATCAAGTTACCGCGATACCCGAAGACCCACATCGCCGACTGGTCGTTGCGCGTCCTGGTTGGGGTTATGCCCACCTCTGCTTCCACCCCGAGCCAGCGGTTGAAGTGCAGGCCCAACCGGCCGCCGAAAACCCCGCTCGTTCTGGGCGAAATGCCCACCCAATCAGTCCCCGTCGGCGGATCGGTATCTACGTGCGGATAGCTTCCCAACGAGTGCTTGGGGTAGAACCAGTGAGCCCCGCCAAGAATGGCGAAGTCGAAGCGGAACTCCGGTGGTCCCGCTTTACTTATGACAACATCCTTGGACTCAGCAGCCACGCTTTGCCCGCCCATCAACAAAACAAGAGCGCCCAGGGTGATCGAGCCAGTACGAAGCCATCGTTGCGGGAAAATGTTCATGGGGACAACCTCCGTCTGATATCGAAGGGACTGACGACGTTTACGCCCATAGCCCACCGAGACAAGGGCAGCATAAGGGAATTGTTGGTTCTTGGCTAGGAACAACCGGCGACAGCTACGCGCCGCCCTGCAGCGGAAGACAGGTGGAGCAGCCGCTCCCTTGGCGCGTAGCGCCCTGCACGTCGCTCCAGCCGGCGTGCTCACGCGCGGTCGGCTACTGACACACGGTCGCCGTTAGGACGGCAGGAGCGACCGCGCGAGCGACAACAACTCCTCGGGACGGAAGGGCTTGGAAAGCAGTCTGGCCGAGCCCAGGCGCTCCACTTGCGTGCGCAGGTGATCATCGCCAAACGCGGTGACCACGATGATGGGCATGGTCAAGCCTGCGTTGCGTGCGGCCAGCGAAACCTGAAACCCCGTCATCCACGGCATGCGCACGTCCGTGATCAGCAGATCCACCGGCTTCTCGTCGGTCAGGAGCATGATCAGATCCCCCCCGCTGGCGGCCTCCGCGACCTCCGCGCCCAGGCTTTCGATCAACTCACGAAGCGCCGCGCGCATGTCATCGTTGTCCTCGGCGATGACCACGCGGCGGCTTCTGGTCTCTTGACTCATGAACGATCCTCCTCCGAATTCAGTGTGCACCCGCTCACCACCTTTTGCCTGCAAGCCTACAACATGGAGACGCCGTGTCCACGGCGCTTTTCGCGTCCCTGGGGCCGGCCGGGATCTCCACCTCATTGCCGTCGTGAAAGGGCGCCTATATCGCCGTCGTCTTCTCGCATCATGGAGAAACTGTGGCAGCGTCAGCGGTCAACCACGAGCACGCCGGCAGGCCGCCGGCACGCCGGCCGGCCTGTGGCTGGTGCTGCCCGCCAGAAATCCTAGAAGCCAGGCACACTTCGGGCAGCACGCGAGCGCCCGAGCCGCGAGGCCGAACGGCCGAGCGGGGGAAGGGGGGAAGCCTCCGACACTCGGGACCTGCCGCCCGCCCCGCCCGCCCCTCGGGCTTCGCCCTCGCCCTCGCCGTCGGGCTTTGCCCGACGGGCGAGGCCGAGCGAAGCGAGCGGTGGGCGGGGTGGCGGGTAGGGGCCGAAGGGGGCACACCCCTCCGTAGACCGCGTCTCTTGGTCTCGCGCAAGAATCACGCCCCTGTGGAAGCGGGTTAGCACCGGACTTCATGGCATTATGGCGGTCCGTCCATGGGGCGAAACCTCAAGAACGCTCGACCCACAGGCCGAGCCCGCGCCGCACGACCGACTGGCCCGTACGGGAGGGAGCCTGTCCACATGCCACACTCGGACGTCACCGAGGCTTCGGCTCGATCCTGGCTCGCGCCACTCGGTGCCTTTGTCGCGTTGCTGGCTCTCTACGTTGCCACCCTGGCGCCCACCGTCGCGGGCGGCGACAGCGGCGAGCTGACCGCTGCGGCCGTCACCGGGGGCGTGCCCCATCCCCCGGGCTATCCCGTCTTCGCGTTGCTAGCCCGGCTGTTCGGGATCCTGCCCTTTGGCCCTTGCATCGCCTGGCGGGTGAACCTGCTCTCCGCCGTGTCCACTGCGGCAGCGGCCGGCCTGCTTTGTGCGACCGCCCAGCTGTGGACGGCAAGCGCCTCAGCCGGTCTGCTGGCGGCAGCGCTGTTTGGCACCAACCCTCTGGTCTGGCACCACGCTACCTCGGCCGAGGTGTTTGGTCTGAACGCCATGTTCGGAGCGCTTGCCCTCTTCCTGTGGTTGCACATCGAGCGTGCGCCTGCGCGACGCTTGGTTCTCGCCCTGGCTTTGGCCTGCGGCCTAGGCATGGGCAACCACCACACCTTCGTCTTCATTGGGGCACCGGTGTTTCTGCGCGCGCTGTGGGTCGCGCGACGCGAGCTGCGCGCGTCCGGGGTGGCGCTGGCCGTGCTCGGCGGCGTGCTGGGTCTTCTGCCCTACGCCTATCTCGCCCTCGCGTCTCGGTCGGCAGCGACGGTGTCCTGGGGCGACCAGAGCACACTTGACGGTCTGCTGGGCCACTTCCTGCGCCGCGACTATGGGACCTTCAGCCTGGGAAGAGCAAGCAGCAAGGCCGATGCGTTCGTCGAAACCGGCACGTTCTTCCCCACCCTCTATCTAATGTTGGGCGCCTCGCTGCGACGGCTGCTCGGATTGGGGCCGCTCCTGGCGGTTGCGGCGTATGCCTTGGCTCCGCGCAAGCGACCAGACCGCGCCCAGGCCCGGGTCCTGCTCGCTCTTCTGCTCGGCTACGCCCTGGTGTTTTGCGCTATGTCCAATATGTCCACGGGCAAGGCGCTTTACCGGAGCGTCTTGTCCCGCTTCTTCATTCAATCTGACCTGCTCATGGCCCTGGCTGCGGGAATCGGCTGGGCCTGGCTCTTCCGTCGGCTGGAGGCACGCGCCGCCTCTTCTTCTCGGGTGTCGCGGTTGTCCCTGGCGGGCGCGGGCCTGGTCTTTCTGGCCGGGGCAGTCGTCAACGCGGGTGCGAGTCAGCGGGGCAACACCGTGTTTCGCGACTTCGTCTCCGTCGCCTTTGCCTCGCTGCCCCGTGACGCCATGGTGGTCACCATGGGCGATCACCTGACAGGGGCGGTCTTCTACTTCCACGAAGTCGAGAAGCTGCGACCCGACGTGATCCACCTTGACCAGCAGTTGTTGGGCTTCCGCTGGTACTGCGACCGCGTGCTTCGCCACCACCCTGATTTGACCATCCCGGCCGGCGTGTACCTGCCGGGGGGTTTCAACATCAAGCAACTCATGGACGCCAACCGTAGCCGTCCCTTGGTGGTACTGGACCGCTTGGGAACCTGGGACGAAAGCTGGAAGAGTGGCTACAAGCTGGCCTCTGCGGGACTCACCCATCCCTTGGTTCCTGCCGACCGCTTTCCCAGCTTCGAACAGTGGGCCGAGCGTGACCGACAGGCCATGGGCAGCTATGACCCCAGGGCGGCTCTGCTTTCTCCCCTCGGCTCGTGGGAGCAAATGCTGGGCGAGTTGGCGCTGAACACGCAGGCCTCGCGAGCTCACCTAGCGCTGGTATACAGTCACGATGCGGGCAACACTGAGGCGCCCGCGCGCTTGGCGGTGAATTTGCTCGAGGACATTGTGCGCCGGGTGGGCGGCTCGCCCGCGCTCGGCATCCCCGCCGAGCCGGGCCTCCCGACCCTCGACCTCAACGCCAGCGTCCTCAAGAATCTCGGCATCGGCTACGAGATTCTCTCGCACTTTGATCCAGCCTTCACTCCCCGCACGGTCAAAGCGTGGGAATTGTTCGTCGCCAAAGCCCCGGCCACTGATTCTGACCTCCCAGCGGCGCGAGCCTACGTGGAACGGGCTCACGCAGCCGCGCAGCATTGAGGACCGAACTGCGCTGCTTCCAGAAGCTGATGCCCCTGCCGTCGCGAAACGCCTGCGGCATCCCTTTCGCGCCGCCCTGCAGACCGTCGACCTTGCGCAACGCGCGGTGCTACCCTGAAGCCAGCCCCGCCTTGCAGACGCGGCGGCACTTGACCATGAGCGATATGACGCCATATCTTAGAATCTAGTAGTAGACGGTCTGCAAGGGCCCTTTCGCGCCCTGAGACTGACACCCCACAAACAAGGAGAACGAGCGACCGATGAAAAAGTCCGATCTGGTGGACCTCGTGGCCCAGCGGCAGAGCTTGCCCCGGCCTCAGGTTGAAGCAACGATTGATTGCCTGTTGGATGCCCTGGCCGAAGGCCTGGCCAAGGGAGAGAGAGTAGACTTCCGGGGGTTCGGCGCCTTCGCTGTTCGCGAGTCCGCGGCGCGCAGCGGGCGCAATCCACGCACCGGGGAAACCATCCAGATTGCAGCCCGTCGGACGCCAACTTTCAAGGTGGGGAAGGAGCTACGCGACCGCGTGAACGGCGAACGCCCGGCCGCGCAGTAGGACGGAGACTTCGAGGAACGCAGTTCATGGGAACGCGCCTTTTCGTAGGCAACCTCTCCTACACCGTGACCGAGCTGGAGCTGAAGGAGGCCTTCTCCAGCGAGGGCATAGAGGTCCGCAGCGTCCGTTTGGCCTGTGAGCGCGAAACCGGCCGCCCACGCGGTTTCGCTTTTGTTGAAACCGCAACCGACGACGGTGCCAAGCAATCTATCGAGAAGCTCGGCGGCCGCCTCGTGCAAGGCCGCGCATTGATCGTCGAGGAAGCCCAGGCCAGGCCAGCACCGTCAGGGCCGCGGCCGGGTGGCCCCGGCGGGCCCCCGCGCTTTGGCAGCGCGCGGCCCCCGGGTGGGCCACCGGGTCCCGCTGGCGGAGCCCCGCGCTTTTCCGGACCCGCAGGTCCGTCGACCGGACTACAACGGAACTTCGGCCCGCCGCGCCCGCCCGCAGACGGCGCAGGAGGCCATGAACGCGCCGCTGGCAAGCCCGACGGCCGGCGCGAACGCCCGGAGAAAAAACGCTCAACCCGGCCCAAGCCCGAGGAGCGCGAGCGTGGCAACTGGCGCTGGAAGGGCGTTCTCGACGAGGACTAGGCAGCGGGGTCGCGATCGAGACTGACCTTGTTCTTGCGGATGGTTGTGAGGCGCCTCGGGAGATCATCCCGTTGCGGCTGCGCGTACCCCCCGAGTGCGAGGGGTGGCGCCTCGACCATTTCCTCCAGCACCGCATCCGCCGCCTGTCGCGCACCAAGATCCGCACCATCATCGAGCAACAGGTCCGGCTAGCCGACGGACGGCGGCCGCGACCGGCGCTGAGCGTGCGGGCGGGCGAGACCATCATCGTCGACCGTCCCGCGCCCGTGGAGCCCGAAGTGCCTCGCCGCTTCGATATTCTGGCCGAGGACGAAACCTTCCTTGCCCTCGACAAGCCAGCCGGGCTGCCTATGCACACCACGGCCAAGTTCTGGAAGAACACCTTGGTCGCACTCTTGCGCGAGCGCTTTCCCAGCGAGGCACTGCAGATCTGTCACCGCCTGGATCGTGAGACTTCGGGTGTGCTCCTGGTGGCCCGCGGGCGTGTGGCGGCTTCGTTCTTGAAGCGCGCGTTCGCACAGCGGCTGGTAAAGAAGAACTACTTGGCCCTGGTGCACGGCGTGCCGGCGGAGCCTGAGGGCGTGATCGATCGGCCGATGCGGCTGCTCGACACAAGAACCCGCATCATGATGGGCGTCGCATCCGATGGTCTGCCCGCGCTGACGCGTTTCCGGGTGGTGCGCTGCTTTGCCGAGCACGCGCTGGTCGAGGCCTTGCCCGAAACTGGCCGACAGCATCAGATCCGGGTTCACCTGGCCTCTATCGGTCATCCCATCGTGGGCGACAAACTCTATGGCGCCAGCGAGCAGGCCTTCATGGACTACTGCGATGGCGGGCTGACGCCCGAACTGCTCGCGGCCTTCGATGGCCTGCCCCGCCAGGCCCTGCACGCGGCGCGCCTGTGCTTTCCGCACCCGCGCACGCGCGAGCCCATCACCATCGAGAGCCCGCTGCCCGAGGATCTGATCGAGTACATGAAGGAACTCTAGCCAGGATCTCGCGGGGTTGGCGGGGACCTGTTCCCCGCGTCCGAAGTACATCTCATCCGGCGTCTGGCCCGCAAAGGCCGAGTGCGGAACGACGGTGTTGTGCTGCTCGACGTATCATGCCGACCAGCTTCTCCAGCGCGAAGAAGCTGTCAGGCTCTCGCATGGATGCGTTCGGTAGCAAGCATCGATTCTCCTATGCTAAGAAGACTTGTTCAAATGCCCTTGGCTCCGCCCTAGGCATGCTGCGTCCGCGGCATTGCACGATGGCTTTCTACCCACGGCTTGAGATGAGAATGGCCATGTCGAAGATTCAAACGCTGGCATCGGTTGGCTTCGCCTGCGGCCTCGCCGCTTGTACGTTCTCCCCCAACGTGCCGAACGGCCATGTCCGTTGTACGAGATCGGCCGATTGCCCGTCTGGATACAATTGCGACAAGGTTACGCCGCCAGAAGTTGGCGCGTGGGCGCCGGTCAGCGTCTGCTGCAAAGGAACTGGCTGTGGAGACAAACTGCCCGCGGACGTCATTTCGATACTCTTCCCCGGCGATAGCGGCGCTAACGGACTGAGCTCTCCCGATCTGGCTCTGGCAGATGCACGTCCGGACGGCGGCACCGACAAACCGTCGGATTTGGCCCCCAGCGACGCGCTTCCAGATGCCCCCTTCGTGGCTGATACCACACAAACAACTGGAACCGGGGGCGTGACGGGTACGGGAGGGGCAACCAGTTCAGGCGGGACAACCAGCTCAGGCGGGACAACCAGCTCAGGCGGGACAACCAGCTCAGGCGGGACGACCAGTTCAGGCGGGACGACCAGTTCAGGCGGGATGACCAGCTCAGGCGGGACGACCAGTTCAGGCGGGATGACCAGTTCAGGCGGGACGGCTAGTTCAGGTGGGACGACCAGTTCAGGCGAGACGACCAGCTCAGGCGGGACGACCANNTCAGGCGGGACGACCAGTTCAGGCGGCAACGGAGGCACGACCGGGACCGGCGGTTCCTCGACCCCGTGCACGCCGATGTGTGCGGGCAGGTGTGGCGGCCCCGACACCTGCGGAGGCACCTGCCCCAACGCCTGTTTGTCGCCACAGACCTGCGGCGGCGGCGGCACGCCCAACGTTTGCGGATGCACGCCGCTCTGCTCCGGCAAGTGCGGCGGCCCCGACGCCTGCGGGGGTAGCTGCCCTAACACCTGTAAGTTGCCGCAGACCTGCGGGGGCGGAGGCACGTCCAACGTCTGCGGATGCCGGCCGGCCTGTTCCGGTGCGTGCGGCGGGGACGATGGTTGTGGGGCCACCTGTCGGGACAACTGCGTGTCGCCAGAGACCTGCGGCGGCGGCGGCACGCCTAACGCTTGCGGATGCACGCGGCTTTGTTCCGGCAAGTGCGGCGGGGACGACGGTTGCGGGACCACCTGTTCGGACGACTGTGTGTCGCCGCAGAGTTGCGGCGGGGCTGGCACGCCCAACGTCTGCGGAACACCGCCGGCCTGCACCACGGCGATCGGGACGGCCACCTGGACGCAAGTGCCCAAGTCCTCGCCTTGGCCGGCGCCGAACCAGAGTTGCCCCATCGTTCACGACACAACCCGCGATCGGTTCATGGTGCTCGACTACCCGGCGACCTGGGAGTGGGATCCGGTGAGCGGCCAGTGGACCAGCCGGACGCCGTCCGCCAGTCCGGCACAACGCTATGATCACGCCATGGCGTACGACTCGAACCGGAAGAAGGTGGTGCTGTTCGGTGGCTGGAATGGGACGGCACTGAGCGACACCTGGGAGTGGGACGGCGCCGCCGGGACCTGGTCGCAGCGGAATCCCAGCGTGGTCCCGCCCGGGACCGAGCGCCACGGCATGGCCTACGATCCGATTCGCGGCCGGGTGGTGATGGTTCCGGGCCCGAACGTCATCGGGCCGACGACCTGGGAATGGGACGGCAGCAACTGGACCGAACGCTACGCCCCAGCCAATCCCGCACCCTACGGACAACAGGACCTGATGTGGGACTCCGTTGGACAGCGCATCCTCATGCTCAACGGCAGCAGCCAGGCAACGGTCTGGGAGTGGCATCCGACGGACGCGACCTGGATTCGGATTTCCATCGGATGCACGCCCTCCCTTCGAGGTGGGGCTGCCGTCGCGTTTGATTCGGCGAAGGACCAGGTCGTGTATTTCGGTGGCTCGTTCAACCCGGGCACTCTGGTTTACGACCAGGATCTGTGGCGCTGGGCGCCCGACGGCTTTGCATGGAGGGAATACGCCCAGAGCGGAACCTGGCCATCGGGGCGGGACAGCGCCAAGTTCGTCTATGATGCTGTGAGAGGACGGCTCCTAATGTTCGCTGGGGTAGAACAAGGCAGCATCCTCGACGAACTGTGGGAGCTGCGTTACTAACGGCGCAAGATGTACTTTCACAAAGTCGCGCGCCCTTCTTGTCGCTGGCCGCGACTTGAAAGCCCGCTGCCCGAGGATCTAGTCGCGTACATGAATGAACTCTAGCTACTCGATGCCCGCGAGCGGGCCACCCTTGGCGAGCAGACAGTCGACGCGGGCGGAGATCTGCGGATCCTCCACCAGGAGGGGCGCGTGCTGAGGCTTGCGGCGGGCGTCGATCACCAGTGATCCCTGGCAGCCCCAGTGTTTGTCGGCCGTGGCCGCCTCGATGCCGCCCACATCCGCCGCCGGATTCGACCGCGAAAAGGTCACCCAGAGAAAGTTGTCCAGGCTGCGGCTGCAGAACTCGCTGTCGTCGACGAGTACCACCAGCGGGAAGACGCACAAGGGATCGTTAGCCCGGAGAGCGGCACAGAACGCGGCAAGATCTGCCGCCATGCCCTCGGCGTCCGGCGTGCAGGCAGGCGCGCGCACCGCGAGCGCGCCAGGCAAGCACACGCGCGCGTCGGCAAAGCCGTCAGGCAGGCGCAGGCCGGGCGGCAGCGCCGTGGGTAGAGCCCGCCGCGGCCGCCCCACGGCGGCCACCACCAGCTTGGATCCTCGGTGCAGGCCTGCGCCCGAGTAGTCGAGGGTGTCGATGGTGGTCTGCGTCTGGAAATGGAGATCGCGGCGCCAGTCGACCCGGGCCAGTACATGCTGCAGAAACGCGCTGACGTCGCGCACGTCCAGCCGCTCATCGTCCTCCGCCGCTGCAATAAACAGGTACTTGGCCAAGGAAAGCTGGCCCTGTCCCAGGATGGCGTTGGCTTGGGTGAGTAGTTCCTGCGGCTCTTGCCGCTCCTCGAACGGCAGGTAGCGCTCGCTGCCCAGGGCGAGCAGCAGGGGGTGCACGCCGGCCGCGTCCACCGCGTGCACCGCGTGCACGCCCGGAAGCAGCGACGAAACCAGCGGACCCGTCAGTTCGTGGATGAGCGAGGCGAAAACGCTGTCCTCCTGGGGCGGCCGTCCGACCACGGTGAAGGGCCAGATGGCGCCCTGGCGGTGATAGATCCGACGCACGCGCAGCACGGGAAAACTGTGGGCCAGGCTGTAATAGCCCAGGTGATCGCCAAACGGCCCTTCGGGCTTGCGAGCGTCGGGATCTACCTCTGCAAGCATGCAGAAGTCGGCATCGGCGTGTACCGGCAAAGGCCAGCCCTTCTGCTCCGCCAGCCGCACGCGCCTGCCCCCGAGCGCGCCCGCAAACGCCAGCTCGGACATGCCTTCGGGCAACGGCATGACCGCGGCCAGAGCCATGGCCGGCGGGCCGCCCACGTATACGTTCACCCGCAGGATCTCGCCACGCCGGATGGTGGCCGCATGGTGGACGCCGATGCCACGCTGGATCTGATAGTGCAGGCCCACCTCGCGGTTCGGCTGGTACTGGCCGCCGGAAAGCTGGATGCGATACATGCCCAGGTTGCTGTGCCCAGATCCTGGCCGATCGGGATCCTCGCTGTACACCTGGGGCAAGGTGATGAAGGCCCCGCCGTCGTCTGGCCAGCATTTGAGTTGCGGCAGATCGCTGACCTCGACCTGTCCGGCGAAGACCGGCCCGCCCGCCACGCGCCGAGGCCGCGTGCGCAACAGGGTCAAGGGTACGCCCGCGTAGCGCAGAGGGTTCCTCCAGGCTGCGCCCGGATCTGCCCGCAGCTCGACCAGGCGGCGGACCCTGTCCAGGCTGTGGCGAAAGATGAAGCGCGCACGGTCCATGGTTCCGAACAGGTTGCTGACCATGGGGAAGCGGCAACCTTTGACCCGCGCGAAGTAGAGGGCAGGGCCGCGGGCGCGGAACACGCGGCGCTGGATCTCGGCCGCCTCCAGGTGCGCGTCGACCTCAACCTCCACACGTCGGAGTTGGCCCGTCCGCTCCAGGTCATCGACGCAATCCCTGAGCGAGGCGTAGGCCATGCGATCCGGGCTAGTTCATGCCGCAGCCGGGTCGGCCTCGGCCCTGACAGGAATCGCAGGCGCTCGGCTCGCGCGTCTGCTGGCCATGGCCGACGCTCACCACGGATAGCACGCGCTCCAGGTCGGCGGACTGGCAGGCCGGGCAAATGGGCACCTCGGCGCCGAAGACCAGCGCCTCAAACTGCTTGGAACACTTGCGGCACACGTACTCGTAAAGCGGCACGACTTACTCCTTTGCGGCAAGCGTAGCACGGCGGCGTGTCAGTCCAGTGGCTCCTCGCATTCAGCACGAACCACGTCGTCCAGGCTCTCGCGGCGAGCGACCAGGGTGGCGCGGCCTGCATCCCACAGCACCTGAGGCACCCGGCCCAGCGATACGTAGTTCGAGCTCATGGCCGAGCCGTAGGCACCCGCATCGTGGAGCACCAGCAGATCGCCCGGCTCGGGCCGTGGCAAGAGTCGCGGCACAAGCAACTCGTTTTCGTCGCGCGTGAACACATCGCCGCTTTCGCACAACGGCCCGGCCACCACCAGCGGCTCGGGTGTTCGGCTGGCGCCGGCCCCCACCACGGTAATGTGATGGTACGAGCCGTACATGGCCGGCCGCACCAGGTCGCAAAACCCCGCGTCCACCATGACGAACTGGTGGCCCGAGCCCTTAGAGTTCGTGCGCGTGCTCTTGATGTCATGAACCCGGCACACCAGAGCGCCTGCGCCGGCCACCGCGTAGCGGCCGGGCTCAATCTCGACGCGAATGGGACGTCCGGCGGCTTGAGCGAAGCGACCGACCGCGTCCTCGAGCACTGGCCGGTACCAAGAGAGATCATAGGCTGGCTCGTTCGGCTGGTAGGGATGGGGGATGCCGCCGCCAAAGTTCACCGCGTTCGCGTCGGGGAATCCGGGTAGGATCGCCTCGAAGAAGTCCACCAGCTTGCGCATGTTCTGATCGAACTCGCGCGGCTGGGGGCCGGTGCCGACATGCGCGTGCAACCCCACGACGGTCAGCCCGGCGGCAGCGGCGGCCTGGCGCAATTGCTCAAGGTCCTCGTGCCACACCCCATGCTTGGAAGAAGGGCCGCCGGTATCGCATTCCTGCACATGGCCATGCCCGAAACCGGGGTTTGCACGCACGGCAACCGGGCCACGGTAGCCGACCGCTGCAAGCTGCCGGAGCATGCCTGGAGATCCCAAGTTCGGCAGAATGTGATTCTGCTGCAACACCTCCAGCGCGTTGTCGCGGAATACGTCGGCGGTTAGCAGGATCCGGGGCGGGTCAGTCCCGCCGGGAAAACCAGCGCGCATCGCGCGTAGCACTTCGTTGCCGCTCACGGCGTCGATCCACAAACCTGCCTTGCAGACCAGCTCCAGCACCTGCCGGACCGAATTCGCCTTCATCGCATAACGCGTAACGACTTGCGATCCCGCAACCAGGGCCTGCAGGCGGCGAAGGTTTCCCCGCAGGACTTCTGCGTCGAGAAGGAAGAAGGGCGTGCCCACGCGAGTCGCGAGCTTGCTCAAGGGGTAGGTGTCGAGGTTCATCGGCGGTGTGAGTCTAGCCGAAAACTGGCGCTGCATCGTTGACGCAATGGGATAAACAAACCCCTGCTCGAATTGCGTGCGACGCATTGATTAACCTGCGCACCTCACCTAAACTGGCGTGGTCGAGGGACGCAACCGCGTGGGCTCGGGCGAGCTTGCCCCGGCTGAGCCTGCCGCGGGAGATGCGGAACTCACTTCGGGCTCCGCATCGTGCACCTGTCTCGACAGCGAGGCATAACTTGTCTGAGCATTTTCGACGAACTGATCCCCGATACGCACGCCGCCTAGAAGTGGAGGTCCTTGTCGGCGAAGACCGACAGGTGGCCGCCACGCGCAACATCTCACTGGGAGGCGTGTTCGTGGAAACCGCGACGCCGCTTCCTTTGCAGACGAGGGTACAGATTCGCTTCCGCATTCCCTCGCAGTCTGAGCCGATCGAGGTGGGCGGCGAGGTCCGCTGGGTTGAGCCCGGCGGAGCGGAGCAGCTTCCCGGCATGGGCATTCGCTTCCAAGGCCTACGTGCCCGCGAGGTGTGGGCGCTCAATCGGTTTTTCCAGGGCTGAGGGGCTCTCCGCATCCGTCAGCCGCAGCTTTAGGCCGCCGAGCTTCTCGCGCAGGACTCGGTTCTCGGCCGTCAGGTAGTCGACCTCCGACTGCTTTCTTCGCGTCCGCTGCAAGGACTGCGGGCACAGCAGAACTACATTATGGCGGTTGCCGTTGGCTACCCGAGATTCGCGTACTTCATGAGAAACCCGCACACTTGATCCACTGTCATCCTTCCTGTCGACAAGGCCAGGCTTCTAGCAAGCGCGGGGCTGAAGGTCGCGACGTCGGTTCGTTCGATCTTGTTCCAGATCTGGCAGAAGTTCTTTGCGGGGTTCGTCAGGTATCCGACGATTCTGTCGAGCGTCTCCTGCTGGAACGGCAGTCTTGTTGCGGCTTGCGAAACCACGAACACACCGAAGTGAGAGCGCCTTTCGTATTCGGCAAGCGCGCGGTGAATGTCCTTGTCCTTGACCGATACGATTGAATGCGTTGCGACTCTCACATTCTTCTTGCCCAATGCCTCCTTCATTTCGCCCACAATACCGTTTTCGTCAGCAGGAGCGTGCATGATTAGAATGTCATTTTCCTTGTTCGTATCCCGGCCGCGGCCTTCCACGATCAAGTCCATCGCTGCGTCGCGCCATCCCAGGTCTTGCTCGATCTTCAGTGCGACGAAAACCGCGGATATGGATTCGTGAAGGTAGGGAGCCGTGACCGCGGCGATGTCGGCCAGCAATTGCGCCTGGATTTTGTCGATGTTGTCGCGAAGGTGGTTGTGAAACTTGACGGGAACCGCGAGTTTCAATACGTATTCGTAGCGCTCGGCCTCGGCGTCGAAGCTGCCGACGGGGAAGAGCTCCGGCTGGCACGAGGTAATGAGTTCAACCATGTCAAGATCGTTACGGCTCACGTAGATCCGGGTCAGGCTCGCAAGAATGGCCTCCAGATCCAGGGCCATGGTCTTGTATGGGATGAACTCGACGATCTTCCTGCGAGCTGTCTTTGACTCGGTGGTACTCATGGCGGCCTCCTCCTCGGCAAGGATGATAGGGATCGGGCAAGAATATATCAATGACAGGGACGAGTCAGTTGCACGCTGGATCCGGAGGCCCCTTGCTTCAGCGGCGCAAGGTCAACGTGTGCTTGGCTTCCAGCCGGACCGGGTGGTACGAGAGCTTGGCCCGGCGCAACCCCGGGTCCCCGAGATCCTCTTCGCGGTTGATGAAGGTCAGCCCCTGGGCCGCAATGGCGCGGGCGGTTTCTTGGTTGATGACCTGATAGAGCCCTTTCTTCTCGCGGAGGGCGCGTTCGAACAGGACCAACGCAGTGGTCGAGTTCAGGTGGTCGTAAATCGAGAAAGCGGCCGGCTGATCGTCAATGCGCAGGAGCAGTCCATGAAGCCCGAGTGCACCGAAGTCGCGAATCGCGGTTGCCAGCGCCTGGCTTTCCTGCTGTAGGGTAAGCGTCGTGCGTTTGGCCGCGATGTCGTCGCCGACTTCGAGACATTCCTGGCTGTGCTGCGGGCCGAGCGGTTCGATCCGCCAGGCGTAGAGCCGCGTGGCCTGCTGGACCAGGTTGCGCTTCTTGGCGTAGGGGCTGCCGGCCAGGGCCGCCAGGTCTTGGGTGCGGTACACGTAGTTCGCGCTGTCGCGATTCGCGACCACGTGAAAATGGGCGCCAAAATTCGGATGTCGCGCCAAGAACTCGGCGCTGACCGATTCGATGACCAGCGGTGCGGGCAATTTGAGGGCGCGGGCGAGTAGGGTTTCCTGCAGGGACTCGGAAAACCGTCCCAGCGGTTGCAACAGCCTCGGCTGAGGATCGGGGGCGACCTGGGCGTGAAGCAGGAGCGTATCCGGTTCAGCGAGGGCGTAGTGGTAATGGAAGACCGGCGACCAGACGTACAGCGAAGCAAAGCCGTAGTCAGACAGGGGTTGCGGGTGGCGGGCAAGAAAGTCGGTCACGAGCGCGCGGCGCTCGATCTCGATGGGCGCGAAGGGGAACCCCAGAAAAGCCGTCACGGTCAGGAACGCACCTGGTAGAGCATGGGTTGAAAGCCAGTGAGGGGCTGGTATCCCAGGGCCTCGTAGAACTTCTGCGTGCCCGGCTCGGCCACCAGGCCAATCCAGGTCAGGCCCGCGGCCACGCAGCGATCGGTCAGGCGCCGGATGATCTCGCGCCCGATGCCGCGTCCGCGGAATTCCGGGAGCACGACCACGTCCTGGATGTATCCGTCGCTGGCGCCGTCGGAAATCACGCGCCCCATGCCCACGATGCGGCCCCCGGGCTCGCGCGCCAGGAGAAAACCGAGGCTGCCGCGTATCATCTGGGGAA
>PMBS01000314.1 GCA_003153015.1 Myxococcales bacterium
CAGACCCTCCGCCACCCGTGGTGCCGCCAGCCCCAGAACTGGCGACTACGCCGCCGCTCGTGGTCTTGCCACCGGCGATGGTGGTGCCATCGGCGCGACCGCCGCTCGATTGGCAGCCTGGCGCAAGGAGCGCAAATGTGGCTAACACGGCGCCTGACACGAAGCTCGAACGATAGCGAAATGGAATCATCATGGGAACCTCGTCAGCTAGGAACAAGAGGCAATCACCATGGGCGTAGATGCCAATCTATACCCGATTGTGATTGTGCGATCTACGGTCTCAAGTACTTCGCTAGTCCGATGTTCTGATCTTTGATAGCCTTGGCCAACAGGCCCGCAAGCTTGTCAGCGCCGGCGAGGTTGGTGTGGGTGGCGCCGGCGTTCGCGTGGAACGCCAAGCACGCGTTCTTGGATCCAAGCGTATCGTACCAGGCCGTCGAGAGGGCCGTGAGATCAACGTAGGGGCAATTCTTTGCAGCAGCAGCGGCCTTGGCTGCCGCTGCGTGAAGGCTGGATTGGTCACCGATTGGGTAGCTCTGCACGCGTGCGGGAGGAGACACCAGGATCGGGTTTACATTTGCGGCCTGTGCGTCGGCCACCATCTTCTCCAGATTCGCCTGGACGACGGCGTCGGTATTGTTCCCATCATTGTGGCCAAATTGGATCATCACCCAATCGCCTGCGCTCCATTTCGCCTTGATCATATTCCAATAGCTACCGAATGACCCGGAAGCGGCCCCGCTGTTTGCGTAGTTGGCAAACCCAACTGGAGGCCCGAAATACTGAGGGATCATTTGACCCCATCCACCATAGACATTCCCGGTCTGATCGCACACGGTGGAGTCGCCGGCAATGTAGACCATGACAGGCTTGGTGCTCGCCGAAGCCAGGGCATACCCGATCCCTGTGACTTTGAGGCCGGTTGGGCCGGAGAGAAACAGATCGAGGCCTGCGTATCCCACCGGACCGCCAGCGTGGTTGGGTTGCCCCTCCATCGGCCGCACATCGACCACGAACGCGTATTCTTGCGAGGCCGCTCCTTGAGACAAGAGGCCGCGACTCGACTCCGCACTGACGAAGACTGGACTTACGCTGCCAAGCTGAACCGTCACAACGTAGTCCCCAGCCAATGAAGTTGCATCGGCTGGCGCGGGCGGTGTTTCGGATGTGTTGTAGGTGGCGCTCCCGAACAGGCACTGCAAGCAGACGGGACCCGGGCCGCCGCCGGGACAGAAGCCGCCGGACACTGCTACCGTTGTGCACTTGGCGGCATTGTCCGCGGTGGTCGCGGGATATCCCGACGGAATCCCTGTGTTCGCGCCCGCTGCCCCGCCAGCACTTGTAGTGCCGCCGCCGCTCGTGGTCCCGCCGGCAACCGTTGTGCCGCCGCCACTCGTGGCGCCCCCAGTACTCGTTGTGCCGCCGCTGTGTGCGGTCCCGGTCGTGCCACCCGAGCCGCCTTTTCCGCTCGCCCCACCGGTCGACATGCTCCCACCAACTGCAGAGGTTCCTCCCGTGCCTGACGTTCCGCCTGTCCCCACCGGGTTGCAAGTACCCATGCATCGAGCCCAGATGTCAGACGGTACGAGCAGATCGGTCGCACAGCATGCCCACGCACAGACCGTGTCTGGGCATAGGCCGTCGACAGGGATCGGGACGTTCTCATCCGAGGAACAAGTCCAGTTGTCGCTGCCCAGCTTGGCTTCACATTGGGTCATGGCAGTGTATTGCACGTTGCACTTCGTTATTGCACTCACCGTCGCATCAGCTTCATTCACGCAGCTTGTTTGGCAGTCAGCAACAAGGCAAGTACTTGGCTGCGACGCACACATTGCCGTGCAGGCCTGTTGCAGGGTCAGTCCCGTGCCGGAACCACCCGACCCACTTCCACCTGCGCCGACTCCGCCCGAGCGAGCGAGAGTTCCACCTGTGGCAGGTCCCGTCACACCGCCGGAAGCGATTCCACCGGTGCCCAATCGCGTGCCTCCACTACCCGGCATGCCAGCGAGCATCCCGCCTGTGGCAGGTCCCGTCACACCGCCGGAAGCGATTCCACCGGTGCCCAATGGCGTGCCTCCACTGCCCGGCATACCACCGAGAGATGTTGCACCAGCGCCGGAACTCCCGCCATCTGAGCTGTTGTTGCTCGAGCAGGCGAATGCGAAAAGCATCGCTGCCGGTAGAATGTGGAGGACAGTACCTGTGCTTTGCATGAGGAATCTCCCGCCCGTGAAGGGGGGGCTACCTGGCAATTCGGGTTGAACTTTAGGAGGTTGAGTGCAGTTTGCGATCTAACCATCAACCTGCATGTACTCGCGTTTCGTTCCCTGCCAGTGGGCTGGGCGGACTCCGCGTCTGCTATCTCAAGTACTTCACCAGTCCAACGTCCTCGCGCCAGTCGCCGAACATGTCGCCGTAAAGAGGGGGCCGGTTGCCACCTGGGACCATGCCGGCAAGCGTGGCGCCGCTAAAGGCGCCGCTGGGCATGCCCGGATAGGCCCATTTTGATATCTGGTTCCCGTCCAGATTCTCGCTCAAGAGATCGCCGTCCCACCATATCCGGAAGTTCGCCGGTGGAATACCGGTCGCAATTTGCGTGTAGTCTACGACACTGACTATCCCAAGCGATGTTCCGCCCCAGAATTCGTACCCTGGCTTGGCCGGGTCGATATCTCCCGTGTCACCGCGCCCTAGGTCACCGCCATTTTGGCCCCAAGTATGAAGTAGTTTTCCGGTCGCCGGATCATACTCATAGGCGTCAAAGCTAGGCCCATTCTGTTCGATGGCAACGCCTGTCAGTCCGGGAATGGTGGGAAGGCCAACCTTGTCCACGTGCACCGGGAAGCGCACGCCGGTCACCTGGCCGGGGCCGAGATCGATGTCCATGCCGGTTCCGCCGAGCGGGGTGAACCAGTCAGCCGTCTGCATCTCGACCCGCACCGTCTGCGCCGTGTCGAGGTAGTTGTAGACCGCGACCGGGAAGCTGACCTCGTCGCCCCTGGTCAGGGTGGGCAGACCGAGGCCGAGCTGGCGACCTCGCGGTCGCGGAGGGATGCAGATGAACCG
>PMBS01000012.1 GCA_003153015.1 Myxococcales bacterium
GCAATAGAGATGGGCAGCGGCAAGGGCGGTAGGCGGTCCAGGGGAAACCACTGCGCATCGGCGATCTCACCTGGTTGGCAGACAATATCGCCGCTGTCGTAGTCAGCGACGAAGGCGATCATCAACGAATGTGGGAACGGCCAACTCTGGCTGCCGAAGTAGCGCAGGTTGCGCACGCGAACACCGACCTCCTCGCGGGCTTCGCGGTGCACGCAATCTTCGATGGATTCTGACGGCTCTACGAATCCGGCCAGCGCACTGTAGAACGCTCCGGGGAAACGCTTTCCACGTGCGAGCAGCAGCTCGCGCCCGGCGGAGGTGTCGCGTTTGATGAGCACCATCATGGCGGGCGAGATACGCGGGTAGGCTATGGCGCCACAGCTCGCACAGCGACGTGCCCGTTCCTCGTCGTCTGGCTCGGTAGGGCTGGCGCACGCGCCGCAGTAGCGGTGAGTGCGGTGGAAATCGACGACCTGCAGGGCACGCCCAGCAAGTGCCAGTAGCTCTTCCGGCAGTGTACCGAACAGGCTGCGCAACCCTTCGAGGCCGAAGCCACTTGGGAGCTCACTGGCCTCGCCAGTGGTGCTTGCGGCCCAGCAGAGGCTGCCATTCAGGGTGCCGATGCAGTGAGGGTCGGCAGTAGGGAAGGGCAAGGTAGCACCATCCGACAGCCTGGGAATCTCGGGGCCATGGGGGCCGTTGGTCACGAGCAACTGACCGGCATGGAACACGAACCAGCAGCTGCCCGAAAATTGTGAGTCCGGCGGCGGGGTCCATAGCGGCGTGAAATGTGCAGGCAGGAACAAGGGCGCGAAGCATACCTCACTGACCGTCTGGCCGTCTTGGCGAGCAACTCGGCAACCCGCCTGCTTCGACGTGGCGGGGCCTGGCGCTGCGGGACTCCTCCCTCGAGCACGGGCTCCCCCGTCGTCCGCCTCGCTCTAGCACGGCCTGCGTCAACCGGATTCCGCTGCCCCGCCGCTATCTCAAGCCACGCACCTTTTCGGTCTAGGCGCCGATAACAGTCACTGCCATGATTCGGCGCCAGATGCCTATCGTCCTTCCCCCGTTCGAGGATCGTCTGCGCGACGCCATCGCGCAGTACTGGGGCACGCTCGAAACGCAGGCGCAGAAGCAGAGACACGGGGTGGACCATGGTCGTCGCGGTGCCGTCACGGGTGGCAAACAGATGAATGGTTTCGCCGAGCTGGTGGACTGGTTGCTGCGCCAGAACGGCCTGGGCGAGGCCAGCATCTACGTGCGAACCAAGCGCGAGCTTCCGGGCTTCTTCAGGCCGACGAAGGACTGGGACATGCTGGTGGTCCATGAGGGCCACCTGATTGCCGCCGTGGAGTTCAAGTCTCAGCGTGGACCGTCATTCGGCAACAACTTCAACAACCGCACCGAGGAGGCCATCGGGAACGCCACCGACCTTTGGACGGCGTTCCGCGAGGGTGCCTATGGCAAGGGTCGGCCCCGGCCCTGGCTGGGTTGGGTCATGCTGCTCGAGGACTGCGACGGGTCGGCGCGGCCGGTGGCGGTGGTCGAGCCACACTTCAGCGTGTTCCCGGAATTTCGGGGGGCTTCCTATTGCCGCCGCTACGAACTGCTGCTGCGCAAGCTGGTCCACGAGAAACTCTACGATGCGGCGGCCTTTCTGATCTCGACCGAGAAGGGCGGGCCGCGCGGCAACTTCACCGAGCCCGTCGAGGACCTGACCATGAAGCGGCTGCTGGCCAGCTTTGCTGGTCACGTCGCCGGCTATCTGGCCGCTATCAAGTAGCATCCATGCAGCTCTCCATGCACCTTCCGATCAGCTTCCCGAAAGAGGCGTACGAGTACGGGCGCCGGTCGTCGGGCGAGACCCATGGGGTGGTGCTGACCAAGCCCCACATGGTCGAGCTGATCCTGGATCTGGCGGGCTACTCGCAGGATCGCGATCTGGCCCGGATGCGCTTGCTTGAGCCTGCGTGCGGCCACGGCGCATTCCTGGTCCCGGCGATCGGGCGGCTGATGACGGCGGCGAAGGCAGCCAGGGTGAAGCCGGACAAGCTGGCGGATTGCGTGCGCGCGTTCGACATCGACGAAGAGCACGTGGCCATCACACGCGCCGCTGTGGTGGAGACGCTCCGGCTGTACGGCGCCGACGACGAGACCGCCGCTCACCTCGCCCGGACGTGGGTCCGCCACGGCGACTTCCTGCTCGCCCCGGCGCAGGGCACGTTCGATGCCGTGGTCGGCAACCCACCGTACATTCGCATCGAGCAGATCGCACCGGCGTTGCAGGCCGAGTACCGCGCCCGCTACCAGTCCATCTACGACCGCGCTGACCTGTATGTCGCGTTCATCGAGCGCGGACTCGACCTGCTCGGCCCGCGCGGGGTTTTGGCCTTCGTGTGCGCGGACCGCTGGACGCTGAACCGCTACGGCGCACCCCTGCGGCGGCTGGTCGCCGACAAATACCACGTCCAGTCCTACGTCGACCTTCACCAGGCGTCACCGTTCGAGTCAGAAGTGAGCGCGTATCCCGCCATCTTCTCCATCGGCCGCCAGTCCACGGGGCCGGTCATGGTCGCCAGGATGGCCACCGGCGCCCCGGCCGAGTGCGAGGCGATCCGAGCCGCCATCCATGGTGGCCGCCGCCACGGCGCGGGCACGGTCGAATTCTACCCAACTTGGTTCGAGGGCGACGCGCCCTGGATCGTGACCTCGCCCGAGCAGAGCGAGACGCTGCGCCTGCTGGAGACCAAGTTCGCGCCCATCGAGCACGGCGGCCTGGCCCACGTCGGCATCGGCGTGGCCACCGGCTGCGACCAGGTCTTCATCGTGGGCAAGGACGCAGACATCGAAGCCGAGCGCCTGTTGCCGCTGGTCATGCGCGACGACATCGAGCGCGGCCAGATCCGCGACGCTGGCCGATTCGTCATCAACACCTTTCGCGACGAGGGCGGCCTGGTCGACCTGCACGACTACCCCAAGCTGGCCCGCTACCTGAAGGCCCACGCACCAGCCATCAGGAAGCGCCACGTGGCCAAGAAAGCACCGGCCAACTGGTTCCGCACCATTGATCGCGTGTACCCCAAGCTGGTCGGCACGCCCAAACTGCTGATCCCCGACATCGCGGGAGCCAATGAGGTGGTCTTCGACAATGGCCGCTTCCACCCACACCACAACCTGTACTTCGTGACGTCTGACCACTGGGATCTCGAGGTGCTCGGNNTCCTACGCGGTGAAGATGCGCGGCGGATACCTGCGCTTCCAGGCGCAGTACCTGCGACGGATTCGGTTGCCGGCGCCCGAGGGCTTGCCCGCCCCGTTGTGCACGAAGATCAAGAAGGCATTTCGCTCCCGCGACTTCGCGGCTTTGGACAACCTGAGCCTTCAAGCCTACGGGCTCGCGGAGCTGCCCGCGTTCGATTTCGTGGATACGAGAGGGCGGTAGCGCCAGGAGCCTACGACGATCGCTGAATTGCCTTCCGCCCGTGAACAGTAGGCGAGTAGATTCCACGCTCTGTCTTGCCAATCAGTCCGAAACGCAGCGGTCTTCTCACCGAGTTTCGCACCCAGGAATTCGCCTTTGCGCTCTTGGTCGTTGGGAATGCGATACTCGCGACATCGGCCAGATGCATAGGAGCACTGGCACTGGCCAGGGTTTGCAGGACAGCCCTCTCCTTCTCGTTGAAGTCGAATGGTGACCGCAGCGAATGCGCGCCGGTGGTTGATGACTTCGAAGAAACCTCACGGCCAGCGCTGCGGACCGGGGGAAGCGCAGTGCGGGCCAGTGGCGGTCGCTTTCCCAACCCCGAACTGCCGTCGTCCCCTTCGCCGAACAACTGCTCCCGATTCTTGTCCAGTGCCGCCTTGAGCTTCTGTCGAAGCTGCTCATTGTTGATGAAGTAGTTTACGTTTCGATGAATGTCGAAGTGAATCTTCGTGACGGTCTTCGGGTTTACAACGCTCTCCTTGCTGGCTACGAACAGAACGGGCTTCTGCAGAGCCTCCGCATACCCGGCTTCGTAATAGCAGGATGGTCGCTCGTCGGTAAGGTCAGCCACGATGAACTTGCTCTTTTCGATCTCTTCCTTGATCCGACGCACGAGTTCTTCGAGAGCATGCTCTTTATCAATTCTGATGGCCACGGCGTCGTATTTCCCGAGGAGCGACTCGATTGTCTCGAATCGAGCATCGTATTCTTTCCAGATGCGCTGCTCGTCTTGGCTGCCGTATTGTTCGCCTTGGATCGGCATTATGACAAAAACGCGGTGCGCGGTCGGAAACAGCGCGCGCTTCGCGCGCTTCTTGAAAGTGGCGTACCGATCTCGTGCGTAGCGAAGGAAGTCATCCAGTGGCGTTCCGGACAGTTTGCTCCATGCCTTCTCTGTTCCGAAAATGCGCAATTCAAGGACTTGATACGATTGCAGTTTGACTCCCCAGCGCGCCTTGATTACGCCCGTCCTCTCGTAGGGGATGACGAACTCCGTGAGCATCTGGTCCTCGGACTTGTTGACGATCGACTTGCGCCGACCGCCCGGGAGAGTCGCAATTGCATGGTAGTACAAAATCGTGCCCCTGGATTCTAGCTGGCTGAGTTCTTGACCCGATTGCCCCGAGTTTAGCCGAATTTCGATGGTGAGCCTAGTGCCCGAAGACAAGCGGTGAAGTCCCGCACGGATTCCGACGACCGCGGCATTAGAGGTTCGAGCAGAGATATGCGCGCAACATCCGCCTTAACCGGACGGGTGTTAGCCCGGCAGTTGCCGACCGTACTCAGGCTGGCAAGCTGAAAATGTGGGATGGTCGGAGCGTCCAATAGCGAAGACGGTTTCGGCGAAATCGACGGCGTGAGCCGGTGAGGCACTGGGCATCGTCAACTGAGGCCTCGACGGGCACGTGGCCGACGTTGCGGAAGTCGAGATCCGTCCAACGGGCAGGGGGGGGTGACGATGGGAGCCCCTTTTCTTTTCGTCGGGTCCCCCCTAACCGGAAGCCTTGTACCGCGCTAGAGACAAGGCCCATACGACCATCTTCTCGTAGCATTGAAATGCACTCTGACCGCGTTCTTCCGTTCGATCCGGAAGGGATCACGTCGTTCGTCAGCCGAATCAGTCTTGGCTGCTACTTACCCCCGCCGCGTCTCCGCCACCCCAGCCCCGCGATCACCACCCCCGCCACGAACAAGCTCGGCTGCATTGGGTGGCCGAGCCCGATCATCGCCACTTGCACCGCGATCCACCCAGCCAGCACCGCGCCTGCCACAACACTCAGCCATCCGGCCCGGGGCCAGCGCCGCATCTCCGCCCACGCCGCCACCGCTTGCGTGCCCCCGACCACCATGAACAGCACGATCCCGGGCACCAGGTAGTTCCTGAACGGCGACCGCGCCAGCGTGACCTCGGTCATGCCCATCAGCCGGCCGCTGGGCTCCGCCACGAACATCGCGCCGGCCACGAGGGCGCTCAGGGCCACGAAGGCTTCGGTGATAACCAGGGTCAGGCGGGTCCAGCGCATGAGGAACGAGGAACGTCAGCGGGTGGAATGAGGAACGTCCCTCATACAATGAGGAACGTCCGAGCGGACAGGAGCGGACAAATCGGCCCGGCCACAAGTTCAGACCGTAAGTGCAGAGCCGTAAGTGCAGACTTTGGCCGCTTGTGGCCGTTGGCGCGCTGCTCGGTTCCTCGTTCGTTCCTCATTTTGAATGAGGGACTGGAAAATCGGCCCCCGCGCGCTGTAAGTACCCGGAAAGATTGTAGCGGGGCCAAGATTTGAACTTGGGACCTTCGGGTTATGAGCCCGACGAGCTACCAGGCTGCTCCACCCCGC
>PMBS01000247.1 GCA_003153015.1 Myxococcales bacterium
CTGACACATAAGCTGTTACATCACCAAAGCTTGCCAGGCCTTGCCTCTGCCTGCCGCTTGACCGAATCTTGAGCCATGAAGATCACCCTACGTGAGGCCAGAGACGAGGCGCGTCGGTTTCGTCGCAACGGCGATCACCTGCGCGCTTTGCACGCCTACCAGAGAATCCTGGCAGCGCTCCCGCTTGACTACGAAACCCGGTTTGCCATCGCGGACGTGCTCGCGGAAGCCGGGCAGACCGATGCGGCGGCTGAAGTCTACCGGAGCGTGGCCATCCACGATCTGCGCGCCGGCCACCCCCTGCCGGCCATCGTGGCCGCCCATGCCCTGGGCAAGCTAGGCCGGCCGGTGGACGACATCCAATCCCTCTTGGTCAGAACCTACGCCTCGGGTTCGCCACAGCTTGCGCGTTTTGCGGTACGGCCGGCGCCAGTCGATCCGTCGACCATGCTGGAAATCGGGGACATCGTCCACACCGGTTCGCTGACTCATGTCGTCGAACAGGCGCACAAGACCGCGCTCGATCTCTCGGTTTTCGTGGGCTACCAGGAGCAGTATCATCCGTTGCCCTTCCTGTCCGAGATGGGCCCCGAGTCGTTTCAGGCGGTGCTGAGCTCGCTCACCGTGCTCCGTCTGACCGACGGCCAGTTTGTCGTGCGGCAGGGAGATGCAGGCGACTCGCTCTTCTTGGTGGCCGGCGGCGAGCTGCGCGTAGTTGTCAACACGCCGGCTGGGGAGAAGGATGTGGCACGCCTGTTCGAGAACACGCTCTTCGGAGAAATGGCGCTCATCACTGGCCAACCGCGCACCGCCTCGGTGGTCGCGGCGGGCGAGGCCGATGTCATCGGGGTCAGCAAGGCGGCTTTGGGCTATGTCATGGCCAAGCTGCCCGCCATCAGCGAGGTACTCGACCGATTTTCGCGCGAGCGTTTGATCAAGAACCTGCTGCAGACATCGCCGCTCTTCGTGCCGTTTTCCAAGTCCCAGCAGGGCGACCTGCTTCGTCGCTTCGAGGGCCTCGAGGTCGAGACCGGGGCCGAGCTCATCCGCCAGGGTGAGCGTGGCAGGGGCCTTTTTCTCGTGCTGGCCGGCGAGGTCGAGGTGGTTGCGAACGCAGACACGGCCGAAGCCGTGTCGCTCGCGCATCTTAGGCCGGGCGACATTTTTGGCGAGATGTCGCTGGTCACCGATCAGCCCACCTCGGCCACGGTGCGCGCCACCATGCGCACTTCCGTACTCTTCCTGGCGCGCGAATACGTGGAGCGGCTGGCCGAGGCTATTCCCCAGGTGCAGGCCTACTTCGAGCAGGTGGCGCTCAATCGCGCGCGCGACAACAGCCTGCGCCTCGACCGGGGCGCCCTGCCTACCGAAGTCATCGAGGTTGACCTGTCCGACGTGGTTCCGGTCTAGCCTTCAATTTGATGAACGCCTCGGCGCGGATGCGCGGGTCGGGGTTCCGCAAAGAGCGGACCAGACCATCGTGGGCCAGGCGCGTGGTGCTGCGCCGTTCGCTCGCTGACTTGCCGTCCACACCGGCTGGGGCCGGCCGGGGCACGCTGGGCGCCTGCGCTGCGGGCGCGCCCACCAGCCGGGCGACTTGGCCGTCTGCGGAAGTGGGCGAAAGGCGGGCGGCGCTGGTCACACTCGTAGCCAAGCTCTCGTCGGGTTTGGACCAGAAGCGGTACACCCGCTCGGCGCGGGCGATGTTGATCCTTGCTTCCGTGACGAGATCTAAGGCCGTGCGCCGCCGTCCACCTGTCGTAGCCTGGCGCAGAAACGCGAGCAGATCGGCGTCTGTCCAGCGCCCACGCGTGGGACGAGGCGTGGCATCGAACTCGGCCCTCAACCCCAGCACCTCGGCTTCGGGGTAGAAGGCCGTGCCCATGCGGCCACGCACGGCGTGCAGGAGACCGTCGCGCTCGAACTGACG
Organism: Myxococcales bacterium; assembly: GCA_003153015.1. Classification (GTDB taxonomy): domain Bacteria; phylum Myxococcota_A; class Polyangia; order Fen-1088; family Fen-1088; genus Fen-1137. The sequence continues at coordinate 1,931 of PMBS01000247.1, forward strand.
GATCTTGAATTCGCTGCGCAGGCCGAGCTGGATCGCCGCCTGATGCCTGGTCAAGTATCCCTCGCAACCCGCGGGCGGCTTGACTGTCCTGCGTCCTGCCGAGATCGGACAACCCATTGACGCCGACGGTATACCCCTGATGGAGGTCAGCAAGTTTTTCACATCACCCTTCTCATCAGGCCTGCATCAGAGAACCATCGGTCTTTCATCAGACTCGCATCGGGCTCTCATCAGGGTTTCAATCAGACTTGCAATCAGGGTTATCCCAATGAAACTACGGAAGTATTCCCACGACCGTGGCTTGTGACCTGCTCCGCCAGATATGCATGGAAGCCCAGCCCTTATGAAACCCTCGGGACGCTTGCTTGCCGCCAGTCGACGCAGTTCGTAAATGATCTTTGCCTTCGCACCCGGGCGCCGCTAGGCTAGGAACCGAGGGTCGTCCACGAAATCCGCAAGGAGCCTGTAGAGCATGCCACCCATGGTGCCTATCCCCCTTTGGCGTTTGGTCCTTGACGCGTCGGTTCTTGGCTTGGCAGGAATCGCGATGCTTATCATCGGATACTACATCTGGGAGCTAGTCACTCCCTACAACCTGCGTCGGGAGCTGCAGGAGAACAAGAACTTGGCTGTCGCCGTCGTGGTGGCGGCCTTCATCGTGGGAATGGCCATCGTGATTGGGGCTGCGTTGATCTTGATCAAGTAGCATCACAGGGCGGCCTTGCGGCCGCAACCAAAGGGCGGAAAGTGATTCATCCCGTCGCCGGCCGCTGAGAACGCAGAGGGATGGAGGCCTCAGAGCGGCGGCAAGGAGTGGCTCAGCGTTCAGAGAGAATCTTCGCGGCCTGCGAAGAAACCGCATCCTAGTAGTTCAGAGCGCGCTTGATCCCTACTGAGGCTGCGACTAGAGTCGATCCTGGCGAGGTACCCGCACTTCCATGCAGAAACTTCTCATCGAGGATGACGAAGGCCGGAGCGTTGTCGTTCCGCTAATCCGCGACGAGATCACGATCGGCCGGAAGGAAGGCAACACCATCCGGCTGAGCGAGCAGAATGTCTCGCGGAACCACGCGCGGCTGGTGCGCCGGCAAGACTCACTGCTGCTGGAAGATCTCTCCAGCTACAACGGCACCAAGCTCAATGGTGCGCCCTTGTCGGCGCCTGCCTCGCTCAAAGACGGTGACGTCATCCTAATCGGCGACTATCGGATGGCCATCAGGGAGGATCGACCCAGTGCGGCCATGGCTGTCGCCGCGCATGCGCCACCTGGCGCCGCCGCATCCGGACCACAGGCTGGGGCCGCCGCGCCGCCAGCGGCCGAGGTGCGCGACGCCCTTGAGGCGCAACCGACGATTCCTTTGCACAGCCTGATCGACGAAGCCGCGCTACCCGAGTCCGCGTCTCCCCCGGCGCGCCTCGTCATCATTGGCCGGTTCATGCAGGGGCGCGAGTTCATCCTCGACCGCCTTTCCTTGGTCATTGGACGCACACCGGAAAACGACATCGTCATTGAGCACAAGTCCATCTCCCGCCACCACGCCCGGATTGTGCGCGAAGGTAACCAGCACTATGCCGTGGACCTGGAAAGCGCCAACGGCGTGCGCGTGAATGGGGTGGACCGCGATCGCGTGCTGCTCAGGTCGGGTGACGAGATTGAGCTCGGGCAGGTACAACTGCGCTTTGTCTCCGGCGAGGGCGACTTAGAAGCCGGACTCGGCCGTCCGGCCAAGCGCAAGAGGTACGGGATCGTGATCGGCGGCGCGGTGGTTCTGGCGTTGGTTCTCGCCTTCGCGCTGTCGGGCCGGTCGCGGCGGTCCCGTCCGCCTGCTCCGCCGGCGCCGCCTCTCGCCGCCCAGCCAGCGCCGGTAGTAGAGCCACCTCCGCCCAAGGAGACGCTGGCGGATCTCTTGGCCGCCGCGAAGTCGGCGCAGGCAGACGAGAAATGGGATGAGGCGCTGGCTGCCGCCAGCAAGGCAGTCGTTGCGGCTCCCGACTCGATCGAGGCAGCTGAATTGCGCAAGCTCGCCGAGGACGAGAAGGGCAATGCCGAGCGCTTCGCAGCCTTGAAAGCGGCGGCAGACAACTCTGACCTCGAAGCGGTTTTGCGCGGAGCGGGCGAGATCTCGGCAACCAGTGTGTACAAGGAACGCGCATCGGTCCTCGAGACGTCCGCTCGTGCCGACTACATCAAGCTGCATGTGGATACGGCGTCGAACAAGGCAAGCACGGGAGCCTGCGACGAGGCCAAGCAGGAGGCCGATTTGGTTCTAGCTGTCGATAGCGCCAACAAGACAGCGCGCTGGATCCTGGGCCGTTGCGCGGCGCTTGCGAGAAAAGCGGGCCCGCGGCCCGAGGTGACCAAGCCGACGCAAGCGCCGAAGCCGGTGGCCGCCGCCCCGCAGCCNNCCCGCAGCCCAAGCCGGTGGCCGCCGGCGTCCAGCCCAAGACCACCCCGCCGCCTGCCCAGGCCGAACCCAGCGCGGACCCCGACAAGCTGATTCAACAAGCCCGCGAGGCGTGGCTGCGCGGTCAGTACGTCTTGGCTGTCGATTCCGCGCGCAGAGCCTTGCGAGCCAAACCGGGCCTTACCAGCGCGTACCAGATCATCGCGATCTGTTCGTGCTCGCTGCACCTTCCCGACGACGCCATGCGCGCATATGAGAAGCTCGACGACCGCAACAAACAGCTTGTGCGCTCAGCCTGCCAAAAGAACGGCATTTCGTTCTAGCATGGGAACCCTGAAAGGGTTCGCTTCGCCCTTCGGCCCCCCACCCGCCACCCCCGCCCCGCTCGCTTCGCTCGGCCTCGCCATGCCCTCCCGCGATGGTGCGCTGCCGGCGGAGCCGGCAGGCTCCCCACGCGATTGATATGGGAACCCTGAAAGGGTTCCCATGCCCTCCCGCGATGGTGCGCTGCCGGCGGAGCCGGCAGGCTCCCCACGCGATTGATTGATCTGATCTGGGGTGTCCCCTCTGCGTTCTCAGCGGCGGGTGGCCGACGAAATGAATCACCTCACGCCCTTTGCTTGCGGCCGTGAGGCTGCCCTGTGCTAGAATTCCTGTTCTTACTCATGACGTCGGATTTGGGGCCGCACATCAAGCTGGTGGCAGCCGTTATCGAGCGTGAAGGGCGCTATCTCATCACGCAACGACGGCCCACGGCGGTGTTACCAGGCTTGTGGGAGTTTCCGGGCGGAAAGGTGGAACAAGGTGAGTCGGACGAGTCCGCGCTCAAGCGCGAGATGCGCGAACGCGTTGGTGTGGAGGTTGAGGTCAAATTACGCATGGCGCAGCGAACTCACCAGTACGACGGATATTCAGTTGACCTCACGCTTTACCAAGCCAGCATCCTTCCGGGCCAGGAGCCGCGGCCCCTGCGGGTGGCCGACTTCCGCTGGGCAGCATCAGAGGAGTTCGAGAAGTACCCTTTCCCGGCCGCCGACCAGGCGACCACGGATCTTCTGCTCGGCTTCAAGCGCTAGCCGCGTGGGGAGCCGGCGAGCTTCGCTCGCCGCGTACCATCGCGGGAGGGTTTGGGAACCCTCTCAGGGTTCCCATTTCTATGGTTCTGCAGGGGCGCAGAACTTGGCCGTAGCGCTGGCGTTGGGGTCAGGCAGAAGAGCTAGGCTGCCGAGCGTATTTGAGGTGCGACAGACGTAGCCGTCCCGGCAATCGTCATTACTGCCACAAGTGGCGGCACAGTAGCGACGCTCTGACGCACTCGGCACGCAACAGTTTTCTTGAGGCTGGGTGGGGCTGGGCCCACAGATCACGCATAGTTCGTCGGTTCGGCATTGGTCGACGCAGAGCTCGTTGGCTCGGCATTCGCCGGCCGTGCCCGGGGCCGCGTTGGGACAAAGTCCGGTGGGGAACTTTTGGTCAAAGAAGCGAACGCAAATGGAGTCCGAAGGGCAGGAGCTGTCGTCGCACCCATCCACCGTACAGTAGCCGTCAGGCTGGGACAGGTCGCAGATGCGCGTGCCATCTTGGGCGCAGTCGATGTTGGTGGCGCAGTTATCGCCGATGCTCTTGCCGCAGGCAGGGGCCAGCAGGCCAACCAGCAGGATGGTCAGAAGCGGGACGGTGCGATTCACGGCGCAAGTATGGCCCATGGATTGTCCGCCGATCAACGCAAGACCGCCCCAATCAACATGGTCAGGAGGAACCCCAGAACCAGCCCGGTCGAGGCAGCGCCCTCGTGGCCGTGGCTGTGCGATTCCGGGATGATCTCGTTGGACGTCACGTAGATGAGAATTCCTGCGGCCAGGGCCAGGAGAAAGGGAAGGGTGACGAACGCCCACGACGATAGGACAAGGCCGACAAGCGCGCCCAGCGGGACGGCAAGGCCGCTGGCGGCGACCACCAGCAAGCCGCGCAAAGGCGACACGCCCGAGATGCGCAAGGGGGCGCCCATCACCACGCCCTCGCAGATGTTCTGGATGCCCACCGCAGCCACCAGCAGCCAGCCCAGGCGGCTCCCGTGTCCGGACGCGAATCCGGCGCCGATGGCCAGGCCCTCGGGGATGCGGTGGATGGAGAGCGCACCCACGATGGCATAGCTCTGACGAATCTCCACGCGCTGGTCATGCGCTTCCACGTCGCGGCGACCCGGGGCAATGTGGTGCCGGTGGCCGCGGGCGTGACTGTGCGGGATCAGCCGGTCCATCACGCTGGCCACCAGCACGCCCGCCAAGAAGCCGGTGACCACCAGGCCCAAGCGGCCCAGGTCCAAGCCGGTGGCACGGTTCACGCCCTCCAGTGCCTCGCGCAGCAGGCCGAGGGTCGCGGCCGCCATCATGAGCCCGGCGCCCAACCCGAGAATGCCGTCGTAGGCCCGTCGCGGGAGCTGCCGAACGAAGAAGAAGGGAAAGGCGCCGACGCCGGTCACCAAGCCGGTCAGGGCGGCAGCTGTGAGCGCCTGAAACATCGAACGCCGTTCTTACCACGAGGGGCTGTCGAGGTATCCTGGTACCGTGGTCACGGCCTATCTTGCACTGGGATCCAACCTGGGTGACCGGCGCGCCTTCTTACACGCTGCGGCGGCAGCGCTTGGTCAGGCGCCTGGTGTGCGTATTCTGGCCCGAAGCGGTATCTACGAAACAGTTCCCGAGGGGAACGCTGCAGAACCGCTCTACTTGAATGCGGTGGTGCGGGTGGAAACGTCGTTGACAGCCCGCCAGTTGCTCGATGCGTGTCTGGGCCTCGAACGCATGCTCGGTCGGGTCCGGCCGGCAGATGGGGTCAAGTGCGCCCGGGTGATTGACATCGACCTGCTGCTCTTCGGGCAGCAAACCATCGACGAGCCAAGGCTGCAGGTACCCCATCCCGCCCTGCTCAGCCGTCCCTTCGTGCGCATCCCCTTGGCCGATGTGGCAACGCCCGGGCTGTGCCATCCACAAGCGGGCGAGCGACTTGACAAGTGCAGCCCGGACGCGGGCGTGCGGCGCTTGCCCGACTAACATTGCTCCGACAGTTCTTCGATTCACCGACGGCCGACGATCCGGGCCGCTGGCTCGCCGGGCCTGCGCTTCCGGTCCTCACATACTCCAATGTATGCTCCGGGCCGGTTCTCGGCCCGGCTTCGCCATCGACTCCGGCTTGTCGGCCGGCTCCTGAAGGCGGATTGGTGGCGGTGTTGGCAATTCCCGGGGCATCCCCGAGCGTCACGCGAAGGCGCGACTTATCTTGCGGACGATCCGGAAAAGGCCCCACGCCCTGACTGCCCAACGCAAGGCTCGGCGTGGCTGGACCACGGCGAAGGCGAGCGCCCCGACCAGCAGGAGGCCCTTTCTGGCCACGAGAAACTTGACTATCTCCACCCCCCTGTCCACCAGCCAAAACAGGTTGCTGTGGCCGTCGAGCACAGCCCTGACCGCCACGCGCTCAGCGCGGGCGCGTTCCACCAGCTCCGCCCGGCGACGCTGGATTTCGGTCAGCGACAGGCTCATAGGCCCCGCTCCAGGCTCTGCCGATCCTTGGCAAGTACTTCCACAGTTTCCTGCAACGGGCGCTTGTAGCTGCGTACGATCACGGCGAGCACGATGGCGTTGACCACGCCGAGGCCCAGAAAGAGTCCGCTCAGCAGCCCCAGGACAGCCAGGCGATCCGAGTCCCAATAGAGCACGGCCACAAAAACCGATAGCAAGACGATCCCCAGGCCAAGGCAGAACAGGGCCGCCCCGCCGAACAAAACCAGCCGGCTCAAACGGACCCGTTCCTCTTGCAGCTCGGTCGCCAAGATACCCACCCGGGTTTCGGCTGCCGAAACCAGCACGGCGAGCAAATGGTTTGCCGACCCGAGCAGCCCACGATCCGACGCCCTGGCCAAGGGTTCGTCTGCCATTGGGGCTCTAGCGGCGGGCCATCAGCAGTCCAAAGAGGAACCCGGCCCCAGCGGCGATCCCCACGGCCCTCCACGGGTTCTCGTGGACATAGACGTCGGTCGCGTGTGCCGCTGCCTTGGTCTGCGCGACGGCCTTGTCTTCGAACGCGACGATTCTGACCTTGGCTTGCTCAAGCTCCCGTTGCACCCGGTCGCGCACTGCCGCGACCTTCTCGCCCGCCTGCCCAGCCGTGATCTTGAGCAGCTCCTCGGCGTCCGTCACCACCAATTTCAGATCAGCCACTAGCTTGTCCCTGGTTACGATGTCCGTGCCATCCATGTAGAGATCCTCCTAGGCAATTGTACCGACCGTCCGACTTACTGCACCTTGCTACTTCCCGTGTCCGTCCAGCAGGACAATACCTGCCTTGAAGCTACCGCGAGCGCGAGGGCGAGGCAAGGACGCATCGTCCGCCCGGGCCCGCGCCCGCGTTCATTCCGCGGGTGGCTCCTCGTACTTGACCTCGAGTTTCCACTCCTTGACGACCCAATCGAGGATCGTGGACTCGTGCCCCTCGATGGTATCGGTCATCGCGGCCCCCATCACCGCGCCAAAGATGAGTTCGCGCGCCTCCGGGCGGGTGATGGTTTCGAGGAATTTCTTCGCGGCTTCCTCGTCGGGAAAGCGCCGATCGACCTCCTCCACCGCCTGGCGATAGGCGTCCTCGCCGATCTCGTCGACGATGGCCTGGATCTCTCGCTCCTCGTCCTCGGTCACATGACCGCTGGCCATCACCACGAACTCGATCAGAGCGGCCAGGGCCACCCTCTCGTCGGGGTTGAGGTTGTGAAGTTCCATATCTTGTCTCCTTGCAGAATCCTACACTATCAGCACCGCGTCTGATGGCGCCACTTGCATCGCGTGCGGAATTCGCGTGAACTGCCCGTGTGGCACATACACCGCCGGGCAAGTCGATAAACCTGCTGGTGACCATGGGCGACCCAGCCGGCATCTCGGCTGAAGTCGTCATCAAGGCGTTCACGGCGCTGGCGCGGGGGAAACCGCCCCTGGCCCAGCAGATCCGAAGGTGCTTGCGCAAGGAATGCGCGAATCTGGCGGTGGTGGGCGACGCCGGGGTGCTTGCGGAAGCAGGGCGACGGCTGCGGCAACGCCTCCCCATCACCCTAGTGGAGGGCTTCTCGCGGAAGTGGCTTCCGCCCACCGCGCTCCGGCTCTTTGCCCATTCGCACATCGACATGCGCCGCTTTCGCTTTGGCGTGCCCGCCTACGGGCGCGAGCAGCTCGGCTACCTGGACTTCGCCATCGAGCAGGCCCGCCGCCGCCGGGTAGCGGCCATCGTCACCGGGCCAGTTACCAAGGAGGCTGTGGCCGCCATCCTTCCCGACTTTGTGGGCCACACCGGCTACCTGGCCGAAAAGCTGAGCGTGCGCGACGAGCGTATGGCGTTTCTCACCCCCGACTATTTGCTGGCGCTGCAAACCACGCACATTCCTCTCTGCCAAGTGTCCAGCCATATCACGATCGCCGGGCTTCTGACCTCGCTCAAGATGCTGGCCAAAGCGGGTCGCACGCGTTGGGGCCGCAAGCTTCCGGTCGCCGTGCTGGGCCTCAACCCTCACGCGGGCGAGCATGGCCTCATGGGTGACGAGGAAGCGCGCCTGATCATCCCGGCGATGCAGCGGGCGCGGCGTCTAGGTGTTGCCTGCGACGGCCCCTTCCCGGCGGATTCTTTCTTCATCGAGCGGTGGAAACGCTACAAGCTGATTCTGGCCATGTACCACGACCAGGGCTTGATTGCGGTCAAGCCAGCCTTCCCCCGTGCCTCGGTGAACGTGACGCTGGGCTTGCCAGTGGTGCGCACATCGGTGGATCATGGTTCGGGCTACGACATCGCAGGACGAGGCATCGCGAGCGAGGTCAGCCTGCTCTGTGCCATCAGGGCGGCGCTCGAACTAGTGCATTCTGCTGGTTGAGCTTGGCAAGGACCGGGTCCGCGCGCTGTAATGGGGGCATGAGGACGCTGGCCTTCTGGGCCGCCGCGCTAGCCCTGCTGGGGCTGGCTTCAGCCGCCCGAGCTGAATCGATCTATCGGTACCGCGATCCCAACACGAAGCGCGAGGTTTTCGTCACTCGGCTGGACCAGGTGCCGACCCAGTACCGCGAACAGGCCAAACTCGTAGTATCGGATGGCGTGCTGGTTGATTCGGCCAATCAGCCAGACCAGGACGCACCACGAGGCACCGTGATCTACGGAGGCGAGAACAGCGGTGGCGTCCTGGAGACGATCAAGCGCGCTCTCCGCGACGCCAAGGACAGCGGGCTCGACGTCGGTGGGCTCTATCGGACGTTGACCACGGCAATCGACACTGCCTTGGTCGGGGGAGGCCGCCGGCCACTGTCCGCTGGCGAAGTCGCGCAGGTCAAGCGCATGCTCGCCGAGGCGGCCACCGAGCTGGCCGTGGCTGGCTTGCTGTCTCTCGTGGCGCTGATTCTGGTCATAGGACACGCCTATCGCGCCGGGCACCCCTGGTGGATTGTGTTCATGCTGTTGTTCCAAGTGCCCGGAATCGCGTACGTGCTTGTTCACGTGGAGGGCAAACACCGCTGGTTCAAATTCGCGACGCTGTTCGCGCAGGCCGCGCCCTATGCGGTCGCCATAGCCATGGGTTGGCGGTTCTTCGCCTTCTTCAGGGCGATCCCGGCGGGGAGCTAGAAAACCGCCCACAGCAACGGCACCACGAACGCAGTCGTGGGCAAGGCGTAATAGGCGACCGCATTGCGCTTGAAGAAGTCCCGGCAATAATACCCCGCTACCATTCCCCCGGCCAAGCCCACCATCCCCCCAACGAATACGCCAAGCAAGGATTGCATGGCCTCGCCCATCGCCCCGCCGTAGCTGTCAGAGTGATGAGTTTGGCCAATCGAAGCAATCAGACCGCCTGCTATTCCAAGCGACAATGCCCCAGCAACCCCCATTGACAGCATGGCGTTGGCGGTCCCAAATCCGTTGTCCAAGGGGCGGCCACGATACGTCACTTCCCGCAAGTAGATCGACGATCCGAGATAGGCAAGACCAGCCAAGGCGAAGAAGACCGGGTAGTGCTTCGACGACCACTGGCCGACATTGTTCTTCGCATGAAACCAATGTTCGCCCCATGACGTCCTCACCCCGTGAGAATGCAGGAAGGCACGCATCGCTGGATCTGCGGCCAACCCAAACAAACCTTCGCCATGCTCGTTGCGGACGCCAAGGCTGGCGCCCCTGACCATCAGCTTCTTCAGCAAAGCCAGATCGCCACTCCCGACCACTCTAGCCAAGGATTCGAATTCGAGGGATTCCGCCCGTGCCCCCTTTTCGAGAAGAAACGACGCAATGACCCTTCGCTGAGCCTCATCCTCATTCCAGAGGGATGCCGCAAGCGGTATTTCGTCCACTCGCGCACCATGCTCGACAAGGTAGCGGACGACCGCAAGGTCACCCTTGGTGGCGCACATGTGCAATCCGTCCGCGAGATCGCGTGCCCCCTTCTCGACCAGGTAACTCACGACCTCGAGGCTGCAAGTGCTGTCCCATATCGCGCCTTTCAGATCGTTCGCCCCATGCTCGACAAGAAGCTTGACCGTGGACAATCTCCCTTCTTTCGCCGCATGCCTTAGCCCTTCGTTGAGATTGTCGAGACCAAGTTGAGGCTGCAGGAGCAGAGGAAGCCCTTCATCCCACCCTTGATTGATAGCTATCATCACGGCATTGCGCAATTCACCCTCGGAAGGCTGGTGGTCGATCAGGCAGCGGACCTCCTCCAGGTACTTGCCATCGGCGGCGTTCTCAAGCGCTATGCCGATGTCGTGAATCTTGCGGCAATGACTCAGGAGATGCTGGACAATGGCTAGGTGCCCGTGCTCTGCCGCTTCTTCCAGAGCGAAAGAGCACTCCGACTCATTTGCCGAAGGCTCACTCGCGGTCAGAATCTTCACCATCGCGAGGTCGCCTTCCCGGGCGGCCACTTTCAGCCCATTCGACGGGCAGGGCTCAGAGACGTGGTCAGCGAGGTAATGAAGTACCTCCAGATGTCGGTGCTTGAATGCTTTCTCGCACGCCTGGTCGGCGTCGCCAATCTTGTGGCAGTGCTCGAAAACATACTGGACGATGGCGAGGTGGCCTTGCTGAGCAGCGCAGGCGAGTGCCAGGGAGCACTCTCCCCCGTCCGGGCGTTCGTTGGTGACCATGGCTGTCACCGCTGAGAGATTGTCCGTTTCCGCTGCATCGCAAAGCCGGGTCATGAGGGGCGTGTCCCCTGCACTGGCGGAACGACCAGATGTTGCCGCGAGCGCGAACGCGACCACTGCGCTCGCCAGGACCCTTCCGCGATTCCGTGGCAAGCGGGTGGCGCCAACCCGCACCCTGTGGGCGACGTTCCCGAGCTTGGTCCGCATTCACCGCCGCCTTCCAGCGACCTACCTCCGCTTGCGCTTTCGTCGCGAGCGCGAATCCGCGTGCTGCGAGCGAGATGATTGCGCAACAACCGACGCGAGGGCCGGGGCCGCCAGGGGAAGCTTCGCACCGCTGTCGGGTCCTGCCAGCGCGGGCACCACGGCCGGCCGATATGCCAGCATCAACTCCCGGGCGATGAGCACGAAAACGACGAGAGTAGCGACCGACATCCAGGTGTATTGTTCGTCGAGTCCGTTGGGCATGCTGAAGTTCGTGACGAAAGAACTTTGCCTGAGCGAGGCCGGCATTAGGGCTTTCAGCCAGTTCGGCATGCGGGTGATGGGCGCCCAGCCCAAGAACTGGGTGAGCGCAGTCAGCCACATCAGCCACTCGCCCGCACGCGGAACCACCGCGTACAGCAAGGCGGGAATAATGAGAAAGGCATAGTAATAGCAGGTCAGCTCGGAGCCAAATGAGATCACGGTTGCCGATAAGAGCACCGTCACCCAAGGCTCGACCTTGCGGATGGCCAGGCCAATCAGCACCAAGTAGCAAGCCACCAGCGACACGTACAGTGGCAAAGCTTCGTGGAATGCCTTGAGGCGCGCATCTTTCCAGCGCAGCCAAGGATCCACCATGGCCGGAGTGTTCATGCGATTGGCCGCCTCCGCGGGGCGAAAGTTGAGCACGGTGCGCAACCCCATGTAGTTGGTCAGCGGCGTTTCCGAGTGCTTGGCCGTGTTGCGCAGGAACTCCGGATAGATGCGCGGGCTGCCGGTTACCGCGAAACTGGCTGGCACCAGCACGGCCACGGCCACGGCGCCACCCATGATCAGGCGCAGGAAGCGGCGATCCCACTCGCGGGTTTTCGCGTAGTGGTAGAGCAGCGCAATCAGTGGCGCCACGAACATGAACCCAGGGAAGATGCGCAGGAGCGCGGCGTACGCAATCGCGGCACCCGCCCAGAACGGTCGTTCCTTCTTCATCAGGCACGCGCCCACGCCCATCCAGAATAGCCAGTCCCAGCGCAGGAACGAGCCGCCAATCCAGTACCATCGTGACGGGAAATTGGTGGCAAACACGATGAGAGCGACAGACACCGCGCGCCAGCCGAACGCCCACCACATGAGCAGCGCCATGATTGAGATCATGATGACGTCCAGGCTGTCGAGCATTAGCACGTCGAGCCGGCTGGCGGGCGCCAGGTTGGACAGGAGGGTACCCATGATGGCCCACACCGGCGTGCCATTGAACCCGTGATCGGTCTGGGCATCGTCCCACCGGCGCGGGTTCTCCAGCGTGCGGAAGTAGCGCAGATCGTTCCTGAATGATTCCCAGCGCGCTTCAGTGAAGTGCTGCTTGCAGCGCTCGGGATGGGCGAGAATATCGTCGGTCTTCTCCACTACGTTGGTGCGCAGGTTGGTCATCTTGCGCAGCTCGACCCGGCGGCGCAGGCCCGGCTCCTCGGAATCTGCGGTAGCCACGCATTCGTAGAGGCGCTCGTAGTGCAGCTCTTTGAAGTACTTCGAGCCGATGTAGTAGTGGAAGGTGTCCCAGCCGTGCACGAAGTTGGGGAAGTGCCAGAAGCCGAAATTGAAGAAGGTCAAGAAGGCCAGCACCCCCATCACCCCGAGGAGAATTCGGCGCAGCCGGAGCTTGAAAGCGGCCATGCCCAGGCCGACCAGTCGGCGTTCCCACCACAGCAGGATCGCGCCCAACATGGCGAAGATCATCTCCCAGCGGGCACTGGCGTCGTTGTTCCAATAGTCGAGGTAGTTCTTGGGGGCGGTGGCTGCCGGCGCATCCATGACTTTCATTTGCGGTGGAAATGGCGTGGGCGTCTGGCAGTAGGCCGCGACCTCGGACACCGAGTAGAAACCGTCGCCCTTGCCCTCGCCCACGCGCAAGAAGCGCGCGGCCATGCCACCCACATCGAGGGTACGCATGCGCAGACCGTGTCCGGTGACCGGGTCGATCTGCCCCATCAGTTTGTAGTCCTTGCCGTCGAGGGATCCCCAGACATTGTAGGTATCGTTGGCGTCGGCCTGGATGGCCAGATGGCGTACACTCACCACCTCGCCCAGATCCCAAGTCGCGGTGGAAGCGCCGGTCTCAAAAAGGGTGGCCAGGGCTGCGTCCCACACCGCACCCTCGGGGGCCACGGTTTCGTCGGTGAGCATGGCACGATCGCGGGCGATCTCCTGCCAAGCTATCGGCAACTTGCCGGCCAGCAGATTGCCCGCAGGACAGGCCGGCACCACCGAGGAGTTTNNGGCCTGCGCCTGGGCGAAGGCGGCGAAGATGAGAAGCAGGATCAGGGAACGGGCGATGCGTGACATAGCCAGACAGTCTAGCCCTAACCGGGGCGAGACAAAACCTGCACGTGTCATGCAAGGTGGCAGAATGACGCCGCAACCTCCCATGGTCTTCCCGTTTCGCGTCCACCCGCCTTCCAGCAGAACACGAGCCGGCGTCCCGGTGTGCGCTCGGTCACACGGAAGCGCCCTCTTGACGCCGGGCAGCCGGCCTCGCCGTGCTCCTCTCGGCGGTTTCGCTTCGGCGTGAAGCGCGCCGGCGGCGGGCGGTTACGGCCTTTCTCCTGCGTCCTTTCGCTGGCACCTTCACTGGGGCACCTTCACTGGACAGCGTAACTAGACAGCATCTCGTGGATCGTAGATCAGAAGTTAGCTATTTCACCACAGAGGGTACAGAGTCCACGGAGCCTGACCGGAAAGGAAACGGTTGGGCTTGCGCGATCCGAACTTCCTTTTCAATCCGATCTCTGTGTTCTCTGTGCTCTCTTAAGGTGTCC
>PMBS01000128.1 GCA_003153015.1 Myxococcales bacterium
ATCCATTCCAGCAAACCCTATTAGTTGGGCAGACCAATGTCGAACAGAAGCGTTGAACTTACTCAGCAACAGCGAAAGCAGCGCAAGGTGCTCAAGGCATTGGTCGCTGAGGCCTGGGACGTGCTCTCCAAGCACGACTTCTCGGCGGCGAAGCGAATCGTCGGACGGGCTGCCACCGTGGCACACGGATTACACATGGACTTGGCACGGGCCGGAAACGAACCCCAGCACCACGCCTACATGATCAAGAACCGTGGAATGCCGCCAAGTGAGCCGGAATTCTACCGGCATCTTCACCCTCTAGACGATCTCGTCGCATGGCTTTACGGCCGTGCGAAGAAGGATCCCATCGACCAAACGCTTGGTCTTACGTTTATGGTCGAAATTGCATGTCGGCGCTGGCGACACCCCGACGTGTACACTTTTGAACGAACACAGGATGGGTGGAACATCTCTGCCGTTGGTATCGGCGGCCGTTGTGACCGATCGGGACATCCCTACCTGTTCAAGAATCTCCATCAAGACTACATCGAGCATCCGAGCAGCCTCGGCTCATGGCTGGAGCGGCTGTGGGGCATGGCCGAAAACGGCCTGTCTCCACGGCGACTCGACCGCGGTTTGCAGGACTTGGCGAAGTGGATCAGCACCGTGGAGTGCAGCGCGCCCACCAGAGGCATCTGGAAACCAGGCGGAATTCGAGATCCTTCTCGGTGAGGGCTGCCCAACAAGCCGTTGCAGCGGACGATCCCGCCGCAGAGAAATCGGAGTAACATCAACGAACCGTTCGTGCGGCGGGCTCGCCGCTGAACGGCAAAGCGTTAGGCGGAACTGAAGAAGATGTGGTTGTTGTTGCTGGCAGTAGTCTCAAGCCCGGCTGGGCCCCCGGCGGCGACTCTGTTGGACGTTGCTAGCGACTATGGAGACGCGCAACTTCCAACGCCGCTGCCGAGTGCCGGCTGGCTGGGGCTGTGTGAAACGCCGGGAGGCTTTGTCGTGCGAGAAGTCGGCGTTCAGATCACCCCTGTGAAAGTGATGTGGGACGGGCCAGGTGAGGAAACGGGACGACGAGTTCGGGTGACGAACTGCCCGGAGCCCAAGGCAGTGTTCTCTGGCCTATCCGTGGCCAAGGGCGCAGTAAAGACCGCCCGAGTCGAGAAGGGGAAGGTGATGATGGGCCATTCGACGCTGTCTTTCAAAGTCGTAGAAACGGAGGGCGCTCCGACCAGGCTCTACGTGATCGAAGGCAAGCGAAGGATGCTGCTCTCCGAAAAGCCAGATGGTGGCCCTATCAAGTTTCGGATTCGATGGGCCGGCGATCTTGACCGTGACGGCCTGCCTGATCTCTTGGTTGAAGAGGACGATGAGGGCACCCGCCTCACGCTGTTTCTGTCCTCCGTCGGAAAGAAGGAGACAGCGTGGGAGCCCATTGCCTCGACGTTCCATGGTGGCTGCTGATCGTCCGCCTAACCAGCCGATGAAGCCAGGGTCGCCGCAGTGAGATCGTGTAGAATTGGGGCGCCAGCTCAGCGGCGCCCCTGCAGCTGAACGGCAAGGCGTTGGGCGGACGAGCCCGTCTAAGCCATTGACTTAGTAGGCCCCTGAAGTATAGTTGGAGGGTGGGGGTTGTCTGGGATGAATCCAGGAGCCGCACGAATCGGAAGAAGCATGGCGTTTCGTTTGAGGAAGCGAGTGCCCTGTTCTACCGGGGAGATGATTACCTGGAGATCTTCGATGACGCCCACTCCGATGAAGAGGATCGGTTCATCGCCATCGGACCTATCGAAAGGGGATTGGTTTTTGTCGTGTACACCGAGCGAGATGCCGAGACGGTTCGCCTCATCAGCGCCCGCTGGGCGACAAAGCGGGAGACAGAGCTGTATCGGCGCCACGTTCAAGGAGGTGCGTCATGACGGACATTCCTGAACTCACCGAGGAACAACTGGCACGAGCAATTCCGGCTCGCGTGCGCAAACGTCTCAAGGCCGGGCAGATCGAATCCGGTGACGACGTCGCCGCGCTGAGGCGCTTCGTCGGCCTTTCCCAGTCCCAGTTCGCGCAAGCGATAGGCATCAGTGTGCACACGCTGCGAAACTGGGAGCAAGGCCGGAGGCAGCCGGAAGGTCCAGCCATCGGCCTCCTGAGAATCGCGGCTCGTCACCCGCGGATGATTCGCGAGAACCTCAAATCGGCGGCATGACCTGATAGCGCGCCGCCGAACCAGCCGATGACAATCCCGCCGCAGGGAGATCGTGTAGAATCGCGGGGCCGGCTTGGCGGCGCCCACACCGCTGAACGGCAAGCCGTTATGCGGACCGCGATCGGAGAATGACAATGAGAAAATGTGCGATTGCCCTACTTTCGCTGCTGGCAGGATGTGCAACTGTCGGCGAGAACGGACGCGATGCCGTCATGAGCCGCGCCTCCTTTGACCTCGGCTGTCCACCGCAAGGAATCCAGGTGCAAGAACTTGGCGACCGCATGTTCGGGGCGCGCGGTTGTGGGAGAAGGGCGACATATGTCACTAACCGGTGCTGGAGCGGTGATTTTGAGGGCTGCAAGGCCACTTTGGACAGCGGCCCCATTCGCGAATAGCTTGGAATGCGAGGGGCGCCCAAGCCGTCCGGTAGCGACGTCCTCCCAGGTGTCTATTCCTAGGAATGCCATTGCGGTCCATCGTCCTTGCTTCCTTCATCGCCGCCTTCTGCTCGCCTTCGCTGTCCTTGGCCAAGGCCAAGGCTCGCGGTCCCGCTCGCGATACGGGCGAAGCTGAACTTCCGGCAATCTGTCGCCAGACGGCTCAACCCCTCGATGCGGCCGGGTTGAGTTCTCTTGCGGACCTGCAGAAACATCTCGTGCACGATGTCCTTGGGGACAAGGTCACCAAACATGATGATGGATGGTTCAATGCCATGGAGGTTCGGGGATTCCTTCGTGGGCACCCCAGCGCAGAGATGGCATTCCTCTTTCCTGCGCCGGTCGCGATTCCAAAGAGTGGCTTTCGCGTCCGCACGGACCGGGCCAGAGAAGATCTCGATGGTGCACCCCATATCGTCGTCTATATTGAGTTGTCAAAAGTTCAGATGGTCCGCTTAGGTTCGAAGCTGGGGCTCGTTCTTTTCTATGGCGCCGGCCCAACCGGAACGAGGCCAAAGGGTATCTATTGGCTGTGGGGTGAGAGCGGGCAATTCTGCGCCCTTCGACGGAAGGACGGAAGCTGGCATGCGTACCCCATCGGTGCTGTAGGGGTCAGCTAGTTGGTCGACACATCTGCAGCGACTGTGCTCGCGCCGCCCAACAGAACGGCAAAGCGTCCGGCAGACTTGACGTGGCTGGCTGGAGGCCAATCAGAGAACCGCTGCAGTGGCTTGATAAGTATATACCGAAGTCCCCTCATCGACACATTCGCGTCGGCCGTCGAAGTCGAGTCGTTCGACGAAGCCGCGGCTGCGGAGTTCGGACGAATCGGCAGCATGCTGGCCGAACGAGGAACGCCTATCGGGGAATTTGATGTGTTGATCGCTGCGCATGCAGTGACTCTGCGATGCACGCTGGTCACGAACAACGTCCGACACTTCTCAAAGGTGCCTGGACTGTCTGTGGAAAACTGGGCATGAGGCTGGGCGCGGCGCTGCCAACGTAGAATGCCCCCTACCGGCTATTGCGAACCGAGCCCGCCAGCATCACCACTTGCATGACCAGGGCTCGGTCGCCCTCGACCTGCAGGCGCCCGCTGAGCAACGCCTGCAAAGGGGCTAGTGCGCCGCTGGACAACTCTGCGCAGGTGCGGTTGTCCACGCGCACGGTGGAGCGCGGACGGCCGGCGCGCATACCTGACTGACCGAACGCCACGTCGATGGCCCAGCGCCGCCGGCGGCGACCCTCGATTTCGAAGCTGATGCGGCCGTCGATCTGTGCCAGCAGGCTGATTCTGCCCTCGTCGA
The DNA here is from genome assembly GCA_003153015.1 of Myxococcales bacterium. Taxonomy (GTDB): domain Bacteria; phylum Myxococcota_A; class Polyangia; order Fen-1088; family Fen-1088; genus Fen-1137. Next base: position 3,942 of record PMBS01000128.1, read on the forward strand.
CACACAGCACATCCGTCACGTCGGTGTCCGGCGGCAAGAGAGCAGGAAGGTCGGGGTCGTCGCGAAGCAGAGCCAGGAAATCGGCCACGCTCTGCCGGAGCAACACATCGGGGTCATCCTCGGGATTGGGACGGCTGTGCTGCGCGCCGAGCTCACGACGTTTCACACTGAGAGCCTCATCAGAGACGCAAACATCCCAGGTGCCGCCGCCCGGACCTGAAAGAGTCACCCGCACCGATGGGCTGTCAGGTGGCGGACGGCGAGGCGCTGCTTCGAAGGCACGCGGCAGCCAGGATTCGATGATCTCGCTTGCCGGCATGTCGGCCGGCGGGCGGCTGTATTCGCTCACCGACTAGCGCCGCCTCTTGCCGGATGTCCGCTTGGGCGTCGCCTTGCCGGGACGCTTTCCCTGCGGATGTCGGTTTTTCTGTCGACGCTCGCCCGTCCCGCGCGACTCGCGTCGCGGCCGCTCTCCATGCAGGCGCAGGTCCACCTGGCGGCGCGCGACACTCGCGGACAGCACCTCGACCTTGACCGAATCACCGAGCGAGAAGGTACGGCCCGATCGCCGGCCTACCAGGCGACAAGCCACCTCGTCGTAGTCGTAGAAATCGTCGGGGATCAGATGTTCGGTGCGCACCAGCCCCTCGACAAAGGGCTGGTCCGCCGCCACAAACGCGCCGAAACTGGCCACCCCTGAGATGGTGCCGTCAAGCACATCGCCCACACGGTCGCGCATGAAGAAGGAACGATAGAGGTCGACCACCTCACGTTCCACTTCCATAGCCTTGCGTTCGGCAAAGGACGATTCGGCGGCAATTTGCCGCAGTTCCTCCGGCGAGGTGGCCGGTCCTTGCGCAAGCGGCGGGAATCCCCCGGCCGGCTTGCCCAGGCTGGCCAGCCGTCGCTTGAGCAGCCGATGCACCACCACATCGGGATAGCGACGGATGGGCGAGGTGAAGTGCAGGTAGGCCGACGCAGCCAGGCCGAAGTGGCCCACGTTGGTCCCGTCATAGGTGGCCTGTTTGAGCGAGCGCAGGGCTTGAAAAGAGAGCGCCTTTTCCGCCGGGTGGCCGCGCAGCCGCTTGAGCACGGCCGCCAGGCCCGCGGGCGTACGCGCCTGCTCCTCGTCGACCTGGATGCCGTAGCGCTCGGCCATGGCCGAGAAGTTGTGCAGCTTCTCGGCGTCGGGCACAGGATGGATGCGCCACAGGGTGGGCTCGCCGCGCTTTTCAAAACTTTCGCCCACCGCCATGTTGGCGGCCAGCATGAACTCTTCGATCATGGCGTAGGCGTGGCGCTCGCCTGGATCGCGGCGCGCGCGCCGGATGTCGCGCACCAGCCCGGGATCGTCGCGGTCCAATTCCACCACGACTTGGGGCAGATCCAGGTCCAAGGCGCCGCGCTGCTGGCGCCGCGCCCGCAACTTGCGCGCCAGCGCATCCAGCCCACGCAGAGCNNGGCCAGGCGATCCTGCCCGGCCACAAGTGAGCAGATATTGCCGGAGAGCGCTTCGGGCAGCATGGGAATGGCTCGATTGGGCAGGTACAGGCTGCAACCGCGGCTTCGCGCTTCTCGGTCAAGCGCCGTGCCCTCGCGCAGGTAGTGCGATACATCCGCCACCGCCACCCAGATGCGATGGATGCCGCCCGACATCGACTGCAAGGCCACGGCATCGTCGAAGTCGCGCGCCGTCTCCGGGTCAATGGTCATGAAGGGTATGTCACGCAGGTCTGCGCGATCGTGCCGGTCGGTGTCCTCCACCTTGCGCGGCATCTGCTCCGCGGCGTGCGCCACCTCGGCCGAGAACTCGTCCGCGATATCGCCGCAGGCCAGAACCTTCTCCACCTCGGTCAGCGGATCCTCGGGCTTTCCCAGCACCTTGAGCAGGGTCACCTCCAGCGCGGCGCCCGCCTGGGCGGGATAAGCCGCGATCTCCGCCACCACAGCCAAGCCCGGACGTGGCGGCGCGCCGCCGCCGCGCAGAACCACCGGCTCGGTGATGCGCGGATCATCGGGCTGAAAGCGAAGGCTGTTTCCCGCAGCTACGATCTGTCCCGTGATCTTGCCCCGCCCGCGCTCGAGCACGCGGGTGACCCGGCCCTCTAGCCCGCGCGGGCCCACCCACCATTCGACCTCGACCCGATCGCTGTCCATGGCCGTGTCGCGGCTGCGCCGGTTGACGTGAACGTCCTCTGACCCGTCCTCGGGCACGACAAATCCGTAGCCGTCGGGATGCACCTTGATTCGCCCGGTGACCACGCGAGCAGCGGGACGGTTATCTTCTGTATCCATTTTGCTTGTACAGCATACACGCGGCTGGCGCCAATGGCGGCAGTTCAAGCGAGCTATTTCTCACAGAGGCCACATCGCAGCCTGACGGCCGCAACCAAAGGAATCACTCCGGCCACGGCCACGACCACGACCACGGCCACGACCACGACCTCCTGCAGCCGTCGCGACACCGTCGAGAATCTTCGCTCATCCGGCTCCTCTGCCCTCCGTGCTCTCTGTGTGGAATAGGTAACTTCTACGGCGCGTGCAACGCATACAGTTTCTTGTCGTCGCTGCCCACGTAGATGGTGCCGTCCGCGGCCAGGATGGGCGAGCTGTCCACGTCGCCGCCCAACTCCACCGACCAGCGCAGCTTTCCGTCGGGCTCCAGACAATACA
>PMBS01000054.1 GCA_003153015.1 Myxococcales bacterium
CGGGCGGCCCGGAATTACCCGACAGACTCTAGCTAGCCGTGGGGGGCGTCGCGGTGCGCTTGCGGCGCAGTTTCTCGACCAGGGTTGTGCGGTTGAGCCCGAGCAGTTCGGCCGCGCGGTTCTTGTTGCCGCCGGTGCGCACCAGAGCCTCGGCGATCATGCGGTCCTCTACCGATTCCAGAATGGCGCGCAGATCGGTCCGGTCGCTGGGCAGATCTGGTACCGGGGTGGGCACCGGGGTCGCCGATCCGTCTTGGCCGCTGCGCAGCTTGGGGGGCAAATCGGACAAGACGATCTCACCCGCACCCTTGAGAATCACCGTGCGTTCGAGCAGGTTCTCCAGCTCGCGGATGTTGCCCGGCCAGTAGTAGTGCTGCAGGGCAAACATGGCGTCAGGGTGGATGCCCGTGACCTTGCGCCGATTCTTCTCGTTGAAGCGCCTGACGAAATGCTCGGCCAGAAGCGGGATGTCGGTCGCACGCTCGCGCAGGGCAGGCAGCTCGACCGGGATGACGTTGAGGCGCCAGAAGAGATCAGCGCGAAAGCGGCCAGCCGCCACGTCGTTCTCGAGCTTGCGGTTGGTGGCGGCCAGAATGCGCACGTCGATACGCTGGTCGATCTCGTCGCCAACTGGCCGCAGGACGCCGTCTTGGATCAGGCGCAGCAGCTTGGCCTGCACGCCCAGTTCCATCTCGCCGATTTCGTCGAGCAGGATGGTTCCGCCGCTGGCTTCGGCGAAGCGGCCGATGCGGGCGGAATTGGCGCCGGTGAACGCGCCTCGGGCGTGACCGAAAAGCTCGGATTCGACCAGGTTGGTGGGGATGGCGGCGCAGTTCACCGCCACGAATGGCTTCTTGGCGCGCGATGAGCCGGCGACGATGGATCGAGCCACCAATTCTTTGCCGGTGCCAGACTCACCGGTGAGCAGCACTGTGCAGCCCGTGTCCGACACCTGGGCGAGCAGGCTCAGCACCGAGAGCATGGCCGGATCCTGGCCCAACAGCCAGGGCGCGGTTCGGTCACGCCAGGTCACTGGGTCAGGGCCCTCTTCAGGCGTAGCCGGGGTCTTGAAGGTGCCCACGGCGCCGCCCAGGGCTTCTTCCAGACCCTCGACCCCAACCGGCTTGACCAAGAAGTCGCGCGCCCCCAAACGCATGGCGCGAACCGCGTCCGAGATCTGTGCGCTGCCGCTCATCACGATGACCGGGGTTCGAGGGCACTTCGTGCGCACCGCCTCGAGGATGGCGAAGCCATCGGCGCCCGGCATGCGCAGGTCGGTGATCACTGCATCGAAGGTGTCATGATCGATCTGGGCCAGGCCGCCCGGGCCATCCGCAGTCACCACGTCGTAGGCCGCAGAACGGAGCAGCCGCGCCAGGCTGCGGCACACAACTTCCTCGTCGTCGCAAAGCAGAACCTTTGCCGTCATCGCCGGGCTCTACCTCGCTTCGCTATATGCCCGCATGGCGCGTCGTCCAGAAGTCGTTTCCCAGAAGCGGTCAACACGAGAACCCCTTCAGTGTCGCGCCTTCCGGCGCGCGGGTCAAGGCGAGTGAGTCCTTCTTTGCGCTTGATTGGCACTGGTCGCGTGCGTATATCCCCGGTGATGGCCGAGCCTGTCAATATGCTCTTGCTCGAGATCGAAGCCGAGTGTGCGCACCTTCCCGGCGCGGTACTCGCCAAGGCCACAGGGGGCGAGGCGCGTGTTAGCCGGCTCAATGACCTGCTTGGCCGGGCTGTGCCGGCGGGCTATGCCGCGTTTGCTTTGCGTTACGATGGCGGCTGGTTGCCCGCGAACAGATCTCAGCCCGAGCAGGGGGCGGGCAGCCACGGTGCCTGCGATCCCGGGCTGCGGCTCTTGTCCCTTGAAGAGAGTCTGCGCCGGGCCAGCGACCCTGAACGCCCGGCGGAGCTCAAGGGACTGTGGCCAGTGGCGGAACGGGACTTGCGGTTGTTCGCCTTGGACCTGGAGGCGGCAGAGGATGGCGAGTGCCCAGTGGTTGAGGTGGCTGGGCGCAGCGTGGACCGCGTCGGCTCAAGCTTTCTGCGTTTCCTCTATGCCTGCTTGGGCGAGCTCTTGGCCGGCGATGGCGCTGAGCCCACCGCGGTAGCACGCGAGCTGTGTCGGCGCGATCCAGGTCTGGCCGAGCACTGGGTTCGCTTGGTCGACCACCTAGAGGACCAAGGCAAGAAGGACGAGGTCGACCGGGCGCTGGCCGAGGCGCTGGCCTGCACCAGCCCGCCTGGGCCTGCCTTGCTGACTGCGCTTGCGCTGCGTGCGCTCGACCGGGGCGACAACGCGCGCGCGCAAGCGGCCTTGGACGACGCCATGGGGTCAGATCCGATGACCGCACGTGATGATGACGCTCGCCTGGACGCAGCGGCGCTTTCATTCGTACTGGCGCGGGACCGGGGTGACGAGGCAGCCGCGGCTCGGGCCAAAGACTTGCTGGGGGCTGCGGCAGCTTCCACCGGGGCCTACTGGCGCGGCGAGGCCATGCGAGCCCATGCGGCTGGCGATGGGGTGCGGGCAGCCCTGGCCAGCAAAGTGGTGGACGCGTTGGTTCCCGGTGACACCGACATCGTGCGGATGCGTGAGTCGAGCGCCAATCTGGAGACAGCACTGCGGGCGCTTGCGGCTGCGCGCGATTCGCTGGACCAAGGCGACCTGGAGCAGGCGGTGGAACACGCGCGGGCCGCGGTCAAAGAGAGGCCGGACCTGGCCATTGGCCATGCCGTCCTGGCCGAGGGTCTAAATGCGTGCCGCGACCAAGGCGCGCTGGAGGCCGCCCGTCGGGCTACCGAGCTGAATCCCGCGTTGATCGACGGGTGGCGCGAGCTGGGAGACGCCTGTCTGGAAGCGCGGCAAGCGGTTCGTGCTGAGGAGGCATTTCGCGAAGCGATTCGGCGCGACGGCAGCTTTGCCACGGGATTTGCTAAGCTGGCCCAGGCGCTGCTGGAACAGGGGCGGACGCGGGAAGCGCTCGATGCCACCCTGGCCGCCCAGGAACGCGGAGGCGATTCGTTTTTCGTGGCCGCGGTCAAGGGCGACATCTTGGCCGAGATGGATCGCCATCACGAGGCCGCGGAAGCCTACGACCAGGCCATGCACATGGAACCCGAAGACCACTGGGTGCTGCACCAGGCGGCGCGGGAGCACAGCCGGGCCGGTCACGACGACCGCGCCGCCGAGCTTTTTGAACGGGCGCTGCGTTTTGACCGCGACGGCTGCCACCAGACCTTGGTCGACTACGGCGATCTTCTCCGTCGGGTGGGCCGCATCGGCGACGCCGTCCGCATGTACCGCAAGGCTGTCGCGGCTTGTCCCAACGACGTGGAATGGCGGCGCACCTTGCGCGAGGCGGAGCGCGAGTTGATGAGTGCGCCTAGTTAGTTACCTTTTTCACACAGAGGCACAGAGACGCTCTGCGGCCGCAACCAAAGGGCGCAAGGTGATTCATCTCGACAGCCACCCGCCGCTGAGAACACATCGCAGCCTGACGGC
>PMBS01000379.1 GCA_003153015.1 Myxococcales bacterium
GCCTTGCCGCCGAAGATGATGGTGCGCGCAGGCGCATCACCGCCGCGCTTGAGATGCCGGTAGAGCGCCACCGCATGCAGCACATTCAGGTGCTGGCGTTTGTACTCGTGGATGCGCTTGACCTGCACGTCGAACATCGTGTCCGGCAGAAGCTCGATGCCGTGCGCATGCTGGGCGCAGGCCGCCAGGGCTCGTTTGTTGGCGTGCTTGACCTGGCGCCACCGCTCGCAGAAATCGGCCTTGTCACACAGAGCCTCAAGCTCGCGCAGGTGGTTGAGATCCTCCAGCCATTTGTCGCCGATGGCTTCGGTGATGAGGCCGGCCAGCCCGGGATTGGCGAGCAAGAGGAACCGGCGCGGCGTCACCCCGTTGGTGACATTGGTGAACTTCTCGGGCTCCAGCTCAGCGAAGTCGCGCAGCACGGTCTGCTTGAGCAAATCCGAGTGAAGCTGCGCCACTCCATTGACCGCATGGCTGCCCACGCAGGCCAGGTGGGCCATGCGCACGCGCTTCTCGCCACGATCGTCGATGAGTGACATGCGTTGCACCCGCCCGTCGTCGTTGGGAAAGCGCGTGCGCAAAGTGGCGAGAAAGCGCCGGTTGATCTCGAAGATGATTTCCAAGTGGCGCGGGAGCAGGCGCCCGAACAGGGGCAGGGGCCAGGTTTCCAGCGCCTCGGGCAGAAGGGTGTGGTTGGTATAGCCCATGGTGCGCGTGGTGATTCCCCACGCCGGCTCCCAATCGATGCTGTGCTCGTCCACCAGCAGGCGCATCAGTTCAGCGATGGCCAGCGCCGGGTGGGTGTCATTGAGCTGGACCGCGTATTTCTCGTGAAAGCGGTCCAGGGTCTTTCCCTTCTGTTCGTAAATGCGCATCATGTCCTGCAGCGAGCAGGATACGAAGAAGTACTCCTGCTGCAGCCGCAGGCTCTTGCCCGCTTCGCTTTCGTCGTTGGGGTAGAGAATCTTAGTGATGTTCTCGGTGTTGATTTGCTCCTCACAAGCGCGCGTGTACTCGCCTACGTTGAAGGCCTGCAGATCCAGCGAGGTGCACGCCTGGGCCTGCCATAGGCGCATATTGTTGGCCGTGTTGACCCCGTAGCCCAGGATGGGGGTGTCGTTGGGGATGCCCTTGACCACCCGGTCAGGGATCCAGCGCACGCGGTAGCGGCCGGTCACATCCGTGTAGCCCTCGGTATGGCCGCCCAGCTTGACCAGGAAGGCGATCTCGGGGTGTGAAATCTCCCACGGGTAGCCCAGGCGCAGCCAGCGATCGAGCACCTCGACCTGCCAGCCGTCGTGGATCTCTTGGTCGAAGATGCCGTACTCGTAACGGATGCCGTAGCCGATGGCCGGGATCTCCAGCGCCGCCAGCGAATCCAGGTAGCAGGCGGCCAGGCGCCCCAGGCCGCCGTTGCCCAGACCCGGTTCTTCTTCCTGTTCCAGCAGGGCGTCGAGCGAAAGGCCAAGCTCGTCCATAGCCTGCCGAGTGGCCTCCAGGATGCCCAGGTTGACCAGATTCTGACCCAGTTGCGGACCGATGAGGAACTCGGCCGACAAGTACGCCACCGTCCGCGAAGCCTTTTCGAAGTAGGTGCGGGCGGAGCAGATCCACTTCTGCATGATGCGGTCCCGAACCGTGTAGGCCAGGGCCAGGTAGTTGTCGTTGGGCAGGGCGACTTCAGCGAACTTGGCCCGGTGGCAGAACAGATTTCGGATGAAGGTCCTGCGGATGGACTCCACGTCCATGCCGAACTGGATGTCCTTTTCCGGAGAGACGCGGCGTTGGCTGGTGGTCATGATTTGTCGCGACGGTACCACGGAGTCCCGAAAAGGTGCAGCCTTGCGGCAGCACGAGAGCGAGTTCAGCCAGAACGGAAAGCTAGCTATTTCACCACAGAGGGCACAGAGGTCACAGAGCCGGACCCGGAAGAAGAGGGATGGGCGCTTGTCCTGTCCGAACCCTTTCTTCTTCTCTGACCTCTGTGTTCTCTGTGCCCTCTGTGGTGGAAGAAAAGCTAGCTCTCACACTTCGAAGCCCAAGCCGCGCAGTTCTGCTGTCAGGCGCTCCACTTCGTGCATGACCTGAGCCGGCGCGGGACCTCCGATCACGGTACGCGCCGCGACCGCCCGGCTGGGGTTCAAGGTCTGCAGGCAGGTTGGATGCAACTCGGGCGCGATCCCGGCCAGCTCCGCCTCGGGCACCTCGCTCAGCAAAACCCCCAGACGTTCGGCGTGGCGGACCAAATGGCCCACGATCTCGTGCGCCCGGCGGAAGGGGACACCCTCCCGCACCAGGTGCTCGGCCAGGTCGGTCGCGCCCAGGGCGGGGTCCCGCGCCGCCTCCTTCATGCGCTCGGGGTTGAACTCCAGTCCGGCGAGCAGGCCGGGCAAAACCGCCAAAGACGCGCGTGTGGTGTCGATGGCGTCGTAGAAGGGCTCCTGGGTTTCCTGCAGATCCTTGTTGTAGGCCAGGGCCAGGCCCTTGCACACGGTGAGAAGGGCCACCAGGTCGCCCAGCAAGCGCCCCGACTTGGCCCGCAGCAGCTCGGCGATGTCCGGATTCCGTTTCTGCGGCATGAGCGAGCTGCCCGAACAGTAGCCCTCGCCCAGACGCACGAAACCGAACTCACTCGACGACCAAAGCACCAGCTCCTCGCCCAGACGCGAGAGGTGAACGCCGAGGAGCGCGCAGGCAAAGGCAAGCTCGGCACAAAAATCGCGGTCGGAAACCGCGTCCAGGCTATTGCGAGTGGGCGCGCGGAAGCCGAGGGCAGATGCGGTCATCTCGCGCTTGATGGGCAGCGAAGTCGCGGCCAGTGCCCCTGAGCCAAGCGGACACTCGGCCGCGCGTTGGGCCGCGTCGAGAAAGCGGCCTCGGTCGCGCCCGAGCATCTCGGCATAGGCCAGAAGGTGATGCCCCAGGGTGACCGCTTGCGCCCGCTGCAGGTGGGTGTAGCCGGGCAGCAGCGTGGCCGCGTGCTCGCGCGCGCGCCGGCACAGCACCACGCGGGTGCGGTCGAGGCCGGCGACCATCTCGCTGGCCGCCGCGAGAGCATAGAGCCGCATGTCCGTAGCAACCTGGTCGTTGCGACTGCGCGCCGTGTGCAGGCGGCGTCCTGGGTCCCCGATCAGTTCAATGAGCCGGCTTTCGACATTCATGTGAACGTCTTCCAGAGCCGGGTCCATCGGGCGGCCGCCCTCGGCGAATTCCTGCGCCACGCGGTCGAGGCCGGCCACGATCGCTTCAGCGTCTTCCTTCGAGATCAGGCCAACCGCTGCCAGCATGCGGGCGTGGGCTTGGCTGCCGCGCACATCATCGCGTAGGAGCCGGCGGTCGAATTTCACGCTGGCGTTCAGCGCTGCGGCCGCCTCGTCCATCGCGGCTGAGAACCGCGCTCCGCGGCCACCGGGCTTGGGGTGGTTTTGCTCCGATGCGGGCGGGCGTCCTGGTTCACTCATTGGCGTGATCCTATCATGCGACATACGTCCAGTATGCGCCCTCGTCGCGCCTCGCCGACCGGGCGCCTCGGCGGCCGAAACATGGCCGCTCTTCTGACGGGCGGAACTAGTGGTGCAGGGCGTGAACCGTTTTCTCCCTCTCGCGCAACTGAAATGCTGTCATCTTCTCCCTCGGGGAAGAGGGCACGATTCACCAATCCCGCAAGGAGTCGGTATGAACAGGTTTCCAGGCTTGGCAATTCTGATAATGGGCGCTGCTGGTTGGCTAGGTTCCTGCAGCAGTGCGAATTCCAGGGCTGACGGAAGCGGCACCGGCGGTACCGCTCCTGCCACCAGCGGGGGTTCCACCAGCGCGAGCAACGGGGGCAGTGCGGCGACCAGCGGGGGCGCCACCAGCTCAAGCAGCGGGGGCAGCAC
>PMBS01000080.1 GCA_003153015.1 Myxococcales bacterium
GCCTCTTCCAGCGCGCGCAGGGTGTCCACGTCCAGATCGTTGGTCGGCTCGTCGAGCAGCAGGACATTGCCCCCGCTGCGCAGCAGCTTGGCCAGGTGCACGCGGTTGCGCTCGCCGCCTGACAGATCCTTGACCCGCTTCTGCTGATCGGCTCCCTTGAAGTTGAAATCAGCCACGTAGGAACGAGCGTTCACTTGCCGCTTTCCCACCTGCAGGAAGTCCGCGCCTTGCGCGATCTCGTCGTACACCGTGTTGTCGCCCTTCAAAGAATCGCGCGACTGATCGACATAGGCNNGTCGGGCTTCTCCTGGCCGATGATCATGCGGAACAGGGTCGTCTTGCCCGCGCCGTTGGGTCCGATGATGCCTACGATACCACCGCGAGGCAGGTTGAACGTCAGATCGTCCATCAGCAACTTGTCGCCGTAGGCCTTGCGCAGGTGCTCGGCCTTGACCACCAGGTCGCCCAGCCGCGGCCCAGCCGGAATGCTGATCTCGGCGGTGTCCTCGCGCCTCTGCGCTTCCTGCGCCAGCATCTCTTCGTAGGCCGCCAAGCGGGCCTTGGATTTGGCCTGCCGGGCGCGCGGCGAGGCGCGCACCCACTCCAGCTCGCGCGCCAGGGTACGCTGCCTCGCCGACTCAGCTTTCTCCTCGGCCTCCAGCCGTTTGCGCTTCTGTTCGAGCCAGGAGGAATAGTTGCCCTTCCACGGCAGGCCCTCGCCGCGGTCCAGCTCCAGAATCCAGCCGGCCACGTTGTCGAGGAAGTAGCGATCGTGGGTGATGGCCACGATGGTTCCTGGGTATTCCTGCAGGTGCTGCTCCAGCCAGGCCACGCTTTCGGCGTCCAGGTGATTGGTGGGCTCGTCGAGCAGCAGCAGATCCGGCCGCTGCAGCAGAACCTTGCACAGGGCCACGCGCCGGCGCTCGCCGCCTGACAGCTTGTTCACGTCGGCATCCGGCGGCGGCAGGCGCAAGGCATCCATGGCGATCTCCAATGTGCGATCGACATCCCAGCCCTTGGCCGCATCAATGGCGTCTTGCAACTTGGCTTGCTCTTCCAGCAGCTTCTCCATTTCGTCGGGCGTGATGTCTGTGCCCAGGCGCGCGTTGACCTCGTCAAAGCGCAGCAGCAGCTTCTTCACCGGCGCCACGGCTTCCTCAACGTTGCCGAGCACCGTCTTCTTGGGATCGAGTCTTGGCTCCTGCGGCAAGTACCCGATGGTGATGCCGTCGGCTGGCCGCGCCTCGCCGAAGAAGTCCTTGTCCTCGCCAGCCATGATGCGCAGGAGGGTGGACTTGCCCGCGCCATTGCCCCCGATCACGCCGATCTTGGCGCCCGGGAAAAATGACAGATAGATGCCCTTGAGAACTTCCTTGTTGGGCGGATGAACCCGCCGCAAGTCCTGCATGGTGAAGATGTATTGATGAGCCATCGGCCGCGAGTGTACTCGATTTTGCCGGCTAGCCCGGAAGGAGACGCTCCCTTCGAAGCGTGCGCACGCCCAATGCCTACCGCACCCAGGTCGCGTGGGCAGCTGCCGGAAGCCCGGCGATGACTTTTCCTACCGCACGCGGAAAGAGTCGAAGGGTCGAAAAGTAAAAATGCCCGTCGTCAACGCACACAACGAACGTGGTAGGTATTGGAGACAAAGACGTCGTTGCTCGTGTTGCCGTAGTGGAAATCGATGTACCACGCGTAGGACGACGAGCCAACCAACGGCGACGCCGACCAGAACCGCTCTGAAGGCGTCCCCGGAAATGTGGTCGAATCGATCATCGGGGGAGTCGTCTGCGAGTAATCGACGAGGGATTGTAGTTCTTTCAGCGTCGGAAGGCGCCAGCCCGTGCCTCCCAAGCTGCTTCCCACTCCTGCGCAGTATGTCTTGGCGTCGGCCCTAGTATAGGGAATCGACGATGTCGTCTGTTGCCAGGTGAGCCTGGTCTTGCTGTCGTAGACGGTTCCGCTGCTGGTTCCGCCGTTGGTCACCACGTAGCGCCCGCCCGGGGCGCTGGCGTCGGCAGGGGTTGGCGGGATCACCGCAACCATGGCGACGGCGCAGAGAAAACGGGGTATGGATGCGTTCATTGGGCTTTCTCCTGTTCAGATTCACGGACCACGGGAGGTTCGAAAACATGGGCAAGACGGTGCCGCTTGATGTGGCCACAGGGCTCCGGTTCCTCGAGAGCCACCCCGACGACCCGGACGGCAGCATCCATCGCGGCCTCGTAAATCGGCGACGCTTTGTAGGAACTCGGCATTCACCCTCACGAAATCAAGAGTCAAAGTGTCAAGAAGTCAAAGTGCCCGTTCTCAGCGCACACAACGAACGTAGTAGGTAAGGGACACATCGAAGAAGCCCGTGTAGCCGTCGAAGAAGCCGACGTACCACGCGTTGGACGAGGAGCCGGCCAACGGCGACGCTGACCAGAAGAACCAATCTGAAGGGGTTGAGGGGAAATACGTGGAGTTGATACTTGGACTGGACTGCCCCAAGTCCACGATGGACGAAAGCTCGATGATCGACGGAAGGCGCCAGTCGCTGTGACCGGCGAGGGTCAGCGTTGGACAGTACGCAACTGCATCGGCCCAGATATATCTGGTCGCTGGCACCGCTTGCTGCCACATGAGCCCTGCGACGTTGTCCGCAACCGTGCCATCCCCATTGTCCGTGTAGCTCTCCAGATTTGCTGCACCCGCGGTAACGTCCACCTGGCTGTTCGGTACGGGCCACTCAGCCCAGTTTGGATCGGCGCACGTGGCCGGCGGATAGCGTTCGCAGACCAAACCGGCTGAGCAGGTGCCGCAGATCGTGGCCTGGCTGCCGCCCCCACCCGCGCCCACCACCCCACCCGTGCCCAGCACCCCACCCGTGCCCGCCAGCCCACCCGTATCCACCAGCCCGCCACTGCCCCCCAGCCCGCCAGTGTTGCTGGTGCCGTTGTTGCCGGCGCCGCCACTGCAGGCAAGCAGACCCGCGCTGAAGGCGATAGCCAGTGCCAAGGTTCCCCGATTCATCGCGATATCCTCTCTGGCTACGAGACCAGCCGAGTTGGAAGCTAGTCTGAACAGGTTCGGCAGGCAAGCACCAACTCACCCGACCGCGAAGGGCAGCACGGTGATTATCCCTTGGTAGGGCGATCACGTGCCCCATCCGCTTCGTGCTAACCTGGCCGCCTGTGCAACGCCCGGTCGTGATCGTCAATCCCCGTTCCAGGGGCGGGCTCAGCCAACGACGCTGGGCTGCCCTGCTCGGCCCGCTCACCGATGGGCTGGGCCCGGTCGACGTGCGCTTTACCGAGGCCCAGGGTCACGGCCGGCGCATCGCCCGTGAAGAGGCGACAGCCGGGCGCAGCCTCATCGTGGCCATGGGCGGTGACGGAACCATTTCCGAGGTGGCCGACGGGATTCTGGCCGCAGGAGGGAGGTCCGAGCTTGGCATCATCCCGCGCGGCACCGGTGGAGACTTCCGACGCACCCTGGATCTCGACCACGATCTGGGCCAGGCAGCCCTCCGCATCCGCGAGAAGCCAGCGCGTCTCATCGATGCGGGTCGCGTGTCCTTCATCGCCGATGACGGCTCCCAAGCCGAGCGCCATTTCGTCAACGTCGTCTCCTTTGGCTTTTCCAGCGATGTGGCCCGACGGGCGAACGCCTCCTCGAAGCGTCTGGGCGGCCGGGTCGCCTTTCTTTCGGCCACTGTGCGCTCGCTAGTCGGCTACGACAACGTCGACGTCGTGTTTTCGCTGGACGACCAGCCCGAACGGCGAATGAACGTCCTGCTGGCCGCGGTTGGGAATGGGCGTTTCTTCGGCGGCGGCATGAAGATATGTCCCGAGGCTTTGCTCGACGATGGCCTCTTCGATCTGGTCACGGTGGGCAACCTGGGTCGCGGCGGGGTCATGGCCAACATCCACCGCATCTACAGCGGCAACCATCTGACCATGAAGGAAGTCCAGGGCACGCGGCTCCGCCGGATGAAGGTCGCGCCCGCGGATCGCGGGGCGAAGATCCCGCTGGAAGTCGACGGGGAAACCCCCGGCTACCTTCCTGCCAGCTTCGAGCTTCTGCCCGGCGCGCTGCGCGTGCGCGCGTGACACTGGGATTCTGAGGACGGGGCCGGTCTAGCTTTGCAGCGCGGTCGGCGACCGAAGAGGAAAAGTACGCACCGGATGGTGCCCGCGATGAACCAGTCTTCAGAATGGGTCGCGAATCTGTGCGAGCTGCCACAACTCCAGGAACTTCCCACGGACCCATGGGTGAAGCTGGTCAGCCATGCTTGCCGGAAGGCCCGCGCTCCTGATGAGATCCTGGACGTCCACGAGATCCCTCGCGCGGTGGACGGCAACCATGCCAGAGGCCAGCTTCAGCTCGATGAAACGCGGCATGGGCAGGAGCGCGAAGTGTTCACCGCGTAGGGCCACCGTCGCCGGGTCGGGGAAGGCGATGGGCTTCGGCTTGTCGTCGCCGGGAAAGTGGCCGGTACTGAGCACGTCGATGTTTACGCCGTGCAATGTATCAAGAAGCTTGCCTGTCCCGGGAACTCGTTCTTGGTAGCCGTTGCCGAGGTGCCTGCGCTTGAATTCAGAAAGGTGTTCATCGCGCATAACGAGATCAACATCGACGGTGACTCGCTTGTGGCCATACTCGTTGAGCGCGAATGCGCCGATGATGGCGTATGGCAAACCTTCCGCTTCGAGTATGGATGCGAGTCGGTAGAGCGCGAGTTGCGCTTCCGCTTGTCCCATGAAAAACCTCCCGCAGTAGTCAACTCCCTCGACAAATCGGGCCTCCGCCTCCACCGAAAGTCGTCCGGCTCCCCAGGGCGCGGGGATCTCGGGTTCCGATGGGCGGGCGAGCAACGTCACCCGACCAAGGGTATCACGATGGCCGGCACGTGACGCTACCCTGGGCGCGATGGCTCTCGGCCAACCAGAACCGAAGACGCCACTTGAAGAGTTGGCAGGCTTGATGCTACCGTGTGCCGTCGCGGAATTACAGGGCGCGCCACCTGATGCAGATCCATATCGCAAAGGCTGACATCACCGAAATGGCTGTCGACGCCATCGTTAACCCTGCAAATTCATTGGGTATAATGGGAGGTGGGGTGGCCGGCGCACTGTCCCGCAGGGGAGGACCGTCCATCCAAAGGGAGGCTATGTCGCTGGCGCCCATAGCTGTTGGGGCTGCGGTGGTTACGGCTGCTGGCAGGCTGTGGGCCAAGCACGTCATTCACGCCCCGACCATGGAGGAGCCAGGCACCAAGGTTGGGGTTGAGAACGCACGCCGTGCCGCACGTGCGGCTCTCATCGCGGCCGCTCTTCGCGGCTTCGATGTTATTGCCATTCCGGGCTTGGGCACCGGGCTGGGCGGCCTCGACCCTGCCGAAGCGGCCCGCGCGATGGTCGACGAGTTGCGCGCCCACCGGCAACCCAAGCCCACCACCGTGTACCTGGTGGACATCAACGACGAAATCCTGTCCTGTTTGGAAGGGGCGTTGCGGTCCGCCACCAGCTAGCTCTTGGTATGAACCTGTCCCAAAGGAGGCTCTTGTGAAGATCCTTGTACCCTGCAAACGAGTTCCCAACCCTGACCTCAAGTTGAAGGTCGCCAACGGGGCCGTCGACTTGTCGGGCACCACCTGGCAGGTGAACCCCTTCGACGAGTACGCAGTCGAGGCCGCTTTGCGCCTCACCGAGAAGGGCAAGGGCGGCGAACGTGTGGGCGAAGTCGTGGTGGTCAGCATCGGCCCCAAGGACACCTCGGCCCAGCTGAAGCAGTTGCTGGCCATGGGCGCCAACCGCGCCATCCTGATCGCTGGCGATGACAGCGCGCTGGACGCCGACGTGGTGGCGCGCATCCTGCGTGCCCTGGTGGACGCCGAGAAGCCTGACCTCGTGCTGATGGGCAAACAGGCGGTGGATGGCGACGACAACCAAGTGGGCCAGCTCCTGGCCGCTTCGCTGGGCTGGCCACAGGCCACCTTCCTCGCCAGTATCCTCTTGGCCGCTGACGGCAAGTTGGCGACCGTCACGCGCGAGCTAGACGCGGGCGTGGAGGAACGTCGGGTGCGCCTGCCTGCGATCATGACGGTCGACCTGCGCATCGTCGGCAAGAAAGCCGTACGCAACGAGGCCCTGGCCCCTGCCACTGCCGAATGGGAAGACACCCAACGGTTGGCGTCGCTCAAGGGCATCATGGCCGCGAAGAAGAAAGAACTGCGCGAAATCACGGCCGAGTCTCTCGGCGTAGCCGGTGGAATTCTGGTCAAGACCCTGCGCCACGAAGCGCCGCCTGCGCGCAAAGCGGGTGTGAAGGTGGCCTCGGTCGAGGAACTGGTGGCAAAGCTCCACAATGAAGCGAAGGTGATCTGATGCCTGGCACTGCGACACTCGTTCTCCTGGAAACCACTACTTCAAATCTGCGCTCGGCCTCGTTGCCGGCCATTTCCGCGGCCCGCAAGCTGGCCCAAGCCAACCGCGGCCCGGTGGTCGGCGTCGTGATCGGCTCCGGAATCGGCGCTGCCGCTCAGGATGCAGCTCGCTACGTTGACAAGGTTCTTTGCTGTGACAACCCGGCCTTGGCTGCGGTGCTGGCCGAGACTTGGGCGCCGGTGCTGGTTGCGGCGGTCAAGCAGATCGACGCCGCGGCGCTGGTGGCTTCGGCTACCTCGACCGGCAAGGACGTCTTGCCGCGCGCCGCGGGCCTGCTGGGCGCGGGCATGGCCAGCGACATCGTGGCCGTCATTGGAGCCAAGACCTTCCGCAGGCCGACCTACGCGGGCAATGCGCTGACCGATGTGGAGGTGCTGAGCCCCGTAGTCGTCGCGACCGTACGCCAGACCGAGTTCCCGCCTGCCGCCCCGGCCGCCAGTGCGGGCACGGTCGAGGCACTTCCGCCTGGCCCGATCGACGCGCTTGGGTCCGAGCTGGTGGCTCTGCACGCCAGCACGAGCGCCCGGCCTGACCTCGCCGAGGCCAAGGTGGTGGTGTCCGGTGGCCGCGGGTTGAAAGATGCTGCGAACTTCAAAGTCCTGGAGGAGCTGACCGATCTTTTGGGCGGGGCCTTGGGTGCCAGCCGCGCCGCCTGCGACGCGGGCATGGTGCCCAACGATCTACAGGTGGGCCAGACCGGCCGGGTGGTCGCTCCGGACCTCTACTTTGCGGTGGGGATCTCAGGCGCCATCCAGCACCTGGCGGGAATGAAGAGCAGCAAGGTGATCGTGGCCATCAACAAGGATCCGGAAGCGCCCATCTTCCAGGTGGCCGACTACGGCCTGTGCGC
>PMBS01000111.1 GCA_003153015.1 Myxococcales bacterium
TCGATGTAGTAGGCGTGCTCCCACACATCGCAGGTCAAAATAGCCCGCTGGCCATCTTTGAGCGGCGTGCCGGCATTGCTCGCCTGCTGGATGCTCAGGCTCCCGTCGGCGCCCTTGACCAACCAAGCCCAGCCCGAACCGAAGAGAGTGACCGCCGAATTGGTGAACTTCTCCTTGAACGCGGCAACCCCCCCGAAGGTCTTCGCGATGGCGTCGGCCAAGGGGCCGCTCGGCTCGCCCCCGCCCTGGGGCGACAGGCAGTTCCAGTAGAAGGTGTGGTTCCAGACTTGGGCCGCGTTGTTGAAGATCCCGCCCGAGGCTTTCTTGATAATTCCTTCCAAAGGCACGTCGGCGAACTCGGTGCCGGGGATGAGCTTGTTCAGGTTGGCCACGTAGGTCGCGTGGTGCTTGCCATAGTGGTACTCGATGGTCTCTTTCGAGATATGCGGGGCCAGGGCGTTCTTGGCGTACGGGAGTTCAGGCAGCTTGTGTTCCACGGTCCTCCTCCTTGCTCAGCTAAGATGACACGAATGGCCGGCGAGTTACCTAGTCTTTCTGGTATTTACGCCTGCGGCCGCTTGTTGCGGTCCAGGCTCGCGTGGCTCCGCAGATCCTCGGGGCGGATTTCCCACAGGGGCGGCCGTGAAAAGAACAGCAGCCGGCCATCCTGATCTCCGCGGTCCAGGCAGCGATGCGGGCAGTCGCCCCGGCAGTGGTGCTCGACAAAGTTCAGGGCCGCGGCCGCGGACTCGCCCGCGGCGTCCAGACGATAGGCCGAATCCACCACGCCCTTCGCCACCAGCAAGTTGCGCAGGCCGGTGACCAGCCCCACCACCTCGGGCTCGGACGGCTCGGCGTCGGCAGCCCGTCCTTCCAACCACTCCAGGAAGAAGCGAGCGAAAGCGAGCGCCGCATGCTCGATCGCCGCCAACGACGAGCGCCGAACTGAGGGCGCCGCGCGATTGGCTTCATTGATGGCTTGATAGATTTCGGTGGCCAGGTCCAACTCGGCCACCTCGCGCAACGTGATGCGCGTGGCTGCATCCTCGATTCGGTGCATGAGCGAATCTCGACCCTCTTGTTCGTGATCGCGCGGCCGGCGTGGCTCATCCGCGCCGGCATCGGCGGCCACGGCCAGCGAACGCATGGCCAAGTGGACGAGAAACTCGGGATCGCCGGCTGCCATGTTGGCGGCCACCTGCAGGCAGAGCCGGGCGCGCTTTTCGTCCCGGGCCGCGCGCAGCACCCGGGCCTGGTGGCGCAGCATGCGGCTGACACGTTCGATCTCGCCAGTGGCCACCATGCGTTCGAGCAGAACCGGCATCACCTTGTCCAGGCGCCGGGCCATCTCGCTCTCCAAGCCGCGGCTGGTTTTGGCTCGGCTGGGGCGGCTGATGGTTGCGAGGGCTGGACGCATGACTTCCTCGCCGGGCTCCAGGTACCAGTACTCGAAGCCGGGACTGGTCAGTAGGCCGCGAAGCGCGCTCGCGTGCAGGTGTTTGCGTGCGGGCAGGGGCTCGGGTGCGGGACGCGCGCTGGCCAGCATCGGCTGCATCGCGCGCAAAGCGGTCGGAATGTCCGGCTCTTCATCAAAGCGGCCCGGCCGCGTGCGATCGCGCGCTTCTTGCAGGATATGCAGGCCAATCTCGACTGGCAGATCGCCGGACAGGGGCGTCATCATTTCGCGCTCGCGCGCGAGGAACTCCTCGGCCTCGCGCTTGCTGGCCGGGGCGTGCACCAGGGCGTCGCGCACTCCGTCGACCAAACTGATGAGGAAGTGCACCAAGGTGAAGGCGGGCGGCCGCGGGATCACGAAGGTCAATGCGAAGCACGAATCACCGTCGGAGCCAGTGGCGAAACATGTCGCCTCTCGCCAGACCGGCTTGACCTCGCCCGAGAAGCCCTGGGTACGCAGCGCCTCGAGCAAGCGTTTGGTCACGGTCGCCTCGTCCTCATCCTTGGCGGTCGCCGCGAGCCCGGCCAAGAAGTCAGCCGCCTCCTGGCTGGGGTTGGTGCCGAGAAGGGCAATCAGTTCCCGGCGCCGTTCGTGGTCATCTTCGACCGCCAGCAGGTGACCCAACACGACGGTCACACGGCCGGCATCCGAGCCTGCCAGGTGGACAAGAGCCTGGGCGAAGCCGCTGCGGTCTGGTATGGGCGTGCTGCGGTAGGCAGCGCGAATGGCCTCGGCGGCAAAGGAATCGTCGCCTGCCTCCGTGACCATCTCGCGCACGGGAAGCTCAAGCAGCACGCCCCGCTCGTCAGGGGAGAGGGTGGTGCCCGGGGCGTATTCCTGCATGGCGGCAGCGGCGGCGGCGCGCTGGTGCAAAGGTGCCCCGGTGTCGAGCATGACGGGCACGAGCAGGGGCCCGCAGGGCGGGCCCGCCAGCCAGCCCAGCGCTTCCGCCACCAGGCGCGCGCGTCGCCGATCGCTCTTGCGCAGGGCCGCGGTCAGCACGAAGAGGGCGTTTTCGTCGAGACGATCCTTCCACGGCGCCAGCGCGGCATGGAAGTGAGCCTTCTGCGGAAACGGGCCCTCTTCATAGGACGCAATGCGGGCCATCAGCTCGTCGGTGCGGATGGCGGACATGGTCAGGCACCATAGCACTGTTGCAATTGACATGGGAACCCTGGGAGGGTTCCCAAACCCTCCCGCGCTCTGGCTCCGGCGGGCAAAGCCCGCCTTCGCCTACGCGATCACTCTTCCAGCTCGACATTCCAGTACGACG
>PMBS01000362.1 GCA_003153015.1 Myxococcales bacterium
TCATGTAGCGGCGACCTGGGACGATGGCGCGGGGAAGGGACATGCCAAGATTGTCGGCAATCGCGTTGCGAAGTTGCTTGCCGAGGGCGAATGTTCGGTACCGATCGCAGTGGGAGATTCGGATGCCGGCGCGCAACATCGTGGTCGTCCGTAGCGGATCTCACGAGAAGAAGGTCAACCTTGGTGAGGTCTTTCCAGGTCTTTCCCGTCTGTAGCGGATCCCACGAGAAGAAGGTCAACGTTGGTGAGGTCTTTCCGAGTACACCCGGCGTCCAGCCCGAATGCCAGGCTATCGACAAAATAGCGTGCGACACTCCGGGGAACCCGCCCAACTGCCTTGCCAGCGGGTACGAGGAGTATTCCCGACCTGAGTGCATAGATCCCACTACGGGACTTCCTCTCGACCCCACAAATCCGCCACACGACAATGTGCCGGACAGCGCTCGGCCTTGCTGGTACCTCTACTACGATACCAGCGCGGCAGGTTGCCCGGACACATACAACAACCAGAGAATTACGGTTTTGCGCAAGACAGGAGAGACGGCGCCGCCGGGCACGCTGCTGGCGATGAAGTGTTTCACCTGCCCCACGACGGACGAAACCTGCTCCACTGAATAGCGGCGGGGGACCACGGTCCAAGGGCACGCCCGATCGCCTCCGCTGATCGCCATCGTGGTCCTGCTGGAAGCGGTCGTGGTCTGGCCCAATTCTCACGGCGGTTGCGACGACGCTCCAAATACCTGCTTTTCGGCCCGCGTTTTGTTGTAGGATGGCCAAGAGTTTCGACCGTCGTTCCGGTCGCGAGGAGGGTTACCATGGCTTGTCGTCACTTGCGGCTCTTGCCCATCGTTCGTCAGCAGTACCTGCGTTGGGGGCTGGTTTCCGTGCTGCCGTTGGCTCTTTGGTCCTGCAAGTCCACGCCGAACTGGCCGGCGCCGCATGTAGAGCAAGAAACCGACTTCACGATTCTGGTAAGCCCGGAGCGTGAGATCGACATCTTGTTCATGATCGACAACTCCCCGTCGATGGACCCCAAGCAGGCTCGCCTGGCCGACAACTTCCCAAAGATGATCCAGGTGTTGCAGCAGATTCCAGACGGAAGTGGCGGCGTCAGCTTGCCGGACGTGCACATCGGCGTGATCAGCAGCGACATGGGGGCTGGGTCGGAAAGCATCGGGGAAAACTGCAAGAGGGTGCTGGGCGACCGGGGCCTTCTTTGGGGAAACGATCCCAACAATCCGATCGCATCGGTCGCGCCCAACAGTCCAATTGCGCAGAATCCCTTCCACCTCATAACCGATGGATGCGGCCTGCACTCGGGCCAACGCTGGATCTCGGATATCACGAATCCAAATGGGACCGGGCGGATAAGGAACTACGACGGGAATATCCAGGACGTCTTCTCTTGCCTGGCCAAGGCGGTGGGAGTCAACGGCTGCGGGTTCGAGCATCAGCTGCAATCGCTTCGCGTGGCGCTGAATGCCGACTATCCCGCCAATCCCAAAGATACCCCCAATCAGATCAACCCAGAGAACATCGGCTTTGTTCGGCCCAAGGGCTACCTAGCGATTGTTCTCGTCACTGACGAGGACGACTGCTCTGCTGATCCCGACGACAGTGTCAACGATGAGATGTTCCTGGAGAATCCCCTGGCCGAAACTGCCAGCCTGCGATGCGCCGCGCGCGGCCATGTGTGCAACGGCCAGCCGATTCCTGGCTACGAGGCCCCGTCGATAGGCTTTCAGCCGCCCAACCCCCTCCCGGCGCCCAACGTTGGCTTCACAACCGCTTTTGCCAACTGCGCGGCCAAAGACCAGCCCAACCCGAGCAGCCCGGACCACCACTATCTTCCGCTCATCAGAGTCCAGGACATGCTCGATAGCGTCAAAGGGGTGACCGCATGGGTCGTCGACGCAAACGGCAGCTACGTCTACGACACAAACGGAAATCATATCTCTATCCAGAAGGGGCCCGAGAAGATTCTCGTCTCAGGCATCATCGGCTGGCCTCCGGACCCGAACACCGCTTTGCCCGGTGTTCTAACCAGCGATCAATACCAGATCGGCATAGACACCACCTCGCTTCCCCACCCCCAGGATACTCTCTGGGACTACATGCCCATTTGCAAAGTTGCTTCGATAACGTCCGCCGATGGCAATATCTACAAGGCATATGGTGGACTTCGCCTGAAGAGGTTCCTCGACGCCTTTGAGAAGACCGATGCGCATGGACCTGTTCAGAACACCTTCAGCCTGTGCAACGCCGACTTCACAGACGCGATGCAACAGATCGCCAACGCTGTCGTTCAGGTGTTGAAGCCCGGCTGTGTCCAATACCCCTTGATCGAGGCACAACCGAGTCCGCCCGCCGGGGAGGCGTGGGGCCCCGTCCAGCCCGAGTGCCAGGCTATCGAACGCATCCCGTGCGACACTCCGGGCACACCACCTGACTGCCTTGCCAGCGGGTATGAGGAGTATTCCCGCCCTGAGTGCATAGATCCCACCAGGGGACTTCCTTTCGACCCGGCAACTGTCAGCCCGACAAGCGCCCAACTCAACAATGTGCCGGACAGCGCTCGGCCTTGCTGGTACCTCTACTACGACACCTCCCCGGCAGGCTGCCCGGACGCATACAAGGGCCAAAGAATCACTGTCTTGCGCCCATTAGGACAGACGGCGCCGCCGGGCACGCTGCTAGCGATGAAGTGTTTGACCTGCCCAAGCACAGACCAAGACTGTCCATAGCCGCATCAGGCCACGGCCGTGGTCCCAGGCAACAACCACGAGTGGGAGGCCGCGGTTGCACTCATCCGTTGATCGTTACCATCATCTCTCCGGTGATCTCAGTCAAGGTCTTGCCCGATACCTTGGCGTTCTCACCCGATAGCGTCGCGCCGGCGGAGGCCAGCTCAAGGCTGGACTCGGCGCCGGTTGCGGTCAGTGTCTTCTTGCCTTCAATCGTCACTGTGCCGTCCTTCTTGAGACTGAGGCTCGCGTCGCCGCATGCGAGCTTGATCTCGTTGGCCGCCGTGAAGGTGATTACACCATCTCTGAGATCCACGCAGCAGGTCCCATCTTTGGTCGATGTAACGCTGTAGTGCTGGTTGGCAGAAATGTTGTACTCGCCGTCGACCGTAGTCGTCTTGTGCGATCCGACGACGACCAGGGTGTCACCGTTCTCGACCTCAACTGTTCTGCCCCCGCGCGCAAGGAGGCGGCCTCGTCGTCGCCGGTGACCCCCACCAGGCGACGCGCGGCCTCGCGCACCAGCGGCAGAAACCCGGGGCGGATGGGCAGGTCGGTCCGTTCGCGGTCCACGGTTGTCGACAGCAACATCACGCGGCCCTTGCCGACCTGCTTTTCCACCAAGGCAGGGGCACCGCTTTCGTAGCGCAGAATCACGCTGCGCTCAGGGCTCTCGGGCGCTGGGTCGAGCAGCATGTACTTGAAGAAACGCGCTGACACCAGACCTTCGCCGTGCTCGGGGAAATTGGCCAGCAGGGGATGGCTGCGGTCGATGGGTGCCAGGCGTTCGGCCGGTCGATCGTCGACGATTTCTCCGGCATGCTGGCCAGGCAAGGATGAGGCGGTGCGCGGCAGTCCCAGCGGCTGGGGCAAAAGCTTGGCCATGCGGCGTACTCGAAACGCCCACACAGGGAAGGGCGGGCTGACCAATAGGCGTTTGGTCCGGCCGCAGGAATAGAAATCCCGTGTTGGGCGGAAGTTGGCGCGGCGTCTGCGCACTCAGCTGCGCTCACGGCGAATCAGCATTGTCGCCGTCTTCGCCCTCCTCCTCGGTCTTCTTGATGGCGTCGCAGCTCAGGTGATCCAAGAGCTGGCAGCCGTTATGGAAGCGCTCCTGCGCCGCGGCTGGTTCTGGCGGAATCCCAATACCGTTCTGCAAGAGCACTCCTGCCAGGCGGCAGCTCTCGGCGGAACCCTGGTTGCAATCACGGTCGAGCTCGGCACGTACCGCCCGGGCGCGATGAGCGAAAAAGCGGCTGCGTTGGCCTCGCAGCGACGTGAAGTTTGTGCACGCTGGCTCGTCCCCCACAACGCATGCCAGACGGTAGAGGATCGCTGTCCGAACCAGATCGGCCGGGGCGGCTTCAAATGTAGAGGCCCAGCCTGAGCAGCCGCGAGCCACCCCCGAGGCGCAGGCTTGGCGGTAGATCTCCCGTGCCTTTCCCATGTCGCGTTTGACTCCCAGACCCTGCTCGTACACGAAGCCGAGATTGTTACAGGCATTGGCATAGTCCGCGTGACAGGCGAAATCGTAGAGTTCGGCGGCGCGGGTGTCGTTCTTGACCACGCCATTGCCCATCTGATAGTCCACCGCGAGGTAGTAGCAGCTCTCGGCATGTTTGAGCTCGCAGCCACGCGTGTGATATTCGGCGGCCTTGATTGGATCCTTGGCGATACCCGCTGCTGCGCCTCGACCGCTGACATAGAGAGCGGCCAGGTTCCGGCAGCCCCGTGCGTTTTTGGCGTCGCACGCGCGCTGGTAGAGTTCGGCCGCGCGCGCGTGGTCCACGGCTACGCCCCCCGCGCCCGTGTCGTACACGAGCCCAAGGCTATTGCACTCGGCCGCATCCCCGTCGCTGCAGGAGCTCTCGAACCGTTCGGTGCCTTGGGGTGGCGCTGCCGGCACGCTGGTCAAGGGGCGTATCGTCGGGGGCGGAACAATGTAAACGTACACGATGGGCCGCGAACACCCGGCGGAAAGCGCCAGAGCGAAGCCGAGACCAACGCGACTAAGGCGAACCATTTTGCGCCTCGCCGATGGTTTCGAGAGCGTCACAGCTCACTTGATCCAAGAGTCGGCAGCCATCCTGGAAGCGGCCCCGCGCCGCGTGCGGTTCCGCTGCGATGCCAAATCCACTCTGCAGCAGCACGCCTGCCAGGCGGCAGCTTTCGGCGGAACCCTTGGAGCAGGCAGCGTCGAGTTCGGCCCGCACAACCCGGGCGCGGGTGGCGAACGCGCGGCTGCGCAGGCTCGGCAGTCCCCGGATTCTTAGGCACCCCGAGGCGTCTCCCAGAAGGCATCCCAGGCGGTAAAGGATAGCGGCGCGAACCAAATCGGCCGAGCCCGCTTGAAAGAGCTCGCCCCAATTCGAGCAACCGCGGCCCACCGCCCCGATGCAGGCTTGGCGGTAGAGATCCCGCGCCTTGTCGAGGTTGCGTTTGACCCCCAGGCCGGAGAAATACATGACGCCGAGATTGCTGCAGGCTTCCGGGTAGTCGCCCCGACAGGCGATATCGTAAAACTGGACGGCGCGGGCCTCATCCTTGGCCACCCCGTCGCCCATCTGATAGTAGAGACCCAGGCGGAAGCAGCTCAGGCCATGCTTGAGTTCGCAGCCGCGCGAGGCGTACTCGAAAGTCTTTGCGCGATCCTTCGCGATGCCCGCCTTTGCGCCCCGACCGCTGTGGTAGAGACTGGCCAAGTTTCCGCAGCCGGCCCCATTCTTGCCGTCGCACGCGCGCTGGTAGAGTTCGGCCGCGCGCCCGCGATCCTCGGACACGCCGCCTTCGCCGTAGTCGTACATATATCCGAGGCTATTGCACTCGCGCGCATCTCCGTTGCTGCAGGAGTGCTCAAGCGGATCCAGGTGTTTGGGCAGCGCGGCCGGCACGCTGCCGTTGGGGTGTGTCGCCTGGGACGGAAGAACATAGACGTAGACGATTGGCGGCGCACAACCGGCAAGCAGCGCCAAGGCGAGCGGAACAAGCCCCCGTCGGTTCATTTACGCGAGAATACAGGGACCGCGCTCGAAAAGCACCCACCCAAAATTGTTCCCAAGGTTGACCAGCTGGAGGTGTGAGAATAGCCTTGGCGAATGCGCGCAAAGAGCCCTCTGGTGGTGGGTGTCGCCCTGGTGTTGGCGGCCGGGGCTGGCGTCGCCGTGAGCCAGCTGAAAGGATCGGTGAACTTCATGGAGCCGCGTTCGGGATTTTGGGGGATGCTGACGGCACTTGAAGACGATCTGCCTCTCACCAAAGCGAAACTTCAGAAGCACCTGCATGCAACCTTCAAGGCCGAACCGCAAGGCAACGGGGGCGAGATCTACATTTCCACTGCCATCCAGCCCGACGCGAATCCGTTGTTGGCAAAGCGAATCTGGTTCTATCCCGGTATTGCCAAGGCCGGGGGACGACTCATCATCGAATTCGCGAAGGCGACAGTCCCGGCCAATGAGGTGGCGAAGCGCTTTCCGGGTGGTAGCTGGGCACCGCCGGCCCCACCCGGGTATGGCCAGGCGGATGCGGGCGCCAGCTACTTCGTTGATCGTCCTTGGGGACGATTCTCCTTCTTCCCTGACTCCGTCGGCGTTCGCAACGTGACCTTCGAATTTGGGATCTACGGTTCGCCGGGTGTATGAGGTCGCCGAGTGCGCCAGGGCATGCCAGCCGGCGTGGCGGAAGGTGCCGACCTTCTCGAAAGACTGGATCGTTTCCAGCAGGCGCGTGCAGCACGCTTTGCGCGGGAGCGGTTGCGTGGCCTGGGTGTGGATGCGCGGCGGCTCGCCGGGACGGCCGGGCTGTGTCGGTGCGCCTCGCGGTGGGCATCCGTCCCGAGTGGCTGCTTGACATCGCGCCGGGTGAGCTGACGGAGAGGGACGAGCTTCAGTGGAATGCGGACCGCCAGCGGGTGGAGCGGGTGAGTCGCCTGCTCTGCGGCGCGATCACACTGGAGGAATCGCGCCAGCCAGCGCCGCCCTCGGCCGAGGCTGCTCGTCTACTGTCTGAGGCCGCTCTGGCAAGCGGGCAGGGCGGCCAGCAACACGGAGAAGCACCGGCAGCATTGCAGGCCAAGCTAGAAATCCTGCGCCAATCCTTTCCTGAGGCGGGCGTTCCCGCGCTGGGCGCAGAGGAGTGGCAGGCCATGGTGAAGGCAGCGTGTGAAGGCCTCACCAGCCTGGCCGAACTGCAGGCAAGTCCGATCGAGAATCGCTGGCTGGCCAGTCTGCCGGCAGGGGTTGCCCGGCTGCTGCGCGAGGAGGTGCCGGAGAAAATACGCCTGGCCAGCGGTCGCCTGGTTCCGTTGCACTATGAGGTGGGCAAGCCGCCGTGGATCGAATCGCGTCTGCAAGATTTTTTCGGCGCGCCCGTGCTCTTCCTTCTCGGCGGTGGTCAAGGTGTGAAATCTGGTACACTTCACCCCCAGCTAGGATAGAGCAGCAATCATGCCGGTGAAATACGCAAGAGGAGGTTGTCGATAATGAAAACAGCTATCGGGTCATTTGTTGTGCTTCTCGCATTGTCGGATGTTCTTGCGGCTTGCGGGGGAGGAGGTAGTAGCGGCGCGCGACAAGGAGGTGCTGGTGGTGGCGGCGCGGGAGAGGGCGGTGGAGGAGGAGGAAGTGGTGGTGGTGGAGAAGGCAATGGCTATACCGTGACCTATGATGGCAACGGTGCTACCGTCGGCAACGTCCCGGTTGACTCGAGCAACTACGCGAGGGGGCAGTCCGTGACGGTGCTTGGGAATACAGGCGACCTCGCATACACCGGATATTCCTTCGTGGGATGGCAGACCAAGGCTGACGGATCCGGCACGACCTATCGGGCGGGGGGGACCTTCGCGATGGGTTCGGCAAATACCACCCTGTATGCGTTATGGGCAGGGGGCTATGCCTACGCTGTGAACTGGTCTGACAGTAACGTCTCTCAGTACACAATCGGCCCGAATGGAGCGCTCACCCCCATGTTCACGCCCGCGGTCTCTACAGGAGGGTACGATCCCCGATACCTCACGGTCGACCCCTCGGGAAAGTACTTGTACGTCAGCAACTATGAAGGTGTAAACCCCTATATCACCGCCTGTCCCAACGGCTGTGGCTTCGTGTCTCAGTTCACAATCGGCGCGGACGG
>PMBS01000064.1 GCA_003153015.1 Myxococcales bacterium
TCTCACTCACGTTGGCACAGAGGGAGGCGCGCACTCGTGACGAGGACAGCGTGGTCAATTGACCGAGTTCTGATCCTTCTTCGTATACATCCAGTCCTTCACAAAAGCACCCATCTCGTCTTGGCCTGTCTTGAGCGTCCAGTCGGGCCCATTGAACATATCCGGAAGCCAACTGTTCGATGCGCACCAGGCAGTCCAGCTCCCGCCCATGCCTTCCAGCCAGTTCAACATCGGAGTTCCATAGGTGCCGATGATGTTCGTACCAGTCCCTGGCTGGTTTTGGCAGCTGCCGCAGAAGCCCCACTCCGTCATTATGAGGGGGACGCCCTTCGCAGCATTGTTCACCTGAGTAACGTTTCCACCGACCCCCTTGTTGTAGTGCTGATAGTACATGTGGACTGAATACATGATGTTGCCTCCGGTGAGCGGATTCGTGGCCGCATCACCCATTGTCTGGTCCCAGGCCGGGCTGCCCGCAATGATGATGTTCTTGGGTGCGAAGCCACGAATGAGATTGACCCAGGCTTGCATGGTGGGTTTATACGTCGCCCAGGAATCCATCACACTCGACTCGTTGAACACCTCGTAAAACACGTTGGAGTAGTCCTTGAATATCGGCGCAATCTTGGTCCAAAAGGCATTGACATTGGAAACATTGGTGTACGGGCTGGCGATGTAGTGCAGGTCAATGATGGTGTAGAGGCCTAGCTTGGTGGCGTAGTCCACCGCGGGCTTGAGGGTGTTGTTGACGTATGTGTCCGAGTTCCCAGGCGGATCGGCGGGTAGACGCACGATCTTCGTGTACCAACCTGGCGAGCCTGGCGCCCCTGTCGAGGCTGGCGTGACGTCGTTCTTGTTGGTGATCTTGTCGAGGAGGCCGTTTACTTTGAGCCCGGTCGCCATCTGTTGAGTGAGGCCCTCAATCGAGACACCCCTTAGGATCACCATCTTGCCGGTAGGATCTTGGAGCTTGTTCCCCACCACCGTGAGCCAAGGCAAGCCAGCGGTCCCGCCACCGCCGGTGGTGCTGCCGCCAACACCACTAGAGCCGCCCGAGCTAGTGGTGCCACCCGCGCTTGTCGTGCCACCCGAGCTTGTGACGCCACCAGAGCGTGTAGTGCCACCCGCGCTTGTCGCGCCACCAGAGCTTGCCGTGCCACCCGCGCTTGTCGTGCCACCCGCGCTTGCCGTGCCACCCGCGCTTGTCGTGCCACCCGCGCTTGCCGTGCCACCCGCGCTTGTCGTGCCACCCGCGCTTGCCGTGCCACCCGATCTCGTTATGCCGCCCGAACTGGTATTCCCGCCCGCGCTGGTACTCCCGCCCGCGCTGGTGATGCCGCCCGAGCCGATACTCCCGCCCAACCTGGTGATCCCACCCGAACTGGTGGTCCCGCCCGAACTAGTGATCCCGCCCGAGCTTGCGACGCCGCCTGAGCTTTCTGTGCCACCCGACCCGCCTCGGCTCGTGGTTCCTCCGCTACCGATGGTTCCGCCGCTAGGCGCGACACCACCACTTCCGATCACGCCGCCCGATCCCGTTTTTCCGCCCGATCCAGAGTTTGCGACAGTATTTCCCCCACTTCCCTGGGCGGTTCCGTTGTCGTCTGGCCCGCATCCAAGACCAGCACAAGCCACGAGCAGCGAAATTCCTAGGGCAGTCTGGCGAAAAGAAAGGTCTTTCATGAAACTCCTCCGATGATCCATGGGAACATCCAGCACCACAGTAGCAGCAACCCGGAATTGCCGCTCACCGGGTACTGCGGGTCTGGTTTCAGTTCTGCGCACGAAGCTAGCCTGAATCGGACTATGGCTATTCCGCGAACCGGGCTGGGTTCGCCCCCCGAAACACTACAGGAGCCACTTGCCCTAGATGAATATTCGGTAATTCTACCTACTCTTCGCCGCAACGCCAGGCGTGCGTTGCCCATCCGGCCGCGAACATCGGGCCCTGGCGCGATGCGCACAACGCTGCTGCGAGTCAGGTGATCTGCGAAGACTAGGCAGTGCTAAGAACGGCCCATGAACAAAGGCGCATTGGAAAGCGGTCGACCGTGGCTTGGGTCGCTTGGCCTTCTGGCAATCTTGTTCGCGCGGACTTCGGGGGCGGCGAGCCCCGACCAGGCCAAGGTCGCCCACCTGACGGTTCATGCCGAGCAGGACGGGCCGAAGATCAGTCCGCTTCTATACGGCGTGTTCTTCGAGGAGATCAACCGCGCTGGGGAAGGCGGTTTGTGGGCCGAGATGATCCAGAACCGTTCCTTCGAGGACGACCGCAAGGAGCCGGCGGCTTGGAAGTTCTCCGGACCGGTGAAGGCGAGCCTGGACAGGCAGAGGCCGCTGCACCGCCAGAATCCCACCTCGCTGTACCTCGAGTTCTCCGGTTCCGATGGCAGCGTCGCCCAGGACGGGTTCAGCCGCGATCAGGGGAAGGACCGCGGCGCCTACCTGGGCGGGATGGCCTTTCGCAAGGGAGAAGCGCTTCGCTTCTCGATGTACCAGCGCGGGGATTGCCCGCTGGAGGTCCGCTTGCGGGGGCAAGGCGAGAAGCTGCTCGCAAAGGCTTCCCTCCCCGCGCCGAGCAACGCCTGGGAAAAAGTTGAGGTGACGCTCGACCCCTCGGCCACGGACCTGTCGGGACGGTTGGTGTTGGCGGGCAAAGGTGCGGGGAAAGTCTGGATCGACCAGTTGTCCCTGATGCCGGTTTCGACCTGGAAAGGCCACGGTCTGCGCCGGGACCTGGCCGAGATGATTGCGGCCCTGAAGCCGGCCTTTGTCCGATTTCCCGGGGGTTGCTTTGTCGAGGGCCTGGATTTGCCCAACGCCCCGCGATGGAAAGACTCGATCGGCGAACCGGCGCAACGCCGCGGGGTCCCCGACCGCTGGGGGTACCAAACCTCGGGGGCTTTCGGCGTCCACGAGTTCCTGCAATGGTGCGAGGACCTCGGGGCCGAACCTGTCTATGTGATCAATTGCGGCATGGGCCACGGCTACACCGTGCCCATGAAGCGAATGCAGGAATGGGTACAGGACGCCCTGGACCTGGTGGAATACGCCCGGGGCCCGGTCGACAGCAAATGGGGGGCGATGCGGGCCGCCGCGGGCCATCCGGCCCCATTCAAGCTGAACTACCTGGAGATCGGCAACGAGAACGGTGGGCCCGAGTACGCCGAGCGGTACTCCCTATTCCATGACTCCTTGAAGTCGAAGTACCCTGACCTGCACCTAATTGCCGGTTTGTGGGATGGAGATATCCCCAGAACCCGCCCGGTGGAGATCCAGGACGAGCACTACTACCTCGATACCCTGGGCTTTCTGGGTATGGCCGACTACTACCAACGGATCGATCGAAAGGGCCCCCTTGTCTACGTGGGCGAATACGCCGTCGCCAACGGGGCCGGGTCCGGGAATCTCTCGGCCGCGCTCGCTGAGGCGGCCTTCCTGACGGGATTGGAAGCCAACGGCGACCATGTGGTGATGGCGTCCTACGCCCCGTTGCTGGCCCACCCGGCCTGGAGAGCTTGGAACCCGAACGCGATCGTCTTCGACCAGGGCCGCTCTTACGGCACACCCTCCTATTACCTGCAAACCGTGTTCGCCCCCAACCGGGGCGACGTGGTTTGCCCGGTCGAACTCAAGCAGCCGGAGATCCCGTTTGCGGCGCCGAAAGGCAGGTTCGGCGTAGGCACATGGGGGGACACCCAGGTCGAATACAAGGACATTTCCTTCACCGCACCGGACGGCAAACGAGTCTTCGAGAGTGATTTCACCCAAGGAATGAAGGGCTGGAAACCCTTCAAGGGAATGTGGACGGTCCAGGATGGCGTCCTACGCCAGACCGGAAAGGAAGACACCTTCGAGGTGGCCCAGATCGCCGACAGCCACTGGGGCGACGGCGCCTTCGAGGTGAAGGCCCGCAAGACGGGAGGCGTTGACGGATTCCAGATCCAATTTCAGGCCGAGGAGGAAGGCCAGCAGCGGGTCTGGAACCTGGGCGGCTGGGGCAACACCCGGATCGGGCTCCAGGGAATCTTCGGTGAACCCAAAGTACCGGGGAAGGTCGAAACTGGCCGCTGGTACAGCATCCGCATCGAACTTCTGGGCCCCCGGATCAGGTGTTTCCTCGATGGGAAGCTGGTACAGGAAGTGGTCCGGCCTAGCCCGCCGCGGCTCTACGCAGTGGCCAGCCGGACCCAGGACGGCAAGGAGATGATCCTCAAGCTGGTCAACGCCGGGACGGTTCCACGCAAGACCAGGTTCGACCTGGAAGGGGTGCGTTCGGTCGCTCCCAAGGGCCGGGCCATCGTGATGACCGCGAAGGATGGGAACGACGAGAATTCATTCGAGCGGCCCGGTCACGTGGCCCCGAAGGAGTCGGTTGTGACCGGGATGGGAAAGAGTTTCGCCCAGACCTTGCCCGCCCGCTCGATCACGGTGCTCAGGCTTTCCGTCACGCGCTAGCATCTACGAATTGATCGAGCTGCCGGCATCAGTCGTGGCACCGCCGCCAGCCCCGCCAGCCTCGACGCCGACTTGCGCGTCGGTCCTGCGGAGCCGCCGGTGTCCAAGCCACCAGGCACGTCGCCAGCGACGCTGCCTAGTCCAGACCGCCGTCGCCACCACCATCTGCGACTGCGCCGCCGCCCAGATCCAGACCGCCGTCGTCACCAGCCCCGCCGTCCAGTTCCAGACCGCCGTCCCCGCCAGAGGCCGGCCCGTCCGCAGCGTCAGCCGGGAGGGGAGCATCGGGGACGGTTGCCGGTACATCGCTGCCAACTGCGAGGTCAGGGCCTGCGCCGTCGGGAGGGCCGGCATCAAATTCCGTACAAGAGAGCGATGAATCACTACAACCGCTGGCGAACAGGCCGAGCAATCCGAACACCGCTATGGACGCGAAAAGAGTGTATGTCTTCATGGCAGGGGCGATTTTAAACCACACGGGCGGGAAAAAGTCCACGTGTACGACAGCAGATCGTCGTGTAGAGTGGGCCCGGGCCCTGGCTATGGCCGCCGTTGGCTGTTCATCGGACGATCCAGGCACCACCGACCTGGCTGGCAGTTGCTTGGCCGGTGGTTACTCCCTGCCCCGCCCAGTCGCGTGGGGAGCCGGCCGGCTCTGCCGGCCGCGCACCATCGCGGGAGGGTTTGAGAACCCTTTCAGGGTTCCCATGTCAACGATCTGTGAAGTACCCCGCCGACCTTTGGCAGCAGGGTGCAAAAACCATCGAGTCCGGCTGAAAGAGGCGAAGCCATGAGAAGAGCACTGCGCTTGAGCGTCGAGTTGTTGGGCTTGCTTGCTATCGCCGTCGCCGGCTGCTCTAGTGCAAGCCAAACCCCGGTCAGCAGCGGCGGTGCCACGTCGGCAGGCGGCGCCAGCACGGGCGGGGCAACGACAACCGGCGGCGCGACCAGCACCGGTGGTGCCACCAGTGCCGGGGGCGCGCCCAGGACCGGAGGAACCGCCACCACCGGTGGGACCGCCAGCACGGGTGGCACCACCACCAACGGGGGCACTGTCAGCACAGGTGGGACCATCAAGACCGGCGGGATATCGAGCACCGGAGGGGGCGCAAGTACCGGGGGCACGCCCAGGGCCGGAGGAACCGCTACCACCGGTGGAACCACCAGCGCTGGTGGCATTTCCCGGACAGGAGGGGCCACCACCGCCGGTGGGACCGCCGGGGGCAGCCCCGGCACCGGGGGAACCATCAGCGCCGGGGGCGTAGGCACCGGAGGCACCACCAGCGCAGCGGGCACCTCCGGGACGTGCCAGCCCGCCACCTGCGGCTCGCACAAATGGGCTTGCTGGAAGGTGCCGAACCCAACCGGTTCGGGCCTGCCCAACCCTGCGAGCTACACCGTCGCCAACGGCATCGTGCATGACAACGTCACCTGCCTCGACTGGCAGCAGGTTGAGTCGAGCACCAGCTACGCCAACGCCGACGCCATCACCTACTGCACGAGCCTGTCGCTCGGTGGCTACAACGACTGGCGGGTTCCCACCCGCGTCGAGACGGAGTCCGTCATGGACTGGACGCGCAGCCCGGCCGTTGACGCCGCCTTCACCGGCGCGAGCGGCTTCCACAAGACCGGCTCGAACTGGATCCTGACCATTCGGCAAGCCGGCGCTGGCAAGACCTGCGGGGCGGTCCCGGCAGATCCCGACGCCGGGACAGCGGCCGGTCCCGGCACTTGCGCCTGGGCCTTCAACTTTGGCGACGGCATCGTCAGCAATGCCTATGCAGCGGCCACCGCCGGACGCGTTCGCTGCGTGCGCGGCAATGGCACCGGCGAAGCCTTCAGCGACCCGGCCGTGGCGCCACCCAATCAATACGCCGTCATCTCCACCGACGAGGTCCAGGACAACTACACGGGGCTCATCTGGCAGAGAACCGGCGACTCGTCCGGCCTTATCAGCTGGGATCAGGCGGTCGCGTACTGCAGCAGCTTGACCATCGGAGGGAACACCTGGCGGCTGCCCTCGGTGCGCGAACTGGCCACGCTAGTGGACGAGGCGCAGGTGGCACCGGCCATCAACCGCACCATGTTCCCCAACACGAAATACGGGGCACGCAGCAACAACTGGTACTGGGCGTCGCACCCGCAGAGAAACAGCACGACCGCCTGGTGGGGCCTCAACTACGACGACGGCTTTACCGGATTCAATGCTGGGGCCAGCGGCGCCTGGAACTATTGGACCGCTGCCTATGCGAAGTGCGTGCGCTAGTGCCGCTTGCCAGAAGTGACGAAAGGGTTCCAACCGATGCACACGACAACGAGAGACACCAGAACACGAGGCGAGGCGGCACTAGCTTCGATTTACGGAGGGGAGAGCCCCTCCCCCCGTCGGGCAAAGCCCGCCGGGTCCCCCCTTCCCCCGCTCGGCCTTACGGCCTCGCGGCTCGCGCTTTGCGCTCGCGTGCTGCCCGAGGGGACTCTTGCCAAGCCTCCAACAATTTCTGGCGGGCAGCACTAGCGAGACAGGTCAGCGAGACGACCAACGCGCTGCTCCGGCACTGGCGATGAACTTGCAAACCCCTGGCACCGGAAACGGACGCAGCCGCAACGAGCCATCGCGAATACTTGAGCCGTGGTCATGGGCTAGGTCACTACTCCAACTGATGCTAATCTACTCGCCGAAGGCAATTCACAACCCGCGAGGTCGTTGCAAAATGGGAAATCTTCGTCGCCTCTTTCCAGGCATGACTGCAGTAGTCTTCTTGGGACTCGGATGCACTTCGACAAACGGAGGTGGGCCCGCGCTCCAAGGAGGTAGTAGCCAAGGATCAGGTGGAAACAGCGCTGGCACTGGTGGCTCGGTTTCCTCTGGTGGCTCGGTTTCCTCCGGCGGCTCGGTCTCCTCTGGTGGCTCGGTTTCCTCTGGCGGCTCGGTCTCCTCTGGCGGCTCGGTTTCCTCTGGCGGCTCGGTTTCCTCTGGCGGCGCAACTCCCAGTGGCGGCACTGCCCCCAAGGGCGGCACGGTTTCCACCACGGGCGGCTCGGTCCCCGCAGGCGGCGCGACCGCTCGGGGCGGCACGACAACCACGGGCGGTGCTGCTCCCACGGGAGGCGCTGCCCCCACCGGTGGCTCGACCGTGACTGGGTCCTGCCCCACCTTGGTTGACGGCCCAACGCCCGACGCCACGACGCGGGCCAAGTGTACCGGGAGCGGCTCGGCCGGCATCACCTGCCATTTTGGTGGCAACCCAGGTAACTACGATGTCTCCTTCTACCTCGGTGGCGCAGCCGCCGGACAAACCATAGTGCAGGCTGAACACTTGCGTGAGATGCTGGCCGCCCCGTTTTCAACGGTGGGCGCCGCCGTTGCCCCGATCGTCACCGCTGCGGGCGACAAGGTCCGCTACTCCATGTCGGTCAACGTCCGCCAGCCCGAGGGACAACCCGAGTGGTCGCAGGCTTCAAACGGAACCCCCGGATTGGACATGTACTTCATAGGGACGTCGCCCGAGCTAGATTCCATCGCCTACGCGCCCGCCGCCGCCACCACCATTGCCATGTACATCCTGACCGATTCGACCGGGTGCGACCAAGAGGGCCCGGGCACCGCAGGCTGGGGCCAGTGGCTGCCGCAATTCTTCGCCAATGGCATTTCCGTGGCGAACTATGGCAATTCTGGCGCGCTGACGGAGTGCTCGGCTGCAACCACCCCTTGCCGGACGGATGCCCCTTATTACAGTTTCTACGACGACCCCAAGATGTGGCCCACGATCAAGCCTCTGCTCAAAGCCAACGATGTCGTCCTGATCGAATTCGCCCACAATGACAAGAACACGCCGCAGGCTCAGTTTGAAGCCAACCTACTGAAGTACATCACAGAAACCAAGGCAGTCGGCGCCATCCCGATACTTGCGACCCCCATCCCGCGCTGCAATTTCACTGGCAATACGATGAACTCCAACCAACTCATCAATGGCCCCGGTGTCGACCTTCCTGCAAGCATCAGAAGCGTCGGGGCCGCCAATAATGTTCCGGTCATCGAGATCACAAAGACGGCGGTGGCATACTTCAGCACGGTTGGCTCAAGTAGCTGTACGAAGTACTGGGCCGACGGAGTGACTCACCTCAATACCGTGGGAGCCAACGTCATTGCCGAAATGGTCCGCGACCAGATCAAGACTCTCAACATCTTCCCGCTAGTGTGCTACCTGCGCTAGCCTGGCGGGCGCCGGACAGCTCGCGCGAGGCATGACACCATCGCTGCTTTGCGACGGTGATTGGCCAAACTGTGAATGGATTTCTTAACATGCGCTGCAAGAGCATCATTGCTATCGTGCCGATGGTCGTGCTCTGCCAAGACTGGCTGTGTGGCTCGGCCCTGGCAAACGTCGCGGTGAAGCCGCCGTTTGCTTCCTCGATGGTGCTGCAAAGGGACATGCCCATCCCAGTCTGGGGAACGGCAACGAATGGTGAGCAGGTATCGGTAACGCTCGACACGCAGACCAAGACCGTCGCGACGCCGTCCAGTGGGAATTGGACATTGAAACTCGATGCCATGGCTGCGGCTGGCCCGCTGACCATGACCATCAAAGGCAACAACACAGTCACCCTGACCGATGTCTACGTAGGAGAGGTCTGGCAGGCGGGCGGGCAGTCCAATATGGATACCCGACTGAACTACTATTCCAACATGGCAAGCGAGATCACGAGCGCCAACATTCCTCTCATGCGCTACTACACCTTGCGCCAGCCCGGGCAGACAACGACATGGGAGGTGGTTTCCCCTTCTACCGCGGGCCCGCTATCGGCCCTGGCGTACTTTTTTGGCAAGGAGATCCAGAAAGCCACGGGATTGGCGGTTGGACTGGTGGTGACCGCAGTCGGCGGAACCACGATCGCATCATGGCTCGATCCCGCCACGCTCGCTGCCAACCCGAGCATCGCTGACGGCGACAAAGGCTCCATGTGGAATAGTTGGGTTGCACCGGTGGTTGGTTACGGGATACGGGGTACGGTGTGGATTCAGGGAGAGCAGAACTGCAACGCCACCGACGCTCCAACCTATGGTGATCGCTTCAACTTGCTGATAAAGGGATGGCGTGCGGCCTGGAGTCAGGGCGATTTTCCCTTCTACTATGGGCAGCTTTCCAACATCCACAGTGCCCAGACCGACCCGAACAACACCAGCAACGTCGCGCAGGTTCGGGAGGGTCAGCGATTGGCACTTGCCCTGGCCAACACAGCCATGAGCGTGAATTTCGATATTGGCACGCCGAACAACTGGCATTTCCCCAACAAGGCGGAAGCAGGGAGGCGTCTCGCACTGCCCGCCCGGGCGCTGCTGTACGGTGAAGACACCTTGGTGTATTCCGGGCCGCTCTATCTCTCGAAGACGATCTCCGGCAACCAGGTGACGCTGCACTTCGATCACGTTGGCGGCGGGCTGGTTGCCCAGGGCGGTGGCGCGCTCTCGGGGTTTGCCATAGCAGGCGCTACCGGCAATTGGGTATGGGGCGATGCCGTGATCAGCGGGAGCACAGTCATCGTAACCAGCGCATCGGTGCCAACCCCAACCAGGGTGCGCTATGGCTGGGGTGATGATCCAGTGATAAGTCTGTTCAACAAGGAAGGTCTGCCCGCGTCCTCGTTCACGACTGAGAGCCCGGACCTGGTCCCGGCCACAGGTGGAACCGGCGGGACCACCGGCACGGGTGGAATGACCGGCACGGGTGGAACCACCAGCACGGGTGGAACCACCAGCACGGGCGGAACCACCAGCACGGGTGGAACCACCAGCACGGGTGGCACCACCAGCACGGGTGGAAAGACCGGCACGGGTGGAATCAGCAGCACAGGTGGAAAGACCGGCACGGGTGGAACCAGCGGCACGGGTGGCACCACGACTACCGGCGGCGCGACGGCCACGGGCGGCGCGAGCGTCGTCGCCACGGGAGGCGCCGCCGGCGGCGCGACGGCTGCGGGCGGTACGAGCACTGTCACGACAGGAGGCACCAAGGCTTCCGGCGGCGCGATGGGCTCGGGTGGTTCAATCGCCGCGACGGGCGGCGCGACTGGCACCGGCGGCGGGCTCAGCACGGGTGGCACAGTCGCGGCCAGCGGCGGAGTTTCCAGTACCGGCGGTGTCGCAGCCAGTGGTGGCATCTTGTCTGCGGGAGGGGCAGTCAACGCGGGTGGGATCCTGAGCAGTGCTGGTACGTCAGGATCCGGAATTGCCGGAGCGGCAGGGACAAGCGGCACCTCGGAAAACGCTGGAGGCTGCAGTTGCCGCATTGCTGGGCAACCGTCGAGCTCGACCACCCTGGCCGGCCTTGGTCTGCTGGGCCTCGCAGTGCTGCGGTCCCTACGTCGACGCCGATCGCACTAGCCGAAGCTGCAGCGTCTTCGCCCGCCGGGTGAGTTCTTCCTCGCACGAATAGAATGAATGGTGCCTGAACGCGGGTTGTGCCCCGACCATGACACTGGACTCGACCACCACAGGGTTAGCAGTGTAGTATCTGACAATATCGCAAGTATTTGCCGTTTGTGGCCGCCAACCGGCATAGCCCTTGTCGGCGCGCGCGATCAAGGGGGGTCGTCGTGCCCCTCGTCTATCATCTTGAGTGCGTCACAGCTCACGTGATCCAGGAGCAGGCAACCCTCGTCGAAGCGATCCCTCGCCGCACCTGGTTCTGGTGCGAGCCCAATGCCGCTCTGTAGGAGCACACCGCCCAAGCGGCAGCTCTCGGCGGAACCCTTGTCGCAATCACGGTCGAGCTCGGCCCGCACGACCCGGGCGCGCTTGGGGAAGGAACGGCTGCGGAGGCCCGGCAGCGACTCAAGGTTTGTGCACCCCTTGGCGTCCCCCAGAACGCACGCGAGGCGGTAGACGATCGCCGCACGAACCAGATCGGCCGGGGCGGTCTCGAAGAGAAAAGCCCAATTCGAGCAGCCGCGCCCCACCCCAGAGGCGCAGGCTCGGCGATAGAGG
This sequence comes from Myxococcales bacterium, assembly GCA_003153015.1. Lineage (GTDB taxonomy): Bacteria > Myxococcota_A > Polyangia > Fen-1088 > Fen-1088 > Fen-1137. The sequence goes on from PMBS01000064.1 coordinate 11,444, forward strand.
TCGCGCGCCTTGCCGAGGTCGCGCTCGACTCCCAAGCCGGAGCCGTACATAAAGCCGAGATTGTTGCAGGCTTCCGCGTCGTCCGCACGACAGGCGATGTCGTAGAGTTCCGCGGCACGCGTGTCGTTCTTGGCCACCCTTTCGCCCATCTGATAGTCGACGCCGAGGTTGTAACAGCTCTTGGCGTGCTTGAGCGCGCAGCCGCGCGAGTAGTATTCAACCGCCTTGGCTGGATCCTTGGCGATGCCCGCCTTCGCTCCACGACCGCTGGAGTAGAGACTGGCCAAGTCCCCGCAACCCGCCCCATTCTTGGCGTCGCACGCGCGCTGGTAGAGTTCGGCCGCGCGCGCGCGGTCCTCGGACACGCCCCCTTCGCCGTAGTCGTACAAGTACCCGAGGCTGACGCATCCGCTCGAATCCCCGTCGCTGCAGGAGCGTTCTAGCGGATCCAGATGTTTGGGCGGTGCTGCTGGCACGCTGCCGACCGGGCGTGTCTCCGGGGGCGGGAGCACGTAAACAATTGGCCGCGCACAACCGGCGAGGAGCGCCAGGGTGAGCAGAACCGGCCCACGTCCGTTCATTCGCGCAAGAATACACCGGGCCTTTTCGAAAGGCACGGATCGCGCCGGACTGTCGACCCTAATCCCGCGGCAAGCGTAGCGACGGCGCCAACGACCTTGGAAAGACGGGCCTTTCCATGATCGAGCCCCGCACCCGATGGGAGCGATCGGTGGTGGTCGTGGACGTGGTCCTGGTCGTCGTCGTGGCCGTGGCCGACGGTGATCGCTCCGGCCACGGCCACGACCTTCCGCGGCTATCGCGGGATTACGGAGGTAGCCGAGCACTTGCACTTGTGACGCCAAAGCTCCAGAATGCTCTCCCGCGGAGGCGGGTTGTGTTTTTCCGGATTTTCGGTCTAGTCTGTGGCCACGCACCACAACTATCTGCACGTGAATAGCAACCAGGAGAGGTGAAGAATGGATCGTTCGCGATGCTGTATCTCCGTTCTGCTAGGTACGAGTGCTGCCATCCTCGCAGCCGGATGTTGCCCCTACCCAGCCCCTGCGCCGGTGTGCCCGATGCCAGCGCCGCCACGACCGGTTGCGGTGGCCCGGCCGGCCCCCATACCCGTCGTGCCCCTGCCACCGCCCGGACCGCCCACGATAGTGATCAGGGATGCTGGTCTGCAAATGCCAGAATCCGTGCTTTGGGATGCGGACCAAGATGTGTATTTCGTGAGCAACATCAACGGCGATCCCACCGCCCCGAACAAGAAGGGTTTCCTTTCGAAGATTGGCCCCGACGGCAAGATCATCGCGCTCAAGTTCGTCGATGGAAGCAAGAAGGGAAGCGAGCTGAACGCGCCCAAGGGACTGGCCATCATCGGCGAGATTCTCTACGTCGCGGATGTCAATGTCGTGCGCAAGTTCGACCGCAAGAGCGGCAAAGCCAAAGGCGCGATCAAGATAGCGAATTCGGTCTTCCTCAACGATCTCTCGGCGTCGCCCAATGGCAAGACTCTCTACGTTTCCGACAGCGCGGTGACGATCAAGGCCGGGAGTTTTGCCGGCACCGGCGACGACGCGATCTACATGATCGACGTGAAAAAAGGCTCGGCGGACGTCCTCATCAACGACCAAGCCCTGCGCTGGCCAAGTGGCCTGCTCGCGGACGATGATGGGGTGTGGGTCGTCACCCTGGGCGCGAACCAGTTGTTCCACGTCGACCAGCATGGCGGCACGGGACCGGCCACCACGCTACCAAAGGGTGGACTCGATGGGATTGTGAAGTTAGGCGACGGCCCATTCCTTATTTCGAGCTTGGAGGCATCCGCCATCTACCGTGGTTTGCCTGGGGGAGAATTCAAGGAAGTCATATCGGGAATCCCCTCACCTGCCGACATCGGCCTCGACACCAAACGCAACACCCTTCTGATTCCCATACTCGAAAAATCGGCGGTTCAGTTTGTGCCCTTGCCGCCCTTCGCCTCGCCTGCTGCCCCATCGCCGCCGCCTCCGGTTCCGCCGGTCACCACCGCACCACCCGCACCCGTGGCAGCGCCGCCTCCTGCTCGAGCCGCCTACCCGGGGTTGGCGCCGACGCCACCACCACCGCCCGCACTACCACCCGCTCCGGTTCGTGGTCCGGTGCCTACCAACGCCGCACCGCCAGCCCCCGGCCCCGTTCCTCCATCCCCACCCGCGCCCGCCTGGCCACCTGCCCCAGCACCAGCGCCGCCGCCAGCTCCAGCACCAGCACCGCCGCCAGCTCCGGCACCTTTCGGGACCCCCTACGGTGTCCCTGCTGGCTACTACGCCCCGCCACCCGCAGCTCCCTCTGCGACGCCAGCGGGCTCGCCCTCACGCTAGTCCACCTCCTGACCAGCGAGAAACCCCTGCAAATTGCTGATGTCCACCAACTGCTCGGGGGACGCGAGCTCGTTCACATCGGGGTGCTTCGTGAAAGACGGAGCCATCGGCACGCTCAGTGGCAGCCAGTACTTCGCGGCCATGGATTCAGATGCCTCGGGCCGGCTCTTCGCGCTCGTCGACCCTTCAAGCGATGCCTTTCTCTACGGACCGTGCGCCAACGGCTGCTTGCTCGAGAGCATTGACGTGGCGGCGCGGACCATACTTTCACAGAGCGTGGTCCATCTCGCGATGGCTGAGGTGGTTGCGTTCCGCTACGATCCGATCGGCAACGCGGCCGTGATCGGATACATCAACGGCACCGGAGACTATTACTTCGCGAGTGATCCCTACCCGGGCTACCGTGTCGCCGTCATTGCGTACTAGGCGATCTTCGCCTGGTTCGCACTCACTTCACCATCGGACCGATGTACGCCTTGGCGGCGACCACGTTGTCGTACCACTTCTTGGATTGGCCATTCGGGTTCGAGCCGATGTGGAAACAAAGGGCGAAACGGTCAATAGTCAGGCTGGCCACGTCACGCAGACGCAGGTTGGGAAAGTCCATAGTCAGCTTGCCGTCAACCCACGCGGCGATGCGACCGTCGTTCTGGCCAGGAGTGTTCGCCTTGACCATCAACTCGTAGGCGTACCAGCGGTCGAGCGTGGGAATGATGTCGGGGCGGCTGACGAAGTCCGGACCGAAGTCGAAAGCAATGCTGGTGTTGGGCATGACCAGGCCGGTGGGGAAGAAGTGGTCGCCCCACTGGCTGCGCTGGAGCGGATGGTAGATATAGATGTTGAGGTCGCCGGGTGAGACCGTGGCCGCCTCCCCGCGCCAGTTTTCCAGATTGGCCANNACTTCGTAGTGGGCCGAAATGCTCGACCCGTTGTGGCTGGAGCCGACCACATCGTAGGGCGGCTGGAACTTCGAGTAGTAGCGCAAGAACAGCACGTCGAGCTCAGGGCTGACGATCTTCTCGGTCGCATCGGAAAGCTCGGCCGTCTGTT
>PMBS01000067.1 GCA_003153015.1 Myxococcales bacterium
CTCGAGGAATTCGCGTACCGAATGGGTCTGGCCGGTGGAGATGACGTAGTCATCCGGCTGGTCCTGCTGAAGCATGAGCCACATGGCCAGGACGTAGTCGCCGGCAAAGCCCCAGTCGCGTTGCGCGTCCAGGTTGCCCAGAAAGAGTTTCTTGTCGAGCCCATGCAGGATGCGGGCTGCCGAGCGCGTGATCTTGCGTGTGACGAACGGTATACCGCGCCGGGGAGACTCGTGGTTGAACAGGATCCCGCAGCAGATGAAGAGCCCGTAGGCATCGCGGTAGTTCTGACACAACTGATGGGCAAAAACCTTGGCGCAGGCATAGGGGCTGCGGGGCCGGAACCGGGTGTCTTCGTTCTGCGGCGGCGGCGACGAGCCGAACATCTCGCTGGAAGATGCCTGATACAGGCGGCAGCGCGCCCCGCTTTCGCGCACCGCCTCGAGCAGCCGCAAAGTCCCCATCGCCACCGTATTGGCGGTGTAGTCCGGCACGTCGAAGCTGACCCGCACGTGGCTCTGCGCCCCCAGGTTGTAGATCTCGGTCGGCTGGGTCTCCTGGATTATACGATTGATCGAGCTGGCGTCGTCGAGATCCCCAAACACCAGGCGTAGGCGGTAGTCGGTGCTGTGCGGATCCTGGTAGATGGGATCGATGCGCTCGGTGTTGAACGAGCTCGAACGCCGGACAACGCCGATAACCTCGTAGCCCTTGAGCAGCAGAAGCTCAGCCAAATACGAGCCATCCTGACCGGTGATTCCTGTGACAAGTGCGCGCTTCATGGCGCCCCCTTCTCTTTGAAACAACTCATTGAGGTCTTATACTGCAACATCGCGAAATAACGCTAGTTTATGCCATCTCTACTGTCCGCGACTAGATGAGCCGCCAGGCCTTGCCCCTGCGTCAACGGCGTGGGCAGTCAAGGCTTCACGCAGCGAGCGCTTGCCGAACACGACCTCGCCTGTCAGGGTGGTCAGCTCATCCAAGGCACGGGTGGCATCTTTGGGCTTGGTCGACACGCCACCAGCCTTGACGGTCGCCCCGAATGTCGTCACCACGAAGATGCGGACGGCCTCGAAACGCTCGGTCCGAAAGGCGGCGCCATAGAGTTCAACGAGATCGATCACATCCTGAGGCGGATGGCCCTGCAGCACGGCGGTGGCCCAGGTGCTGAGGAACTTGGCCTGGAAGTTCCTGAAGGTCCCCAGCACGGCCGCCGGACTCACGCCAGGGGGAAAGCGGTTGGGGGCGAAGGGCGCGTAGAAGGCATCGGGCGCCATTCGGCCAGCCAGGGCACGCGACTGGACCATGCGATAGATTACCGTGGCCGCCACACCCGGATCCTCGACCAGTTCACGCGCGTCGCGCAGGGTTGCCCCGTCCTGGCGCAGGACATATCGATTCTCGCGCACGTTGGCGAAGATCTCACGTTGTGCGGTTGAGCCCTCTTCGACCTGGATTACACCGGCCGGGCCGGTGCCCACCCGCCACTCGCGCGCGATCACCTCCATGGCGATGCGGTAGCCTTCGACAAGAACCGGCGCAGGTGCGGCCGCATCAGAGAGGAGCCCAGCCGTGCCGACGAAGTGCGCGACATAGGTAGCCAAGCGGCCGGCCAGGGTTTGTGCCAGCGCCTTGTCGGCAGGGGGATCGGCAGGCAGGCCAATCCAGGGCAGGCGTGGGCGTTCCTCGACGCCGCCGAAGGTCTTGGGCAAGGCCAGTCCCAGCCGGTAGGGCCTGGGTTCGATGCCCAGGACCAGACAGGTCGGCTCCGCAGCGTTGCGGCGCGCGGCTGCCGTGAACGGTTGGCCGTCGGCACTGGCCTCGCGAACGAACTGCTTGGCCAAGTAGGATGTACGCAGCATCTCAAAAGCGAAGCTTGACTCAAGCAGTTGGGGGAGCGGTTGCACGGCCTCGTCTCTGATGTTGAGCCGACGCACGACAGGAAGTGCGCTGTCCGACTTTCCCGCTACCGGTGCGAACAGAACATATGAATCGGCGGGCCCGAGCGGCTTGTCGGGATCTGAACGACAGCCGCCTATGGCTACCAGGGCGAGACAGGCGGCAAGTCGGAAGGAGGGTCTGGACATCGCGGCCTACTCTATCACCCTCTGACGCGATCGCGCTGCGTCGCTTAACCGCTGATTGATTTGTCGAACAAACCCAACGAAGATCAACCGAAGATCCTCGCAATGCCCGTCTTCCGCGCCCGCGCCCGCCTAGCCCCGGTCCTGCTCACCGCGCTCTTGCTCGGGGCCTTGGCACCTGCGCGACCCGCGCTGGCCCAAGGCGCTGTCGTGCTCCCTGACCTGGGCGCCCCGCCGGAACTCAGCGTAGAGGCCGCTGCCGTATCCCTGCTCCTGCGCTCGTATTTGAAACCTGGCGAACGGCATTTGGTGCCAAGGCACGAGTTGGCGCTTGCCATCGAGGCGTTCACCGGCCAAGCCCCGCGCGGCAGCTTGGCCGTGACCGACGAGCTGGCACCTCGGCTGGCCGAGCAACTGGGTGCTGACCGGATCCTGGTCGCGCAGTTGCAGCAGGCCCCCAAGCGCCTGATGGCAACCGGTTTGGTCTATGGTCCCGCGGGCAAGCGAGTCGGCCGCATTTCGGTGGGTGTGGCCTTGGGTGAGCTTGGTACCATGGCTCGCCAGATCGCCGAGCGCCTGGCCCCGATCATCGGCGCAACCGTCGTCGACGTTCCCGCGGTTGGCTTGGCTGACCTGCGCCCCTTCGTGGCAGCACAGGCCGCGTTGCTAGTTGGCGACGCAGCCGCCGCGGCACGGGCCATCGAGGTCGCGCTGCCGAATGCGGCCGCGCGTCTGCCCGCCGTGCTTGACGTCCTCCGGTCGCTCGCCGAGGAGCCGAGCCTGCCCAAGCCAACCCGCGTGCAGGCGCGCCTGCTTGTGGGCGACTGGGCCGCTGCGGTTGAGTTGGCCGACGAGGGCTTGGCGGCTGATCCCAAGAACGTAGCCCTGCGGGCCGCCAAGGTGCGGGCCAAGGTCGCCTTGCGGGATTTTGACGACGCACAGAACGAGCTCGACCTGCTCAAGGGTGCGCGCAGCGTGCCGGCTGTGGTGGTCGCGCGGGCCGCATTGGCCGTCGAGCGGGGCGATCCTGTGGAGAAACGCGACGAGGCGCTCTCGCCCTTGTTGGGCCGGCCCGCCTCTGAGTGGCGCGTGGCCCTACCCCTGCTGGCCGCATCCGCACCCGGGACCTTTGGACCGCAAGTGGAGTCGGCTGCCCTGGGAGCGGCGCAGAAGCTCGCGTCCCAGGAGCCGGGTTTGGCGTCCGCCGTGGCTACCCGTGCTTTGGCCGGCGGGGCGGCGGTCAGTCAGGCGGCTCCGCTCATAAAGATTCAGGACTTGAGCACGGAGCAAGTCAAGGCCGTCAGCGCCCGGCTGGACCAAGTCGGCGGGTCGGACCCGGCGGCCACGACGCTGAGTCAGGAAATCAAGACCCGCCAGGACGAATCGGCACAGGCTCTCGCTGCCGCGCAAGGGCCGGAAAAGCCCGTGGGTCCGCCCTCGACCCTCGCGCGCAACCTGCACCCGCTCCTGCAGAAGTTCGACATGCTCTACGAGCCGACACTGACCGCGGTGACCATCGCGCCTCTGCCCGGAAGCGGTCAGCCCTTGTACTGGCCCTTCCTGGTTCGGCCCGAACGGCTTTCCGCCGGGCTCCTGGAAGCGCTCATGCGCCCGCCCTGGGAGCTTTCCGCCTCGCGCTCGAAGGTCCGCACCGAGGAACTTCCTGCCAACCGGGTCACCGAAGACGCGCTTGCGGTCTTGGCGCACGACCTGGGCAGCGAGGCCGTGCTCATGTACCGCATCCAGCCGGCCGGGCTGGCCCCCTGGGTGGACGTCGAGTTGATCCTGTTCGACGTGGCCAAGCAGAAGGTTTACCGAGCCAGCAGCGCACTTATCGGCCGCTCCACCGGCCTGGTGATGGTCAACCCTTTTGTCGCCAGTCTGTGCGTGCTGGCTCTGCTGGGGTCGGTGGCTTGGGTGATCATACTTTCATACCGCGGCGCCATCGTGGTGCGCGTGCAGTGGGATCCGGATTCCAAGGAGGAGCTGTTCTCGGTCCTCATCTCACGCAGCAACAAGACGCCGGTGATTGAGAACCCCACGGCCTACCAGAAGAAGCTGGAATGGCTGGGCCAGCGCAAGCGGCGCTTCGAGGCCTGGCAGGTCGAGCGGAGCACGACGTTTCGGGGCATTCCCAAGGGCAAGTACTTCGTTCACTTGTACGGCATCTACACCCGAGGTCGCCAGATTCTGGTCTTGAACGAGCCCTATGAGCAGGTCGAGATTTTTGCACGCAAGACCACCTTCGTCGTCTTCAACTTGGAGGCATCCGAGGCAGAGTTCAAGATCACGGTGATGGACGACAGCGGCCCGGTCGAGGGAGCGCGCCTATGGGTGGACCAGGAGCGCGCCAGGGCAGTGGGGACGCCCAAGGACGGCAATGTCACCCTAAAGGTGCCCAAGGGCTATCACGTCATCCACGTGACCGCGAAGGGAATCTACGTGGATCGGCCGTATCACGTGATCAAGGCCAAGGTCCACGAGATGACCATCAACCTGGTGTGGGAGCGAAGGCAAGAACACGCTTCGCGCGCGCTTGAGCGCCAGGTGGACGACGCCCTTCCCTATCTGACCATGTCGCGCAAGACCCCGGGCGTTTTGCCGGGCGCAGCCACCCTGGCCCCCGACGCGATCGAGATTCCGCCGGCAAGCGGCGCCCCGGCCGGCTTCCCGGCGGGGAGCATCCAAGGCCCGCTCGGTCGTCCGGCGCAGGCGTCGCCGGGCCACCCGCGGGCCGCGCAACCGACCCGCGGGCCGGCGCCGGGTCCGCGTCAGGCGGTCGCGCCCACTGTCTTCGCTTCACCACCCTACCCTGCCCGGTCGCAGACAGCGGTAGGAGCGGACAGAATGACTCTTCGGCCGCTAGCCCCGCAGCCGGTCATGCCCGGCCCAACCAACGAGCCACCCGTGGATCTCGTTGCGCCGGTCGACCTGGAACCCAATCCAGCCGCGCCCGTTGACCTGGTGGCACCCGTCGATCTAGTGGGACCGCCTGGCCCTGACCGTCAGGTGGACCTCGTGCCCCCCAGCAAGCCACCGCGGACGAGGTAGTGCGAGGGATTGGGAACCTGTCTGGTAGCATAGTTGCGTGCATCTTTTCCCAGTCCTTTCGCTGATGGGTCTCTTCGCCGCCAGCGATGCGGGCTTTGCAGGCGCGCCACCAGCTCCGCTGCTTTGCCTGCAGCGGTACTACGGCGTGCAACCGGTGCTCGAGACGGACCATTGGTTCGCACGCCTTGGCCAAGGCCAGCGCTTGCCCTACGACGACGGGCGGAAGAAGACTTTCGCGCAGGCGCTGGCCGAGCCCGATCTGCAGGACATGTTCTCCCTGCCCTACCGCCGGGGTCCCACGACTGCGATTCATTCTGAAAACGATGATCCCGGCCGAGTGCGCGTCGACTCGCTGTTCAAGTTCACCTACGGGAGCAATCGAGCTGCCCTGCGCCGGGTGGAATTCCTTGGCCAGAAGATCCTGGTCCACTCGCGCATTGTGGGCCCTTTGGCCCGCGTCGAAGAGCGGTTGCGGGTGCTGGTTGCCGCCCATCCCGAACTGCGCCAGACCATCCTTCCGCTCGGGGGTGCTTTCACTCGGAGGAAGATCGCCGGTACTGACCGCACCAGCGCCCATTCCTACGGAATCGCCCTGGACATCAACCCCAAGCGCTCTGACTACTGGCGCTGGCGGCACGGCCAGGACCTGCGCCCCCAATCCGACCGTACGCCCGCGCAGGCAATCGTAGATGCTTTCGAGCAAGAAGGTTTCATCTGGGGCGGTCGCTGGTACCACTTCGATACGATGCACTTCGAGTATCGTCCCGAACTGCTCGATCCTTCCTGTTCTGTTCCGGCGGAGCTTCACTAGTGCCGCTTGCCAGAAGCTCCGCAGGGGTTGAGCCTATGGTCAATCCAGGAGGCCGAATTGCAGCGCAAGGCGAAGCGGCACTAGCCTCTATTTACGGAGGGGTGAGCCCCTCCCCCCGGCGGGCAAAGCCCGCCGGGTCCCCCCTTCCCCCGCGCGGCCTTGCGGCCTCGCGGCTCGCGCCTTGCGCTCGCGTGCTGCCCGACAACACGCTGGCGATTCCCTTCAAGTTCTTCTGGCGGGCAGCACTAGCGGCAGCGCAACCTTCACTGTCGCGGAACCGCATGAGGCGCGGCGGCTCGAAGACCCACTCAGGGGTCACGAGAAGCTTGCCGCTGCGGGCGGGGTACCAGGGGCTGTTGCTCCCCGGATTCTTGAGCACGTGGATGTCCTGCGCGGGCATGTAGCTCTGTGCCAGCATGAAGACGCGCTGGCCCTGATCGTCTTGCGCCACCTCCACCACCACAACCGCATGGCCGGGGAAACCGCCCTGGATGAAGACGTCGCCAGCCTGGATCTGCGCAATGTCTTCGACCGGGGCCAACTGCCTCTGCAGTGACCAGGTACCGGCATAGACAAAGACGAAATCGAGATACTTGCGGAAGTCCGGCCACGAACCGTCGCCGTGCCCCTGGCGCCTCCACTCGATGCGCTTCCCGCTGAGGTGCGGCCGCTGGCCCGACTTCCAAGCGCTCCACGGCAAGGCGGCGCCATTCGTCGCACGAAAACAGATCTCGAACTCGCGGCCAGCAGCAAAGAGATACTCTGCTCGCAGCCGCATGACCGCATCAGCGCACTGCTGGTGGTCGCGCGCGCCAACATCAACGTCCAGGACAGCCTCGTGTGCAGCCTGGTTTCCTTTCTGGCTGCCATCAAAGAGACGCACAGGCGTGCCATCGGGCCGAACCGGAAGATTTCGCAGCCACAGGGCGAAACTCCCCTGGTCGGCCGGGACCCGGCGAAAGCCGGCCGGGGTCGGGATTGTTTCGGACAAGGGGCGCAAGCTTGTGTGGGGCCAGGAATACGGATTTGCCGCGGGCGCGGCCGCCAGCCAGGTGAAGAGTAGGCAGAACCACACGAGGCTATTGTATGCCATCCAGTGTTTCGTACGGGTTGACGATGGGCGTCGTCGAACGTGTAGTGCAGATGCGACGAGAGCCGTCGCAGAAATACCCTTCGCATGCCCGGGATCGTCGGACGCGGATAGCCAGTCCCCGCGGCGGGCGAGATCCTCAAGTGGGCAACCGCTTCCTGCAACTCTTCTCCGAACACTTTCACATGGTCGCGGTTTCGCACCCACCACTAACGCCCGGCCCTGCCCATAAGGCGTTCCAGCCCTTGACTTGGCATCAAGCCACGCGGCATACCTTCGCGTCTTGGTTTCCCCTAAGATAATTCCCATGGCCCCGTAGCTCAGGTGGATAGAGCGGCGGTTTCCTAAACCGTAGGTCGCCTGTTCGAATCAGGCCGGGGTCACCAGAGAATGCATCGGCGAGCGAAGCGCGGCTCTGCCGCGCGGAGCGAAGGGGGGCGCGGGGGTGTGCGAGCGAAGCGAGCCACACCCCCGATACAACGCCCGGCGGTTTCCTAGACCGTAGGTCGCCTGTTCGAATCAGGCCGGGGTCACCAGAGAATGCATCGGCGAGCGAAGCGCGGCTCTGCCGCGCGGAGCGAGGGGGGCGCGGGGGTGTGCGAGCGAAGCGAGCCACACCCCCGATACAACGCCCGGCGGTTTCCTAGACCGTAGGTCGCCTGTTCGAATCAGGCCGGGGTCACCAAGAGACGCCTCGGCGAGCGAAGCGCGGCTCTGCCGCGCGGAGCGAGGGGGACGCGGAGGCGTGCGAGCGAAGCGAGCCACACCCCCGATACAAAGCCGGTCGCCTGTTCGAATCAGGCCGGGGTCACCAAAACCAGTCTCATTCTCTGTGCAGTGAGTGCCGGCTGTGGTCAAATAGCGGTTCGCTATGCCCCGTCCTTCCTCAACTGACATCGCGCGACGAAAGGCCGACCACCTGCACATCGCAGCCTCGGGCGCGGGCGGCTTTGCGCGCACCACTCTGCTGGAATGCGTGCAGCTCATACACGTGGCGCTGCCTGAGTTGGCCCTCGACGAGATCGACCTTTCCGCCACCTTGCTCGGCCGCAGGCTGGCTGCCCCGCTCATGATCGCGGGCATGACCGGCGGCACCCAGGAAGGCGCGACCATCAACCGAATCCTGGCTGCCACCGCCGAGAAACTCGGCATCGCGTTCGGGTTGGGCAGCCTGCGCCCCATGCTGGGCCGGCCCGCGCTCGCCGCCACCTTTCAGGTGCGCAAGCTTGCGCCCTCGGTCTTCCTCTTTGCCAATCTGGGTCTGGCCCAGCTTCGCGAAATGAAGACCAGCGAGGTGGCGGGAGCCATGGATCGCGTGGCAGCAGACGCGCTTTGCATTCACCTCAACGCCGGACAGGAGTTGGCCCAACCGGGCGGCGATCGCGACTTCCGCGGCGCTCTTGCCACCATCCGCCGGTTGTGCGCCGATCTAGGGCGGCCCTTGCTGGTCAAGGAGACCGGCTGCGGAATCTCGCCGTCAGCGGCACGCGCGCTGGAAGATGCCGGGGTGGCCGCCATCGATGTGTCTGGCGCGGGCGGTACCTCGTGGATCGCCATCGAGTCCTTGCGCGCGCGCGGCGAACAAGCTGCGCGCGGCCGCGAGCTGCGTGAATGGGGCATTCCCACCGCCGCCTGCGTGGGCTGGCTGGCTGCATCGGGCCTGCGCGCCGAAATCGTGGCTTCCGGCGGCGTGCGCACTGGCCTCGACGCTGCTCGGGCGCTCGCCCTTGGGGCACGTGCGGTGGCGCTGGCCCAGCCGGCCCTGGTCGCGGCTCGCCAGGGCGGCGAGCGAGGCGCGCTGGCCTATCTGTCGGGAGTCGTCGACGGCCTGCGCCGGGTCTGTTTGCTTTCGGGCCAACGCAAGGTAGCCGACCTTGCCCGCGCCCCACGCGTGATCACCGGCGAGCTTGGGCAGTGGCTTACGCAAAGGCCGGCATGACGGAAACCACCACCACCACTGGCTTCGGTCATGGCAAGGTGATCCTGCTGGGCGAGCACGCGGTCGTGTATGGTCAGCCGGCGATAGCGGCGGGCATGCAGCTCGGCGTGCGCGCCCACGCCAGCGCGGGAACAGGCAGCGTGCGCGTCCCGGCCTGGCAACTCGACCTGCAGATGGGTGACGACTCGCCGGTGAGTACCGCGATCGATCGGCTGTGCCAACGACTGGGGGTTGCCGGCCGCAGCCTGGATTTTTGGCTGGAGGCTGAGGTTCCGGCCCGTGCCGGCCTGGGGAGCTCGGCGGCCATGGCGGTGGCCATTGCGCGGGCGGTGGCTGCCCGCACCGGCGCAGGCGAGGATGAGGTGCTCGCTGCCGCGGCGGCGGCCGAAGCGGTCTTTCACAAGACGCCCTCGGGAATCGACGCTGCGGTAGCCAGCCGAGGCGGTGTGGGCCGTTTCGACCGGGACACCGGCTGGCAGGCCATCCCGCTCAACCGGCCGGTCGAGCTTTGCGTAGGCCTTTCCGGACAGGCGCGCCAGACCAGCGATCTGGTCAGCGCCGTGGCCAAGCTTTGCCAGCGCGTGTCGGTCGCGCGTCGTCTGGTCGATGCCCTGGGAGACCTGGCCCGCGCCGGGATGGAGGCCCTGGCTAGCGGCGATAGCGAGGCGCTCGGGCATGGGTTCAACCTGGCCCACGGTGTGCTTTCCGGCCTCGGAGTGTCCACGCCCGAACTGGACGCCTTGGTTCGGGCGGCGCGCGCCGCCGGCGCTCTGGGCGCCAAACTGACCGGCGCGGGCGGCGGTGGNNGCTGGCGCAGCATGGGCTGCTATGGCTTCCTTACTCTGGTAGGCAAATGAGTATTTACAATCTTCCCCTGTCGGTTACCGCACGGGCGGGAACCAACATTGCGCTGGTCAAGTACTGGGGCAAGCGCGACCCGATCTTGAATCTGCCCGCCACCGGCAGCCTGTCGCTGACCCTGGCCAACTTGGGCAGCGAAACCACGGTGCGCTTCGCTCCCGACGCTGAGGCTACTGAGGGTGGCGATCGCATCACCCTGGACGGGGCGCCCGCTGAACCGCGCTTCGCCGAACGGGTGCGCCGCTTCCTCGATCTGGTTCGGCAAGAGGCGCGCGTCGGCCTGCCCGCCGAGGTCGCCACCCGCAACAGTGTGCCCACGGCCGCTGGCCTGGCCTCCTCGGCTGCCGGCTTTGCCGCCCTGGCGCTGGCCGCCTCGCGGGCCGCTGGCATGAAACTGCCCCTGGCTGAACTGTCGGCCCTGGCCCGCCAGGGCTCGGGTTCTGCCGCGCGTTCGATCTTCGGCGGCTTCGTCGAGATGGCGGCGGGCGAGAATTCTGACGGCAGTGATGCCTGCGCACAGACTCTCTTGCCTGCTGGCGCCTGGGATGTGCGCCTGGTGGTGGCGATCACGGCCGAGGGGCCCAAGGCCATTGCATCGAGCGAAGCCATGGAGTTGACCGCAAAGACTTCGCCCTACTACCCTGGCTGGCTGCAAGCGGTGCCACAGGATCTGGCGGCTGCCCGCGCCGCCGTGCGGGCGCACGATCTGGCGGGGCTGGGCCAGGTGGCCGAGCGCAATGCCATACGCATGCACGCCTGTGCCATGGCCGCGGATCCGCCCATCCTGTACTGGAACGGCGCCACCCTGGCCGCGATGGAAACCGTGCGGCGCTTGCGGGCTGCCGGCACAAAAGCGTTTTTCACCATCGATGCGGGACCACACGTCAAGGTCCTCTGCGCTGCAGGCGACGCCGCGCTGGTGGAGCCCGCGCTGGCCGCCACGCCTGGGGTTCTGCGCACCCTGGTACTGGCGCCTGGGCCTGGCGCCGAGTTGGTGCGGGAGGAGCGGCGATGAACGCGCGCACCACTCTGGTCGGCACGCCGGTGGTCGCCGCCCCGGGCAAGATCTTCCTGGTGGGCGAGTATGCCGTGCTCGAGGGCGGCGTGGCCGTGCTGGCAGCGGTGTCGCGCTACGCGGTTGCGCAGTATGTGCCGGGGAGCGAGCCACAGTCTGCCGTGGTTGACCAAGCCGTGAAGCGCTCGCTGGCAGCGATTGGCGAAGCCTCGGGCGCTTTGCCGGCCGGATCCGTGATGGTGGACACGGGCGCGTTCTGCCAGGGCAAGTTCAAGATCGGGCTGGGGTCAAGCGCGGCCACCGCTGTCGCCGCGGTCAGCGCCACGTTCGAGGCGGCTGGTCTGTCCATCGATAGCTTGCGACATGAGATCTTCGCGACCGCCGAGGCTGCCCACCGGGCGGCCCAGGGCGGTATGGGATCGAGCGCCGATGTGGCGGCCGCGGTCTACGGCGGTTTCATCAAGTTCATGCGGCCCGCTGAGGGGCCACCCGTCATCGAACCGATCGTCGTGCCAGCCGGGCTGCACCTGGTGGTGTTTTGGACAGGAGACTCTGCTGACACACGCGAAATGGTGGAATCGGTACAGGCCTACGCGAGGATGGCACCGTCGTCTTACCGCATGCTGATCGGCGCGCTCCGCACCACCGCCGAACGATTCGTAGGCGAGCTGGGCGCTGGGCGTGCTACCGGCGCTGTGGTGGCCGCCGGCCGCTATGGCCGGCAACTGGCCGAGTTGGGCAAGGCCGCGGGGGTGAAGATCGTCACCGAGGCCTTCGCGCAAGCGGCTGCCCTGGCCCGTGAGTTGGGAGGCGATGCCAAACCCTCGGGGGCCGGGGGCGGCGACGTTGGAGTGGCTTTCTTCGCCACACCCGAAGCCGCAAGCTTGTTCGTTCGCGCGTGCCAGCCCGCGCTTTCGGTGCTGGACGTTACCCTCGCCCGCTCTGGCGTATTCCGTCGATCTGGCGAAGAACCGCCGGACCCGGCACGGGGGCCTTTTCATGTCGCATAGCTCGCGCATTCCTGAATTCCGTCGCTGGTCGCGGGAGGCTCGGCGTCGTGAGTTGGCGGAGCGCGCAGAACTGAACAGTGATGATCTGGTGTTGCTGGATACCGGCGGCATCGCCGCAGCGGACGCGGACCGTATGGTTGAGAACAGCGTGGGTATCTATGCCCTACCCCTGGGCGTGGCGCTCAACTTTCAAGTCAACCAGCGCGACTACCTAGTGCCCATGGCCATTGAGGAACCGTCGGTGGTCGCCGCCGCTTCCTACGCAGCCCGCATGGTGCGCGCGGGTGGCGGTTTCTCTGCCACGGCCGACCTGCCGGTGATGATCGCCCAGATCGAGCTGCGCGAAGTCGGCGACCCGGCTGCGGCACGCGCTCGTATCGAGGCTGCCCGTGCCGAGATACTCGCGCTGGCCGACAGCTGCCAGGCTATTCTGGTTTCCGTCGGTGGTGGCGCACGCGACCTGGAAGTGCGACACGTAACCGGCTCGACGCAAAACCGGCTGGTGGTTCACCTGCACGTGAACTGTCGCGACGCCATGGGCGCCAACTCGGTCAACACCATGGCAGAGACCGTGGCCCCTCGCTTGGCCGAGCTTTCTGGCGGCAGGGTCGGTCTGCGCATTCTCTCCAATCTGGCTGACCGACGCCTGGTGCGTGTGAGTGCCAGTGTGCCTTTTGCTGCCCTGACTTCCCACCGGGCTGGGCCTGCCGGCCATGAGGTGGCAGAAGGCATTGCCGCTGCCTCGCGTTTCGCTGAGGACGATCCCTATCGCGCGGCAACCCACAACAAAGGCATCATGAACGGGGTGGACGCGGTGGTCATGGCCACCGGCAACGACTGGCGGGGCGTGGAAGCGGGCGCGCACGCCTATGCCGCGCGCGACGGCCGCTATCGGCCGCTGGCCACCTGGAAGGTGGAGGGCGAGAGCCTGATGGGACGGCTGGAGATGCCCATGGCGGTGGGCACGGTGGGCGGAACCTTGCAGGTGCACCCAGGGGCGCGACTCGCCTTGCGCATTTTGCGGGTTTCGTCTGCCGCGGAGCTGGCCATGGTGATCGGCGCTGCGGGTCTCGGACAGAACCTGGCCGCCCTGCGCGCCCTGGCCACCGAGGGCATTCAGCGCGGTCACATGAATCTGCACAAGCGTGCGGTGGGCGACCCGTCGCCCGAGCCGAAGGGAGCGCGGTCGTGATCCGTTCGATCTTGCGCAGCGGACGCCGGCGTCTGGTTGGCAGGGCTGGCGGCGACCGGGACGTAGAATCCGCGCTGAGCGAGGCC
The DNA here is from genome assembly GCA_003153015.1 of Myxococcales bacterium. Lineage (GTDB taxonomy): Bacteria > Myxococcota_A > Polyangia > Fen-1088 > Fen-1088 > Fen-1137. The sequence continues at coordinate 13,141 of PMBS01000067.1, forward strand.
CGGCCTTCCCTGCCCTGGTTGGACCCGCCTCCCGGACCTTGGCCGGTGGAACGCGCCTATCACTACTGCGAGGAGTTCGCGCGCGCCCACCACGAAAACTTTCCCGTGGCTTCCCGCTTTGTGCCCTCGGGCCTGCGGCCCCATGTGGTCGCGCTCTACGCCTTTGCCCGCGCGGCCGACGATTTCGCCGACGAGCCCCAATACGACGGCCACCGCACCCAGGCGCTGGATGCTTGGCAAGAAGAGCTACATCGGTGTTTCCATGGCGAGCCTCGCCACCCGGTATTCGTGGCCCTGCACGACACCATCGAGAAGCGCAGCTTGACCTTGCCGCCCTTCGAGGATCTGCTGTCTGCCTTTCGCGCGGATCTCGAGGTCACCCGCTATGCGACCTTCTCTTCCTTGCGGGCCTACACCGCGCGCTCGGCCGAGCCGGTGGGGCGCCTGCTGCTCGGGCTATTCGGTTACCACAATCCCGAGTTCGTGCGCTTCGCCGACGAGATCTCGACCGCGGTTCAGCTTACCAACTACTGGCAGGACGTGGCCTCCGATGCGGCCCGCGACCACATCTACATTCCCGGCGAAGACTTGCACTTCTTCGGCGTCAGCGAGGCCGACATCAAGGCACTGCGGATTGCAGCGCCCATCCGTGATCTGATGCGCTTCGAGGTTGCGCGCACCCGCGCCCTGTTCGAACGCGGCCGCCCTCTGCTGGGCAAACTGGGCAACGACCTCAAGTTCGAACTGGCTCTCATCTGGCTGGCTGGCATGGCCATACTCGACAAGATCGAGGAGGCCGACTTCGACGTGTTCACCCACCGTCCGGTCATCGGCAAGCGCGACAAGGCCAAGATCCTGGCCCGCGCCGCCAAGCGCTGGGCCGCGCGCCTGGATCTGTCGGCCTTGCGGCGCTTCTGGCCTTGAAAAGGCTAGCTCTTCGGCTTTCGCAGGGTTGCCAGGCGCTCGGCGATGTCGCGCTCGCGGCCGCTGTTCGACGGTTGGTAGTAGTGCCGCCCTTTCAGCTCTTCCGGCAGGTAATCCTCGACGACATGGTGGCCCTCGTAGTTGTGCGGGTATTTGTACTCCTTGCCAAAGCCCATGGACCGGCCGAGCGCCGAGCTGGGGTTGCGCAGGTGTAGCGGCACCGGCAGGGCACCGTGCTCTTCCACGTCGGCTTTGGCCGCCGCATAGGTTGTCACCGCGGTGTTGCTCTTGGGCGCGACCGCGAGATACACCGCCGCTTGCGTGAGCGGGAGGTGGCCCTCGGGCATGCCCACGAAACGGAGTGCGTCGGTCGCTGCCATGGCCACGCGCAAGGCATTGGGATCTGCGTTGCCGATGTCCTCAGCCGCAAAGATCACCATCCGGCGCGCCACGAAGAGCGGGTCNNTCCAGCATGCGCGCCATCCAGTACACGGCCGCGTCGGGGTCGCTGCCGCGCATGCTCTTGATGAAGGCGCTCACCACTTCATAGTGCTGGTCGCCTGCCTTGTCATAGAGCAACGCCCGCCGCTGCAATGCCTCTTCGATGGTCTTGGCATCGATGTGCTTGCGTCCGTCCGGGTCGGGCTGCGCGACGGCGGCGGCTGCCTCTAGCGTGGCTAGGGCCTGGCGCGCATCGCCGCCAGCCTGGGCTGCCACCAGATCGCGGGTGGCCTCGGAACACTCGATGGACTCAGCCCCGAGGCCGCGACGGGGATCGGCAAGGGCGCGGTCGATGATGGTGCGCAGGTTCTCCTGGGAGAGCGGCTTCAGCACCACCACCTTGGCGCGCGAGAGCAGCGGCGCATTCACCTCGAAGGAGGGATTTTCCGTGGTGGCGCCCACCAGAATGACCGTGCCCGCCTCCACATGGGGCAGAAGCGCGTCCTGCTGGGCCTTGTTGAAGCGGTGGATCTCGTCGATGAATAGCAGGGTTCGCTGGCCACGCATATCCCGCCGCTCGGCTGCCTCGGCCACCGCCTCGCGTACCTCCTTGACCCCGGCCATCACCGCAGAGACCGCCACGAAACTGGCGTTGGTTTCCGCGGCCAAGAGGCGCCCCAGCGTGGTCTTGCCCGTGCCCGGCGGTCCCCACAGGATTAGCGAAGTCAGCTCCTTGCCGTCAAGCGCACGCCGCAGCCAGCGCCCTGGGCCGAGCAGGTGGTCCTGGCCCACGAACTCGGCCAATGAAATGGGACGCATGCGCTCGGCCAGCGGCTGGCCGCGCCGGTCCTTGCCTGCAGCATGGGCGAAGAGGTCCACGGCTAGACAGTATAGCCGCTGCGTCCGTCCCGTGGTTGCAGTCACGGTCCCCTTCACGGTAGATCCGCGGCCAGGCTCCAATGTTGCGCCACAGGTTCACGCTCATCTTCGCCCTCTGCTTCGGCCCCTTGACCGTCAGCGCGCAGCCCAACCGGCCGGCGAGCGACGGCGCCGCTGTCACACCGTCAGCGGCCCCTGCCCCGCCGCCATTTGCACCTCCGCCTTCCAACCTGGCGGAACGACCAGCGTGGCTCAAGGCGCGACTGGATGCGATCTTCACCTCCCCTGCCCTTGCCGGGGCCAAGGTCTCGGTGATGGTGCTGGACGCGGAGAGCGGCAAGCCCATCTACAGCCGCAACGAGAAGAGCGGGCTGAACGCCGCTTCCAACGTGAAGCTGGTGACCAGCGCGGCGGCGCTCGCCCTGCTGGGACCCGAGTTTCGCTGGAAAACGGCTGTCCTCGGCCTGGCCCCGGCCGAGGGTGGGCGCGCGGTCAACCCCGCTGGCGAGTTGCAAGGGGATCTGTTTCTGCGCGCTTCGGGCGATCCCACCCTCACCACGCAAGATCTGGCCGAGCTGGCCAGCGAGCTTGCTGCCATCGGTCTCCGTAAGGTGCACGGAGGCTTGCTGGTCGATGCCAGCGCCTTTGACAGCGCCACAGTGGGGCCGTCCTACGATGAAAAGGACGACTCGGCCGCGTTTCGCGCGCCCTCCTCGGCTGCTTCGCTGAACAGCAACTCGGTCGCGGTGACCATCACACCTGGGCCCAGCGCAGGCGCAGCGGCCCGCGTGGTTCTGGACCCGCCATCAGCCAACCTGGTTCTGGCCGGCCGGGTGACCACCGCAACCAAAGGGCCGGCCGCGCCCATCGTGCAAACCAGCGACGCGGGCAACGGTCAAACCCGCGTGACCGTGTCGGGTCGCATTCGCTTGGGCAGCGAGCCGCGCGTGGTGCTGCGCCGGATCGTCCATCCGGATCTGTTCATCGGCCAGACCTTCAGGCAGCTCTTGCAGAAACGCGGCATCATCATAGACAAGCCAGTGCGCGTGGCGGCTGCTCCCAAGGATGGGCTGCGCACTTTGGCCACCCACGACTCGCCCACCTTGGCGGTGGTCGTGCACGAGCTGGGCAAGCGCTCCAACAACTTCGTTGCCGAACAGGTCCTGCGGACCCTGGGGGCCGAGGTCATGGGCCGGCCCGGCACCTGGCAGAAAGGCCTGGATGCGGTGGCTCGCTACCTTGAAGGCATGGGCATTCCCAAGGCCAGCTACACCATGCGCAATGGCTCTGGGTTGTACGACTCGAACCGCTTTTCCGCCGAGCAGATCGCCACGGTAATCCGCTCGGCCATGCGCGACTTCCGCATCTCCGGCGAGTTTCTCGCCTCGTTGGCGGTGAGCGGCGCCGACGGAACCCTGGCCAACCGCATGGCGGGCAGCGCGGCCGAGCGCTACGTGCGGGCCAAGACCGGCACCCTGGCCAAGGTGAGCTGCCTGTCCGGCGTGGCCGGTGCGCCCGGGCAAAAACCGTTGGTGTTCTCCTTGCTCATGAACGACGTGCGCTCACCGGTGGAGGCACGCGGCCTGCAAGACCAGGTCACCGAGTTACTGGTCGGGTTTCTCGATCCGGCGTTGCTTGAACGACGGTAGGAACAACGCGTGGGGAGCTACACTCTCATGTCAAAATCCGCGGCCCTGATGGCCCCACTGTCCTGCTTCGTGATTTGCGCCGGCTGATCGAAGGCGCACGGAATCAGCTTGCGCGGGCGGCTCACCAAGCACGAGCGGCTGCCCGGAGAAGAACCGCCGCTGGGTCTGATCCTATTCAAGTCGCGGCATTGCCGGATTTCCGTGACGCGCGTTCCGCAAGACTATCACCGCCCTCTCCCCGGCCAAAGCAGGGCCATTCGCGCTGAAATTGCCTTTGCCCGCATCACGTCTTGTGTGGGCGACCTGCGGTCGCCCCGCGCAGATCGACGGGCACCGGCTCGTGAGGGCGCCCCCCCCCAGGGGCGACCGCAGGTCGCCCCTACCCGAAAGGTGCCAATTCGGCCTTTGCCCCGCCCCCGTACTCCGAATGCCAAATTCGCGGGACGCGCCGTGTTCTAGACTCGCCGGATCCTCTTGTCCCCGCGCACGCTTTCCGCCAAGATTCCGCCGCGATGAACGCTGCCTCTGCAACCCCACCCCGCACCACCCCGCTTTGTCAGGCGCACCGCAGGCTGGGCGCCAAGATGATCGATTTTGGCGGCTGGTTGATGCCGGTCAACTATCCCTCGGGCATTCTCGAGGAGCACAAGGCCACGCGCACCGCGGTCGGCGTGTTCGACGTGTGCCACATGGGCGAGGTGCATTTCCGTGGCACGCGCGCGGCTGAGGCGGTGCAGCGGCTGGTGACCAACCAGGTGGGCAAGCTCTACGACGGCCGCGCCATGTACACAGTGGCGTGCAACCCGAAGGGCGGCATCGTGGACGACCTCATCGTCTACCGGGTGGGGCCCGAGCACTTCCTCATCGTGGTCAACGCTGCCAACATCGCGAAGGACTATCAGCATTTCGTCGAGCAGGTCGGGGCAAAGTGCGAGATTCGCAACGCCTCGGACGAAACCGGGCTCATCTCGTTTCAGGGTCCCAAGGCCCAGGCTTGCCTTGCGCCGCTGACCCGCGCGCCGCTTGCCACGCTCAAGCCGTTTCACTTCTTGCCCGACGTCGAGGTGGCGGGCCGGCCGGTGTGGCTCGCGCGTACCGGGTACACCGGCGAGGACGGCTTCGAGATCTTCTGCGGGGCGCCCGACGCTGAGCACCTCTGGCAGGCCATGCTCGACGCCTGCGTAAGCGTGGGGGGCAAGCCGGTGGGCCTGGGCGCGCGCGACACCCTTCGGCTAGAAGCCCGTCTTTCCCTGTACGGCAACGATCTTACCGACGAGACGACGCCTCTCGAAGCAGGCCTCGACTGGGTAGTGAAGTTTGACGCAGGCGATTTCATCGGCCGCGAGGCGCTGCTGCGGCAACGGGACGCGGGGCTGCAGCGCAAGCTGGCTGGCTTCGTCATGCTCGGCCGCGGGATTGCCCGCCACGGCTACCCCATCCACGATCCGTCGACCGGGGCCAAGGTGGGTGAAGTGACCTCGGGCACGGTCGGGCCGACGGTGGGCAAGAACATCGGGCTCGGTTATGTGCCGGCGCCGCTTGCCCGGGCCGGGGCGCGTCTGCTCATCGACTGTCGCGGCAAACCCACCGAGGCCGAGGTGGTAGAAGGGCCCTTTTATCGCCGCTAGCCTGAAGTACAATCCCGCCAGCGAAGGAGACCGACCGACATGAGCGAGAATGTTCCCAACGACCTGCTCTACACCGAGGACCACGAGTGGGTCCGCCAGGAAGGCAACCTGGTCACCGTAGGCATCACCCAGTTCGCTGTCGATCAACTCGGCGATGTGACGCAAGTGGATCTGCCCAACGAGGGCGAAGTGCTGAAACCGCACGAGGTGTTGGGGTCGGTGGAATCGGTCAAAGCGGTTTCCGACGTCTACGCCCCGGTATCGGGCAAGGTGGTCAAGGTCAACTCCCCGCTGCAGGATTCCCCCGAATACGTCAACGAGGAACCCTACGACGGCGGTTGGATGGCGCAAATCGAGCTGACCAACCCTGATGAGTTGAAGGGGCTGATGGACGCAGCAGCCTATGAGGAGTTCCTCAAGGAACACGAAGGCTAGCCCAGTCCGATGCCGTCCCCACTCGATCCGACAGATCTCTTCTCTGAACGCCACATCGGCCCCGACGACACCGATTTGGTCGCGATGCTCAAGGTGGTGGGCGCCCGCTCGCTCGACGAGCTGGTCAGCCAGACCGTCCCGTCCTCCATCCATTCGTCCGCACCGCTCGACCTGCCGCCGCCGCTTTCCGAACACCAACTTCTGGGCGAAGCCCGGCGGCTGGCCAGCCACAACCGCGTGTTCCGTTCGTACATCGGCGTGGGCTACCACGACTGCATCGTTCCGCCGGTTATCAAGCGCAACATCCTGGAGAACCCCGGTTGGTACACGGCCTACACGCCTTACCAGGCGGAGATCTCGCAAGGCCGCTTGGAGGCGCTACTCAACTTCCAGACGATGATCATGGATCTGACCGCCATGGAGGTCGCGGGCGCGTCCCTACTGGACGAGGCCACGGCAGCGGCCGAGGCCATGCACATGTTTGCCGGGCTGGCTGAGCGCGACGATGCCAACCTTTTTTTCGTCTCGGAGTTGTGCCACCCGCAAACCCTGGCGGTGGTCGCCACCCGGGCCGAGGCACGTGGCATCGAGGTCGTGGTGGGCAACCACGAGCGCTTCGCCTTTGACAACCGCGTCTTCGGAGCCCTGATACAGTACCCCACCACCGACGGCAGCGTGGTTGACTACCGCGCCTTCTGCGAACGCGCGCACGCCGCCGGCGCGCACGTGGCCGTGGCCGCTGACCTGCTCAGCCTGGCGCTGCTTTTGCCCCCGGGAGAGTTCGGCGCGGACGTGGCCTTGGGAAGCACGCAGCGCTTCGGCACGCCGCTGGGTTACGGTGGCCCCCACGCTGCGTTCTTCGCTACCCGCAAGGAACTCGTGCGCAAGATGCCCGGGCGGCTCATCGGCGTGTCGGTCGACGCCCACGGCCACCCCGCCCTGCGCATGGCCCTGCAAACCCGCGAGCAGCACATCCGGCGNNAGAAAGCCACCAGCAACATCTGCACCTCACAGGTCTTGCTCGCGGTGATGGCGAGCATGTACGGCGTGTACCACGGGCCGCGTGGGATTCGCGCGATCGCCGAGCGGGTCGCCCGGCTGACCGCGGTGCTGGCCGAGGGTCTGGCGCGTCTCGGGTTGCGCGTGTGGCGGGGACCGTTCTTCGACACGGTTCGCGTGGAGGGTCTGGCCGCTGACGTGAATGCCTGGCACGACCGCGCTGAGGCCGCGGGAATGAACTTCCGGCCCCTGGGCCCAGCCGCCATCACGATTTCTCTCGACGAGACCACCAGTGAGGTCGACGTGACCGACATCCTGGCGGTGCTCGCGCCCGCGGGCCACAAGCTTCCTGACGTGGCGGCCCTGGCCAAGGAAGCCGAGCCACCCATCCCCGACGCTCTCCTGCGCAAGAGCGCCTACCTGCAACACCCAGTCTTTTCCCAGTACCATTCCGAGACCGAGATGTTGCGCTATATCCGGCGGCTGGAGGCGCGCGATCTGTCGCTGGCGCACTCCATGATTCCGCTCGGCTCGTGCACCATGAAGCTGAATGCCACGGCCGAGATGTTGCCCATCAGTTGGCCCGAATGGAGCCGCCTGCACCCCTTTGCACCGGCCAGCCAAGCCGAGGGCTACCAGGCCATGTTCCGCGAACTGGAACACATGCTGGCGACGGTCACCGGCCTTAGGGGCGTGTCGCTACAGCCCAATGCGGGCTCGCAGGGCGAGTACACCGGACTGCTGGTGATTCGCCGCTACCACACCCGACGCGGCCAAGGCCATCGCGATGTGTGTCTGATTCCCGCCTCCGCCCACGGCACCAACCCGGCGTCCGCGGTCATGGCCGGGTTCAAAGTGGTGGGGGTTGCCTGCGATGCCGGGGGCAACGTCGATGAAGCCGACCTGGAGGCCAGCGCCGTCGAGCACAGGGATCGCCTCGCCGCGCTCATGCTCACCTATCCCTCGACCCACGGCGTATTCGAGGAAAACGTCAAACGGTTGTGTGCGATCGTGCACGAGCACGGCGGCCAGGTGTACATGGACGGCGCCAACATGAACGGCCAGGTTGGGCTTTGTCGGCCCGCCGAGATCGGCGCCGACGTCTGCCACATCAATTTGCACAAGACCTTTGCCAGTCCCCATGGCGGGGGCGGCCCGGGCATGGGTCCCATCGCGGTGGCCAGCCACCTGGTCGAGTTTCTGCCTGGCCACCCGGTGGTGCCGGTGGGCGGGCGCGACGCCATTGGCGCGGTGGCGGCGGCGCCCTGGGGCAGCGCCAACATCCTGCTGATTGCCTGGGCATACGCCCGCATGATGGGCGCGGCCGGCCTCAAACGCGCCACCGAGTTCGCCATCCTCAACGCCAACTACATTGCCGAGCGCCTGCAGCCACACTATCCGGTGGTGTATCGGGGAAAGAACGGCCGCGTGGCACATGAGTGCATCGTGGACCTGCGACCGCTCAAGAAGAGCGCGAGCATCGAAGCCGAGGATGTGGCCAAGCGCCTGATGGACTACGGGTTCCATGCCCCGACCATGTCCTTCCCCATCGCGGGAACCCTGATGATTGAGCCAACTGAGAGCGAGTCGCGTGCGGAACTGGACCGCTTCTGTGAGGCCATGATCGCCATCCGGCAGGAGATCCGCGAGATCGAATCGGGCGCGCAGCCACGTGACGACAATCTGCTCAAGAACGCGCCCCACACCGCCGAGTCGCTGGTCGCCGCCGAGTGGACGCACCCCTATGCGCGTGAGCGTGCCGGCTATCCCTTGCCCTGGCTGCGCGGCCGCAAGTTCTGGCCGTCGGTGGGACGCCTGAACAATGTGTTGGGCGACCGACAATTCGTGTGCGCCTGCCCGCCGGTCGAGGCCTACAATCCGCGTGGGGAGCCGGCCGGCTTTGCCGGCCGCGCACCATCGCGCGAGGCCGAGC
>PMBS01000207.1 GCA_003153015.1 Myxococcales bacterium
TCACCTGGGATGGCTAGCGTGTCTGCCCTAAGCGTAAGCGGCTTTGAACCCGAGCGCACGAGTCAACCTCTTCTGGCTTGTCTTTTGTAGCGGACCTCACGACAAGATCGTCAACATGGGTGCGGTTTTCGACGTCAAGATGGAAAAGTCCGGCAACGAGGCCGAGAAGGCCGGAGTGGAGGCCAAGAAGGCGTCCGCCAAAGCCAAGGCCGAGGCCAAGAAGTAGAGCGCGGCAAGAACCGGGGTTTCTGGCGTGCACCTCGCGCTGATGAGCAAGCCATCTTTGCCGTCGTAGCAGTGAGTTTCCGGACACCACGGGCCGTAGCCCGCGCTCAGGGCAACCTAGAAGATGGTCTGCAAGGCGAAAGTGAAGGTTTGGTCGAAGCCCACGGGAGCGAAGCCGAAGCCGGCGTACACATTGAGCGCGAAGGTATCGAGCATCAGGAAGTGCACGCTGGGACCGAAGGCATCGGCGGTCGCGATGCCATGCACGGGCAGCCTGCGATCCATGAAGAGCGAGGCATCGTGAAATACGCCCACGGCAATCCAGTCGCGCCACAACCCCACGCGGTACGCGGTTTCCAGCTGTACCGCATGGTGAATCCAGTACTGGTTGTTGAAGAACACGCGCTGGTATTCACCGGCCAGGGGAATATCGTCCCAGAAGCGCACGTCGCCCGCCAGCACGACTCCAAGGCCGCGAATGGCAAAGTGGTGCCGTCCCACGCTGGTTGCCCACTGGCCAGACAGTCTTGTGCTGAGGAACCACTTCTGAACGTCAGAGGAAGCAGCATCGATCTCCAGGCGCATCCAGGGTCGCTGGTCGCGTCGCGTGACCAACACCTGCGGGTCCAGATTGGCCACCAGCCGGACCAGGGCACGCACGCAGCCCGTGTCGCCCAGCGGTTGGAGGGCCTCCGGGCCACCCGTGACCCGCTCTAGCTGGACTATCCTCACCACGTCGGCCCCTACACCCAGCGACACTTCCAGGGGCGATCGAAAGAGCAACAGCATGGGCACCGTAGTGCTGCGCAAGATGTCGAAGGTCTTGATGTCCAGGTCCAGGCGGTCGTAGCGAGACAGGAACAGCGAGGTTGCCAGCCGGGGGGCGAGCCAACCGCGCATCCGGCGCGGAAGTCGGTACGCGGCCTCGAACCCGCCATGCACCCACTGCAGATGCGCCTCCTGTTCGAACACGTATTGTCGGTAGGGAAAGGCGAACTCGAACTTGGTGGACAGGCGGTCGTCGTCGAGCAGCAGGCCGCCGTGTTCGAAGGATAGCGCAGGCACGACGCCCCAGGTGGCGCTGACTGAGACGTCAAACGACCAGCCAAGAAATTCACGCGACACCACGTAGACCCGCATGACCCGCTCAGGCACGATGGCGCCGAATAGGGGGAGCTGAATCTCGCCAATATCCGTGACCAGGTACGAAATACTGACAAGGCCGTACTGCCGTCTTAGTTGCTCCAGGGACCGGGTCACGGTCGGTTTGTGAAACACGCTGCCAGGCAGGTTAAGATTGAAGCGAAAGACCGCTGCGCCCACGCTGCCGACCCCGAGAAACTGCACACGCACGTGACCTGGATCGACATAGATCCAGACCAGCGTCGTTTCTTCCAGGCTGTACCAGGCGCGCGCATAGTCGTATCCCGCTGCCTGGTGGGCCGCCACGATGCGCTGGCAGGCCCCCGAGGCCCATTCGGCGAGGTTGAGGTCCGCGGCTGGGTCTGGCCCCACGGCCTTGTGCACGACATCGGCCGGCAGGAGCGAACCGCTGACCCGGACGCCCAGGGTATTCGGAGCGCCCAGGGATACGGCAGGGAAGAAAAAGGCCAACGACGCTAGCACCAGACCCGCACCCAGTCCCGGCTTCCCGCACGCCAGGATGCGCAGCACTCGGTCGGCTGAGCCAGCCGTTCTTCCCTGGGGTCTCGGACAGGCCCAATCGGTTGCATTAGGTATCATAGAGGTATGGCGTCCACGAGCAGGTTACGGCTTGCGAGCATAGCATCCGTCGGCGGTCGGGTGGTTTTTTGCGCGGTTCATCAGACCATGACAGACCGGCTGCTGGGAGTGTCCCGGGTTCGGGTATTCAGCCATGACGTGACGACACCCCAGCTTCTGCTGTGGGGACTGCCCGGTTCGCGCACGATCTTCGAGCAGCTCCGGGACGCGCTGGAGATCGCGCGCCGGTCCCGCAACGTGATCGGACTGGTGGAATGAGGTTGAGAACCCGCGACCCTTTCGCAGCCGCTGGCGGTCGACCCGTTGTCGCGGTTGCCGCCGCCGGCCGTCTCGCTCATCCGGTGATGAACGAGAGGGTGGGGCCGCAGCCGATGATGTCGCTGGTCCTGGGCGGCTTCATGTCGCCGTCGACGGTAGCGATGGTCGGCTCCTGGTAGTCGATCGTCAGATGAGGCACGACCGCGTCGAAAGTCGCCGGGAGGGGCAGGCCGGCCCAAAGCGGGCCGAGGCTCGCGACCAGCCCCCAAAACGAGAGGTGTGTCGACCGGAGCATGAAGCATCCGGGTTTGCTTCTCGCACCGGGCATCGCTCGGCAACCGAGGCCGACATCGTCAATCGAGGCGCAGAGGATCCCGGTATGGGTCATGAAGGGCGCGACCGGGGGATCGTTGCCGTCCGGCAGCGTGATCTTGGCGTGCACCGGCCGCGTCAGGATCTGCTTCGACTTCCTGAAGGTCAGGAGAGACACGATCTCATTGCCGAGCGTCGCCAGAATCACCTTGATTGCCCGCCTTGGCCCGCGGCGCTTGCGGTCCTGGTAGTACTTCTGGAGGAAGTTCACGGGAAGTCCTGTACCGTAAAGGAACCCGAACTCGTCGTTGATCTTGAGCGGGTTCAGCGGCGTGACGTCCAGCGGACGGTTTTCACGGATCTTGGCGGCGACGAACTCGGCCAGCTTCGCCGCTGGATGCCTTGTGAGGCCGAGGCTCGTTGCGAGGTTGTTCATCGTCCCGATCGGGATGATAAGGATCTGCGGGATGGGCGCGGCCGGGGAGCGTTCGTGCTCAAGCAGCACCTTCGACAGTGTCTGATGGACGGTGCCGTCGCCGCCGGCGATGACGAGAATGTCGGGACGGTCGCGACTAAGCTCTTTCGCCGTGCCTTCGAGCGCGCTGAGCGTCTCTGGGTTGTAGGTCCAGTGCGGAGTGGCAAGGATCGATGAGATCACCCTGCCGAGACCGGCCCTGGGCGTGTTCTTGCCCGCGTTCGGGTTGGTGACGACAGCGACTTTCTTTCGTCTCATTTCTTGCCTCTCCTTGGCTCCGTCTTCGGCGGTTGCGCCTTGGGCGGTCCCTTGTCCTTTTCTAGCACGCTCACCGGCGGCGACCTCCCGCCGGCGGTTCGCGCACGCCCGGCGACTTGCCTCCGCGGGAGCGCTCGGCGACGCTGGCCGACATCGTCGCGCCGGGAGGCACGGCGCTCGGACGCTCGTCGGGTGGCGGCGGAGCCTGGTCTGACGAGCGCGCGCCGCTCTCCTTTCCGTCGAGCGCCGCTTGCTCGATGATCGCGTTCATCTCGCCGCCCATGAGCAGGATGAACCCGGTGATGAAGAACCAGGTCAGAAGCACGACAACGCCGCCGATCGAGCCGTAGGTGACATTGTAGCTGCCGAAGTGGGATACGTATGTGGCAAAACCCCAGCTCGCCAAGAGCCAAACCAACGTCCCGATCAGCGAGCCCGGCGTGATGAACTTGAGCTTCTGCTCGACATCGGGCAGCAGGTAGTGGCTGAGCGCGGAGCCGAGCGTGATCATGATCGCGGTGAGCGGCCAGCGGATCCATCGGAGGACGATCACGTACCCGTCGGCGATGTCGAGATGGCGGGCTGCCCACAGGCCGGCGCTGCCGCCCGCCACCAGCAGGGCGATCCCCGCCAGCACGAGCAGGCTCCCACCGACCGTCACGCCGAACGCGAGCAACTCGGTCTTCCAGAGCGGGCGGGACTCCTTGACGTCGTAGGCGAGGTTCAAGCCCTTGCGCAGAGCGTCCACCGCGCAGGAGGCGGAGTAGAGCGCCGCAGCGAGGCCCAGGGTCAGCAGGTGCGGCCTGGGTTTGCCCAGCAGTCCACGCAAGTGCGTCTCGACGATGCCCATCGCCTCGGACGGCAGGAAAGCGCGGGCGCGCTCCAGCAGGGTGGCGGAGGACACGCGGGCATAGGGAATGTAAGCGGTCAGTGTCGCGAGGAAGAACAGAAGCGGGAACAGCGAGAAGATGAGGTAGTAGCTGATCGCGGCCGCGTTGTCGCCGACCTCGTCGTCCTCGTACTTCTGGTAGAGGCGCCTAAGCAAGCCCCGCCAGCTCAGCCGCACACGCCACGACAGATTTGAGTTCCCTCCCATTGGTCAATCTAACGACCGGCCGAAATCGGTCCGTAGGTCCAAAACACACTGCCGAAGTGCGAGCCAGATAGCCATCTACCTGTCACCTACAGGTGACACCACACTCTTTTCTGTTACCAAACCGTGCGCGTCACACACCTCCCGGGCGCGACAACGCGTAGGGAATACAGGGCGCGCGCCGTCCACGGGCTGGCGGCTCTACTTCTTGTCGATCGCGGTGCCGGCCTTCTCGACTCTCTCGCCGGACTTGTCCATTTCGTCGGACGCCTTCTGGGTGCGTTTGGCGTGCTCCTTGTGACTCTTGGCGGACTTCTCCATCCGCTCACCCTTGGCCTTTTCCGCGGCCCCGGCGCGATCCAATCGCGCACCTTCAGCCGCGGTGCTGTCGTTCTTCTTCAGCGACTTGGCCTCCTTCTGCATCTGTTCGCCCTTGTCTTCCTTGGCTGCGGCCGCGCCTGCGGTTTTCTCGGCGGCTTTCTTCTCGCGCACAGCTTTCTTCTCCTGGGCGTTGCCCTTGGCTTCGATGGCGTTGCCCTCTTTCTGGACGGCATTCTCGGCGGCGTTTGCGGTTGCGGTCATGGCCAGCAGAGCTGACAACGAAGCTCCCAGAAGGAAGTTCTGAATATGCATTTGGTCTCCTTGTGGTGGTTGCGCCCTCCGGTCGTGTGACGAACGCGGCGAACGTGGCGACCTGGGAAGGCAAGAACGGGGCCAACACTACCGAGGGTTGAACCGGCGGACTAAGACTCAATGACAATTCGTGAACACAGGGTCCGGGTTGCCGCCATTGCCAGATCCTGCCACCCTCACTCTGCCGGCGGGCTTGGCGGCCCGCCGCGGGAGGGTTCCTCGACACAGAAGAACACCCATCGAAGGCTTTATGCGGTAGCGGCGACATTCGGGCCGCCGACCGCGTACAATACCCGCGTGAGCCGCGCGCAACCTCTCATCGAGGCCGGGTCGTG
>PMBS01000350.1 GCA_003153015.1 Myxococcales bacterium
TAGCGGGTGTAGACGTCGCGGTCGGTGGTCCCCTCGGCGATGGGCGCGGCCCCGCCAATCAGCTTGGCCAGGTAGCGTAGCGAACGGGGATTGTAGAACTCCAGCAACAGGTGGCCCCCGGGACGGACCACCCGCGCCAACTCGTGCAGGGCCTCGCGGATAGGCGGCACATGCGCCAGCACCTTCATGCTGTACACCAGATCCACCGACTGGTCAGGCAAGGGCAGTGCGGTCAGCGAGCCCTGCACCACGTGCAGGCCGCGATGCTGGGCCAGACCCAGCATGCTGCGGGACAGATCGAGCCCGATGGCCGCTCGGGCCACGCGAGCGGTCTCGGCCAGCAGGAGACCTGTGCCGCAGCCCGCCTCGAAAACCTCGAGGCCGGTGCCGTATCTGTGCACCAGTTCCATCTCCAAGTCGTCGATGAGCCGGTGATAACCACGGTGGCGCTCGCGTTCGTAGGTGGTGGCGAAGCGATCGTAGTACTGCTGCGTCGAGCGGAGATCGTGCATGGCAGGGAGGAAGCCTGATTATGCGTTCACTGCGGCCCGGACGCGAGTGCCTTGCGCGGAAAAATCTCTGTGGCCTCTGCGGTGAGGAATCCGGCCGGATCCGGATCTCACCACAGAGAGCACAGAGGCCACAGAGCCGGATAAGATGGGGTCAGAAGAGATCGGCCCAGCGGCACAGGGCAATGCCTCGCCGTGCGAGCCCTGCGCGCACGCGCGCAGACAGGAGTGCGACGAACTCGGCGCGCTCGACCGGATCGTCACTTTCGCGGGGCGCGCAGATGAGCTCGTGGATGCCAGGACCCAGGCGGCCGAGAATCTCCATGATTCTGATCTCGTCGAGTCGCCCGCGTTCAAAGTAGCCCCAGGTTCGTGGCCCGTGGCGCAGGACACCCATCTGCCGTCGGTTGAACCAGGCCAGGCTGCCAAGCGCAGCGGTGGTCAGGCTGCGCCGGATCTCGGTGAGCCATGCCAGGGTCGGACGTTCCACGGTGGTGCGCACGCCGGCGATGCCGTGTCGGCGCGCAACTGCTTCGACGGCGCGACCCACGATGGGCAGAACGCCCACGTGGTCACGGGTGTCAAGGTGGTCGACGGCGAGGCCGGTGTCGCGCAGGCGCGCCACCTGCGCGTCAAACTCGCGCTCGATCTCGTCCGCTCGCGGCTCGGCCTTGGCCCAGGACAGGAAGACGTCTTTCACCTGTGAGGGAAAATGTCCATCACGGCCGAGCAGAGAGCGGACGGTAGACGGCCGCGCAATAGGAGCGCCGCCGGTCAGGGTCAGGTGAACCCCGACCCCCAAGGCGGGGGCATGGGCCAGCTCAGTCCGGATGGCGCCCGGGTCGGCGCAGTTACCGATGACCGAGGTGCTGGTGACGATGCCTTCCTGGTGGGCGCGCAGAGTCCCGCGCGTGATTGCGGCGTCCACACCGAACCCGTCGGCGTTGACCACCAGGCGTATGGGCGAGTCCAGGCCTTGCATCGACCGTGCTTCTAGCCGATTTTTCGCTACAATCCCGCGCTATCCTGACCAACTTGCCCCACCGCGATCCGCGCCGGCAGCGTTCCGCCGCTGATCTTCTCACTTTCCCCGGGCGCGTGTCCTACCATCGCCTGGCCAACGGCTTGCGCGTGTGCACGGTCGAGGCGCCCCACCTGCACGGGGCGGCGGTGGCTCTCTACGTGCGGGCCGGCTCACGCTACGAGGGGGTGGCCAGCAACGGGCTTTCGCACTTCGTGGAGCACATGCTGTTTCGCGGCTGCGCGCACTACCCCGACTCGTTCGCACTCAACCGCGCCATTGAGGAGCGCTGCGGAATGCTGATCGGGGAGACGGGACGCGACTATTCCCTTTATCAGGTATCGCTGCACCCACGCGACCTGGGGGGCACTCTCGCAATCCTGGGTGATCTCTTCTTGCGGCCGTGCTTCTCGGACCTGCAACTCGAACGCGCCATCGTGCTCGAGGAAATCCTCGACGATTTCGACGACCGGGGCCATCGCATCAACACCGATGATCTGGCGCGCGAAACCCTGTGGCTGGGTCATCCACTGGGATTCGCGATCACTGGGCCGAAGCGCAACATCCAGCGGTTTTCCCGCGCCGACGTGCTCCGCTATTTCCGGCGCCTCTATGGCGCACGCAACATGGTCTTGTGCGTGGCCGGGCCAGTCCGGCGGGCGGCAGTGCTGGCGCAGGTCAAGCGCGCCTTTGGCCCCTTGCCTCCTGGGCGACGGCTGCGGCCCTTGCCGCCGCCCGCGCGGGTGAATGGACCGCGTTTCCGCAGGGTGCGCAGCGATTCGGCGCAGGCCGAGATTCAGATCCTGTTTCACGCGCTTCACGATCAGGATCCGGGCTCCGCTGCGCTCATCGCCTTGTTGCGCGTGCTCGATGATGGCATGTCCACCCGCCTGCACTATCGGGTGTGCGACCAGAAGGGGCTTGCCTACCACGTCAGCGCAGCCCTGGATCCCCTCTATGATACCTCGCTGCTGGAGATTGACTCTGCCTGTCTGCCGGAGAAGTTGCCCCAGTTGGCCGGCGAGATCATGGCCCTGCTGTCCGAGCTGCGCACCACGCTGGTGCCGGAGGAAGAGCTGGCCAAGGCCAAGCGTCGCTACGCGCGCGACGTGGAGGCCGGGTTCGACGATCTGGAAGGTCTTTGTAGCTGGTTCGGGGGTACGGCGCTGTTCTTCGCGCGCCCGCGCAGCCCGGCCGAACGCTACCGCCGGTTGGCGGCGGTCAGCGCGGAGCAGATCCGCCAGGTGGCCCGCCGTGTGTTGCAGCCGGAGCGCATGGCGGCGGTGGTGGTGGGAAGCGTGGAGCGAAGCTTGGCGGCACGGGTGGAACGAATCCTGCGGGAATCGTTCCGCTAGTGCCGCTTGCCAGAGGTTGCGAACGGATTTCAACCGATGCACGGTGAGCGCGTCGCGGTTCTGCGGCCCGGTTGGTTTCGTCGCCTTGCCCTAGGGGCTCCGGATGTGCAAGATGCGTGCGCACACAAGCGGCGCAGGCTGCGTAGACACTCCTTTCACCCTCAAGCACAAGGCAGAACCTTCCCACCATGGCGACTATCCTGATCTGGCCCCTCTTGCTGGTACTGACGGTCTCAGCCGACTCGCAAGACCTGCTTGACGCCATCGAGAATACGGCACGCATCAAGACCGATGGCAACCAAACCATGTTCGCCAAGCTTGAGACCGGCAAGTACGTCAGAGTCATCAATGATGATTGGCCCGATGGAGCCATCGAAGGCGTGAGCATATTCGAGATGGATGGGATAGCGCGCTCCATCTCCGTCTATCCGGTTTGCACGAGTGGAGAATGGTCCTACGGCACCGAGAACTACTACGACAAGAAGGGTAGATTCATCGGGTACGTCGAGATCAAGAACCACTTCAATTCCAATTGCGTGGAAGGATCCCTGCACCGAACCAAGACATTCATCAAGCGCGGCAGCAGGCTGACGCTGGTGAAAGAGACCATCACAGACGAAGAAGGGAAGGACATGAGCCGAGCCGCATGCAACGACCCCTACGATTTCAGACCGGTCATCATCAAAGATGCGCGCAAGTACAGAAGACGAATAGAGAAGGAATAGGAAGGAGGCCGAAGTACGATGATGAAACCGGGGAAAGCGTCACCGCTGTTCGTCTGGCCAATCCTTGCCGCATTGTCGATGTTGTCGAGTTGCCGCGGCGGCAATCCGGCTTGCGATTGTCCGCGGTCGAGGTTCGAATCCGGCGCGTATTTCAGCCAGCTCTACGAAGACTACGTGCTGGCCTATGTCTTCCAGGACCGCAAGATGGGTTTCTACGTCGATGTTGGCGCGAACGATCCGAATCATGACAACGTGACGAAGATCTTCTATGAGCGCGGCTGGCGGGGCGTCAACATCGAGCCCAACCTCGACGAGTTCGAGAAGATCATCCGTGCCCGTCCCCGGGACAGCAACTACAACGTCGGCATCTCCGACTCTGAAACGACGTTGCCCTTCTACCAGGCCCAGGATGGCACGCACGCCCTATCCACGTTCGACAAGGCGAATGCGGAAAGACTCAACAAGATACAAGGAACGGTCTTCAAGGAGATCCCCATACCGGTGACGAGTCTTACAAAGATCCTTCGGCAGGCAGCTCTGCCGGAAATCTCCTTTGTTTCGATCGACGTCGAGGGATTTGAGAAACATGTGCTCGCGGGCCTCGATTTCAAGGAATTCAGCCCCGCGGTTGTTTGCATCGAAGCCACCGAGTCGAGCACGGAGGCCCCTGCGTATCTGAGTTGGGAGGAGCTTCTTGTGAAGAACAACTATGTCTTCGCGATGTTTGACGGGCTGAACCGCTACTATGTCCACAGAGACCACATCAGCAGCTTGCTCCCGCGGTTCGTCTTCATTGACATGTGCGTCAAGAAGAGCAAGTTGAAGCGGCACATAAAGCTGAACGGCTACGATCCATGGTAGCCGCGGCCCGCGCCGAGTCGCTCCATTGACATGGGAACCCTCAAAGGGTTCCCAAACCCTCCCGCGATGGTGCGCCGCCGGCAAAGCCGGCGGGCTCCCCACGCGATCTACATGGGAACCCTCAAAGGGTTCGCTTCGCCCTTCGGCCCCCCACCCGCCACCCCCACCCCGCTCGCTTCCCCCTTCGGGGACTTCGGGACCTGCACCTTCCCCACCACACCCGCTCGCTACGCTCGCGCCCTCGCGCTCGGCCTCGCCAAACCCTCCCGCGATGGTGCGCCACCGGCGAGGGCGCGCGCGAAGCGCGC
>PMBS01000251.1:0-4853 GCA_003153015.1 Myxococcales bacterium
TCGGGTGCCACCGTCCGGCGGGCGCCGCGAGGCCGGAAGGGCGGAGGCGAGTAGCAGCGATACCGCCTCTGTTCTTCGATTGGACCGACGGCCGACGATCCGGGCCCCTGGCTGCGTCGGGCCTGCGCTTCCNNCCCTCCTTGCCAGCAGCCCGGCTTGTCGGCCGGCTCCCGAAGGCGGATTTGTTGCAGTGGGAGTACGGAAATCGGAACCGGGACTGAGGGTGTCAAACTCTGCGGTTGACAGGGCAGCGCGGATGGCGGTAACAGGGTGGCATGGGTGCGTCAGCGGCTGACCTGCCTGGCCTCGGGAGTTCCTTTGCATTGTCGCTTGTATCTCTGGCCGTCGTCTGTTTGTTGGCGTACGTAGCCTTGCGCTGGTTCTCTCGTCGCGGCGCCGGGCGTAGCGAAGGTCCGGTGCGGGTTCTGGCTCGCTGCTCGCTGGAACCTCGGCGGGCTGTCTATCTCCTGCGAGTGGCGGGTCGTTGCTTTCTGGTGGGCGTGGGAGATGGCCCCATGTCGCTGCTGGCTGAGATCGATCCGGCGGCCGTGACCAGCGAGATTGGCGCTGGGGCGCCGGTCCAGGGCAGTTTCCGATTCGCCGAGATGCTGTCCCGGTTCCGGGGGAAAGCGAAGTCGTGAACGCGGTCGGGACAGCGGTTGCGACCAATGCAGGTATCGCCTCTCGGCCGCTCGTTCTTCTGGTCGTGATAGGCGCGCTTTCTCTGCTGCCGTTCGTTGTCTTGCTCATGACCAGCTTTGTGAAGATCGCAGTGGTTCTCTCGGTGCTGAAGAGCGCCCTTGGCACGCCCCAGATTCCGCCTTCCCAGGTGGTCACGGGGGTGGCCCTCATCCTGACCTTGTACGTGATGGCCCCCACCGGCATGCGCATGTTCCAAGCGGCGGAGCCGCTGCTTGGTCAGGGCGCGGGGGCCGATCTGCTGAGCGGGCAGACCGCGGAGGCATTGAGCGCCGCCGTGGCCAAGGCCAAGGAACCTCTGCGCGAGTTTCTGCTCAAGCACGCCAGTACCCGGGACCGGACCGTCTTTTACAGTCTGGCCCTGCGCATGCGCACGGCAGAGGAACGGGCCGGGATCTCCGAGCGCGACTTCCTCATCATGGTGCCGGCCTTCCTGACCTCGGAGTTACGTCGCGCGTTCGAGATTGGGTTTTTGCTCTTTGTTCCCTTCCTGGTCGTCGACATGGTGATTGCCAACCTGCTCTTGGCGCTGGGTATGCACATGCTGTCGCCCACCACCGTGTCGCTGCCCTTCAAGCTGTTGCTCTTCGTGCTCGCTGATGGGTGGCAGCTTCTCTTGCGTGGCTTGGTGGAATCCTATGTATGATGTTTTTGGCAGTGAGTTGATCCTGCGGGCGGTGCGCGAGGGGCTGCTGCTCGTGATCCTGGTGTCGGCCCCGCCGCTGCTGGCCAGCCTGGCGGTCGGGTTTGTCGTGAGCATCCTGCAGGCCGCGACCCAGATCCATGAGCAAACCCTGGTGTTCGTACCCAAACTGGTGGCGGTGACGCTGGTGCTGATCGCGATAGGCCCGCTTCTCGGCGCCCAGGTTCTGCGTTTCACCCAAGCCCTGCTGCTGGCCATACCGACCATCCGCTAGTGCCGCTTGCCATGCCCATGCTGCCTGCCGACCTCGAACGAGCCCTGGTTGTCTTCGCCCTGGGTGGCGCGCGCACAGTTCCATTCGTCTGGCTGATTCCGGTCTTCGGAGGACCGAGCCTGCCGGCGCGGTTGCGGCTGGTTCTGGGGTTGGGGCTTTCCGCCTTGTGCTTCCCGCTGGTTGCCGGCCGGGTCCCGTCGGGCGGGCCGGTCATGTGGGTGCTGCTTTCGCTGCGCGAGGTCGGGGTGGGGCTGGTCATGGGTTTCGTGGCTGCCTGCATGTTTCGCGCAGTGGAGGCGGCCGGGCGGCTGACAGATATCGTGCGCGGGGCAAACCTCGCCGAGGTGATTGCGCCCGGTGAGGGCAATCGCAGCAGCCCTCTCGGCGATCTGCTGCTGCTGCTGGCTGTGGTGATTTTCTTGGAGATGGGCGGCGCTGGCATACTCGCTACCGCTTTGGCCCGCAGCTACGAGGCGGTGCCGCTCGGCGCAGCTTTGCCGGGCCCGGCCAGCCTGCAAGCAGCGGCTCTCCTGGTCATCGTGGCTTCGGCCAAGTTGATCGAGGCCGCCATCGGGTTGGCAGCTCCTGCCTTGGTTGCCTTGCTTCTGGCTGACTTGGCCCTCGGTGCCCTGGGCCGCGCGGTTCCGCAGATCCCGCTCTATTTCGCCGGCATGCCGGCCAAGGCTCTGCTCGGTGTGGGCGCGGTGCTGGCAGGGCTGGCGACGCTAGATTCGGCGCTGACCGTGGGGTTCCGCGGCTTCTTGGGTTTGCTGGAGAGAGCAGCGCAGCTCGGGCGCTGACAGAAGCCAATGACTGAACCCACCGCCGCCGCCAAGACCGAGGAGCCGACACCGCGGCGTTTGGCTGAGGCTCGCCGTCGCGGCTCGATTGCCGTGAGCCGAGATCTGTTGTCCGGCGTGTCCGGGCTCGCCCTTTGCGCCGCCTTGGTGCTGGGCGGCCGGGCCTGGATAGGCGGTCTGGTTGCCTACCTACGCCTGGCCCTGGGTGAAGCCACGTCGGGAGCCAGCCTGGCGCCGGCCGGACGGGCAGCCTTGCAAGCGGCCAGGGACGGGTTGCTCCTGCCACTCGGGGTCGCGGTGGCGGCTGCGCTTGCCGCCGGGATCACGCAGACTCGTGGTCTGTTTTCCAGCTACCCGCTCAGATTCGACATCAGGCGCGCGCTGCCCTCGGCCGCGCGGCTATTGCAGGCCGCAGGCGAGATAGCGAAGAACTTGCTGAAAGCCCTGGTGGTGGCTGGGCTGGCTTGGTGGACGCTGGTCCCAGCCCTGCCAGACCTGGCGCATCTGGCGGGCGCATCGCCGGGTTCAGCGCTGGCGGTGTTCGGTCTGCTGGGCGCGAGGCTGGGCCTGCGTCTGGCAGTCGCCGCAGTGGTGTTGGGGGCGGCGGACTACTTGTGGCAACGCCACCGACATGCAAAGTCGCTGCGCATGAGCCGCGAGGAGTGGAAGCGCGAGTACAAGGAGAGCGAGGGAGATCCCCTGCACAAGGCTGAACGCCAGCGTCTGCATCGCGAGATCCTGCAGCAGCAGATGATCGACGACGTGCGCCGGGCCAAGCTGGTGCTGGTCGATGGTGACCGTGTTGCCGTGGCGCTTCGCTATGACCCTGATGGGCCAGGTGCCCCGGTGGTTGTGGCCAAGGGAGAGCGGCTGGTCGCCGCCATGATCAGAGAAGTGGCAAGGGAAACCGGAGTTCCGATCTTCGGCGAGCCGACCTTGGCCCAAACCCTGCGCGAGGTGGAGGAAGGCGACGAGATTCCCGAGTCAGCCTTCGAGGCCGTGGCCCAGTTGCTGGCACGGTCGCTCGAAAAGTCGTAGCTCGGGGAGCGACGTGGTAGGCGGCGGCGGTGAGGGCACGCACGAAACGCGCAGGGCGAGCTTCCGGACGCTCAAGAACCCTTTGCCCCGCTTTCCTTGGCTTGCGATAGGATAGACGACCAAACCCCCCCGAGGTTGGAAGGAGACCCATGACGCCACCTATGATTCCGGATGTGCAGCTCATTGATAACTCCGAACAACGCACGCCCCTCGCGCTGGTGCTCGATTGCTCTGGTAGCATGGACGGCGCGCCCATCGACCAGCTCAACCAGGGGCTGTCCTTGCTCGAACAGGAGCTGAAGGGCGACACCATCGCGGCCAAGCGGGTGCGTCTGCTGGTGGTGAAGATCGGCGGCAACGACGAAGCGCAGGTGGTCGGCGACTGGATCGACGCCATGGAGTTCGTCGCGCCCAGCTTGCAGGCGGGGGGCACCACCCCGACCGGACTGGCTGTGGATCTGGCCCTGTCCAAGATCGAGGAGGAAAAGCAGCGCTTCAAGCAGTCGGGCGTGGCCTACACGCGTCCCTGGCTTTTCCTGATGTCCGACGGCTCTCCCACTGATGACTGGCAAGGGGCGGCCGAGCGCTGCCGGCAGGCCGAGAAGGCCAACAAGGTGGCGGTATTCCCCATCGCGGTCGGCGATGAAGCCAATTCGGCCACGCTGGGCGAGTTCAGCGGCAAGGGGTTGCTGGCGGTGAAGCAAATGCGCGGGCTCAAGTTTCGCGAACTGTTCTTGTGGCTGAGCGCCAGCATGAAGGTGGTCTCGCAATCACGCCCGGGCGGCAAGGTGCAGTTGCCGACCACCGACAACTGGTCGAGCGCGCCGACCTGACCCATGGCTTGGCGGGTTTTTGCGGCGTCAGCCATCGGGAGCTCGCACCGGGAGGATGGCCGACCTTGCCAGGACGCCTTCGCGCTGCGCGCGCAAGGCGAAACCCTGGTTGCGGCGGTTTGCGACGGAGCGGGCTCGTGTGAACTCAGCCACTTCGGTGCGCGCGCGCTTTCCGAGTCGGTGGTGCGGTCGCTCGCCGCACGTGCGCAGGGGCAGATCCTGTGTCCGGACACGACCGAGGACAAGTTCAAGACGCTGGTGCAGGACGCAATCGCCGAGGCGCGCGAGGTGCTGGAAGCGACGGCGAAGAGTGCGGGGAAAGATCTGTCCGCCTATGCTTCGACATTGGTGGGCGTGGTTGCCTGGACTTCGCGCGGGCACTTCTTTCATGTAGGGGACGGTTACGCGGTTGCCCGGCCCTGCGCGCCGGAGATGGGCGACATCGTCTCGCTGCCCGAGAACGGCGAGTATGTGAACGAGACCTACTTCGTCACTGGCGGCGAATGGCGCGAGCATCTACGGACGGTGTGTTTCGAGCAGGCGATCGCAACCGTGGTGCTGATGTC
>PMBS01000251.1:4858-10686 GCA_003153015.1 Myxococcales bacterium
CTGCTCATCGCGCGTAAGCTGTAGCGGCGGGCGGATGGCCATCGAAAGCGGCAGCAAGGTCAGCGCCAGCGACGGCCGGATCCTGACCCTGGGCAAGTTGCTGAAGAGCGGCGGCGCGGGATCGATCTTTCGCATCAATGAGGCGGCCGAGCTGGTCGCGAAGATCTACCACCCGCAGGTGGATCACTCGGTGTACGAGCACAAGGTCGAGGCCATGCTGACCCTGGTGCCAGATCTGCCCGATATCGACGAGGGCGGGGTGCGCGAGGTGCAGATGGCGTGGCCCCGTCTGCTGCTGCGCGATCACCGGCGGCAGTTTCTCGGGTTCGCGATGCCGCTGCTGGATTTCCAGACCAGCGTGGAGCTGGAATGCGTGATGCAGGAGCGGCAGGCCCGAGCCGAAGGGCTGCCCACGGGCCTGGGTGCGAAAGTGACCCTGGCGGCGAACCTGGCTGGCGTCATTGCCGAGCTGCACCGGCAGGGGCACTACGTGGTGGATCTGAAGCCGGTGAACCTGCGTTTCTACCGGCGCTCGCTGCACGTGACCATGTTGGACTGCGACGGCTGCAGCATCCGGGGCAAGGACCAGCGTTTTCGCGCGCCGCAGTTCACGCCCGAGTACCTGGCGCCGGAATTTCACGGGCGCGGGTTTTCGGGCGAGGAGCAATCGAGCGACGAAGAGAGCCAGGATCGTTTCGCGCTGGCGGTGGTGGTTTTTCAACTGCTGAACTTCGGCATTCATCCATTCACCGGTCGCCCGGCTTCGGATTCTGTTCCCACCGACATTCCGGGGCGCATCGCCCGGCGCTGCTACGCGTACGGCGTGCGCCCGAATCCCAAAATGGCGCCCAATCCAGCGAGCGGGCACGCGGCAATGCCGCTGCAGTTGCGCGAGCTATTCGACCGGGCCTTCGAGGGCACCGGCCTTGTTCGGCCGAGCGCGAGCGATTGGATGACTCTGCTGCGCGAGTACGGCCAACGGTCGAGTGGAAAACTGAGCAAGTGTCAGGCAAACGCGGAGCACGAGCACTTTACCGGACAAGCTTGCGCAGCTTGCGCGCGTGCCGCCCTGCTGAGCAAAGCCGCTGCCGCTCAATCCAGCGCAAAGCAAGCTGGCCGCGATGGTGCGCGTCGGATCGTCGGGCTAGCGACACTGGCACAAGTGGCTGCGGCGCAAACAATCCAGTCCCAAGGGCCGACCCCCAGCACGGCAACGGCGTCTGTTCTGATCTCCGCGTCGGGGATGAACATCAATTTTCGGGGATTCTTGCTGATAATTGGAGGGCTCGTGGTCGTGTTTCTCGTGTTTTTCGTGTATTCCATGTTGCACGAGCACGGGTCGAACGACATGAGTCAGGAATACTCTGCTCGGCAAGACCCTACTTCCTCCCACACACCGACCGCGTGGCACGATCTTGGGCCAACCACGAGCCTGGTGGATGTACTGGCAATCGCCAATGGCGACGACAAGGAGGCCATTGTTCCGCAGTTGGGCCGACTGCCCCATACAGACCCTATCCATGTCGACCCAGATCCGCCAGGTCCCAAGTGCCAAGCCGCTCTTGCGTTGTGGAAAGAGAAGACCGAATGGATCCAGAACGACCGCTCTTTCGCCGAGGACAAGACATTACAAGCCTACATACACGACGGGGCCGAAGGAATGGAGGCGAAGTTCGGGTTTGGTCCATGCAGAGACCTGTACCGTTCCTCGCCAGCGATCCTGCGGGTTATGGAGTTGTGCACACTGCTGCGACTTCGTTCGCCGGGTGCCAATCCGGGCATCATGGAAGACAGTTGCCGAGAACACGGGGTGGTGCAGGCAGGACTGGACGCTCTACAGGGTTCGGTGGTCTTCGACGGGGCAAGGTACCCTCTCCGCTGGGAATTTCTCGGACAGGCATTCGTGGTGGCGGGCGATTTCGAGGGTGCCTACGCCAGCTTTGTCATCACGGCGTTCGTGGACCAGAGGGTCATGGTCAAGGAGGAGCGGTCCTTCCCGGTTCTCCATGAACCATGGCTGCACGACCGGGCAGACATTCTCATGGCAAGGGCTCAAGTCAAGGTCAGCAAATGGTTTGAGGATCCCGTGCCGGAGGAAATGGCAGCGAGACTTTCTCAGCCGTGGCCCGAGGATCCGCCTCCAGAGAAACCGGCGCCGGCGCGCAAACGGGCGAAACGCGCGAGACAGTAAAGTGGCCGCGCTATTGACCGAGGGCAAGAGCGCGAGACGACGCCACCAATCAAGTCAGGCAACGAGTCCGGTGCCGCCTAGGAGGGTCCTCCGAACATCGAGCGGGGCGGCGGGAAGTCTTGCAGTTGGAAAAATCATCCATTTCTCGTCCCGATACGGTACTTTGAAGGGGCATGCGCCGCGGGCACCAGTTTCCATCTTCGACCGGGGGCCCCGTGGTTCCCATGTGAAATGCAGGAGAATACGATGCGCAAAGCGATAGCCATGGTCTTTGCAGGTGGGCGGGGCGAGGATCTGTCGGTCCTCACTGAGCGACGCCCCAAGTCGGCCGTCATCTTTGGCGGCATCTATCGCTGTATCGATTTTGCCCTGACCAACCTGGCCCGCGCCGGGATCGGACAGGTGGGCATCCTGGCGCAGTATCGGCCGGCGTCGCTGATGGATCACGTAGGCACGGGCATGGCCTGGGACCTGGTGGGCACCAGCCGCGGCGTGCGCTTTCTTCCTCCCTATCTCAAGCTTTCCGTCAGCGAATGGTATCGAGGGCCGGCCGATGCCCTCTTCCAGAATCTCGAGTTCGTGGAACGCGCCGACGCATCCGACGTGGTGGTGGTGTCGGCTGACCACGTGTACTCCATGGACTATGGTCCCCTGCTTGATTTCCATCATGAGCGCGACGCTGATCTGACCATGGTGTTCGCTCCGCGCGATGCCGATGCCACCCGGTTTGGCATCGGCGAGCTGAACGCCACCGGTCAGATTATCAACTTCATGGAAAAGCCGGAGTTTCCTCGCACCAACCTGGCTTCCATGTCGGTTTACGTGTTCAAGAAAGAAGTGCTGGTCGAGGAGTTGCGCCGGGCGGTGAGTGGGGAGGAGCAGACCGTGACCTTTCAGATCCACGAGGTCCTGCGCCGAATGATCTCCCGCCGCCGGGCGTACGGGTTCATCTTTCGAGGTGCATGGTCATACTCGCGCACGCTGGACGAGTACTACGCCTTCCACCAAGACGTCCTGGGGGCAGCGCCCGCGGTGGACATCGCGGCCTGGGGAGTGCAGTCCAACTTGATGGCTGGACGCGCTTCGCCGCCGCCGCCGGTCCGCTGTTTGCCCGGGGCCCGCATTGTCAACTCGCTGGTCTCGGCGGGCTGTGTGATCGAAGGGACGGTGGAAAACAGCGTGCTGTCCCCGGGTGTGCGGGTGGGGCCACGGGCGGTGGTGAAAGGCTCGGTGCTGTGGGATGACGTCGTGGTGGAGGCGGATGCACAAGTGTCCGCCGCGATCGCGGACAAGCGCGTGATCTTTTCGCGCGGCTGTCAGGTGGGGGTGGGGGAATCCGTGGCCAGTGAAGAGAAGCCGGCTTCACTTTCTTGCGGGGCCACGGTGCTGGCCATGAACGTGCGCCTGCCGGCGGGCGCGCGCGTGGGCCGGAACTGCCTGATCCACGTCGAGGCCACGCCAGACGACATCGGGATGCAGGTGCCCCCGGGCAAGAGCGTGTGGCCCGCGGCTACGGGCAGGCCGGTGCGGCCATGAAGGTTACCTTCCTTGCGCGCGAGTTCCCTCCCCACGTCTACGGAGGAGCCGGCGTGCATCTCAAGAACCTGGCGCACGAGCTGGCGCGCAGCGTGGACGTGGAAGTGCGTTGCATCGGCGATCAGGACGTGACTGATGGCAGACTGCGGGTGCGCGGTTATCAGGCCTGGCCGCGCATGTGGGAGGGAGAAGACAAGCTCTTCAACAGCACGCTAGGGACTTTCTCGGTCAATCTGTCCCAGATTCGTGATCACATCGACGCTGACGTGGTCCACTCGCACACCTGGTATGGCGCGTTCTCGGGCTTCATGGCCAAGGTCCTTTACAACGTCCCCTATGTAGCCACCGTGCACAGCCTGGAGCCGTTGCGGCCCTGGAAGGAAGAACAACTCGGCCGCTCGTACCACCTGACCTCGTGGGCCGAGAAGGTGGCGCTGGAAAATGCTGACCGAGTCGTGGCGGTTTCGGCCGACGCGCGACGGGAGATCCTGGAACTGTTCAACGTCAACCCGAGAAGGGTGGTGGTGATCCACAACGGCATCGAGCTCGACGTGTGGAAACGGGTGGAGAGTCGCGCAACCTGCAAGGCCTACGGCATAGACGGCGACTACATTCTGTTCGTCGGTCGGACCACGCGGCAGAAGGGGATGGTGCACCTCATCGATGCCATGAAGCACGTGGCCCCCGGCGTGCGCCTGGTGTGTTGCACCAGTGCGCCCGACACGCAGGCGGTCGAGGAAGAGATCGCGGCCAAGGTGGCAGGGCAGCCGCGCTGCCTGTGGATCAACACCCTGCTGCGCGAGGAGCAGTACATCGAGCTCTACAGCAACGCTGCGCTCTTTGCCTGCCCCTCGGTGTACGAGCCTTTCGGCATCATCAACCTGGAGGCCATGGCTTGTGAGCGGCCGGTGGTGGCCAGCGCGGTGGGTGGGATCAAAGAAGTCGTGGTGCCGGAAACCACCGGGCTGCTGGTGCCGCCGGCTGACCCGCTGGCTCTGGCCGAGGCCATCAACCGTGTTCTTCACGATCGGGACTGGGCGCGGCGGCTGGGTTTGGCTGGCCGCAAGCGGGTGGAGGAGCATTTCTCCTGGACTTCTATCGCCGAGACGACCAAGGGGATGTATCAGGAGTTGCTCAACGAGCGCTCGCCCACGCCGGGGTAGAACTGGGCGTTGTGTCGACAAATGAATCGCCGCGATCGAGCCGAGGGTGAGCCGGGAATGTCGATCGGCGTGAACGCGCTCCTCTGCCTGGTGTTCTTCGCCTCGGGCTGCGCCTCGCTGCTCTTCGAAACCTTGTGGTTTCGCCAGACCGGCCTGTTGCTGGGCAACTCGGTTTGGGCGAGCAGCCTGGTGACGGCCAGCTTCATGGGCGGCTTGGCCTTGGGCAGTGCCCTTGCCGCGCGCCTGGGCCGTCGGGTGCAACGCCCGGTGGCCGCCTACGGCTGCTTGGAGCTGAGCGTAGGCGGTTCGGGGCTCGCGATCGTGTTGCTCCTCCCCCTGCTGCCTCCGCTGATGGCACCGCTTTTTCCCCGATTCGTCTTTGCGCCCGCGGCGCTCAACTTCCTGCGCGTCTTGGTCGCGCTGCTGTTGTTACTGGTGCCCGCCACGGCCATGGGAGCCACTCTGCCGATCCTGGTGCGCGCGCTGACTCGGAGCAAAGGGCGCTTCGGGACCGCTCTCGGCCAACTCTATGGATGGAATGCCCTGGGCGCGGTGATGGGCGCTATTCTCGGCGAGGCGGTGCTCATCGAGAGCGTTGGTGTGGCGCGCACCGGTTGGCTGGCGGCGGGGCTCGATGCTCTGGCGGCGGTGGTGGCCTTGGCTATCGCCCGGCGCTCAACGCAGCCCAACCAGGCGCCTGCCGCGCAGACTCCACGTGAGCGGCTGGGCTGGTCAGCCCGGCGCCTGTTGGCGGCCTCGTTTCTTTGCGGCGCCATCGTGCTCGCGCTCGAGGTGGTCTGGTTCCGCTTCCTGCAGCTCTTCGTCTTTGGCAGCAACTTGACCTTCGCGCTGATGCTGGCGGTGGTGCTGCTCGGCATCGGCCTTGGCAGCCTGGCCGCGTCGTGGTGGCTGCGCAATCGCGTGGGGAGCCCGCCGGC
>PMBS01000251.1:10727-30984 GCA_003153015.1 Myxococcales bacterium
CCCTCCCAGGGTTCCCATTTCAATGAACCGGTGCACGCCTTGCCGGGTTTAAGCCTCCTTGCCGGCGCCGCCATCGTCGTCACCTACCGCGCGCTCGACTATGGCCTGGGAGACGTTCCGCGCTTCGTGATGACCTCCGCCATGCAGATCGCCGGGCTTGCGCTGGGCTTGATGTTGCCCGTGTGCCTGCTGTCAGGGGCACTGTTCACGCTGATGGGCGCGGCCTTGCGCGGAAGCGCCGGCGAGGACTCGCGCGCTGCCGGATTGCTGGCACTCTGGAACACGATGGGCGCCACAGTCGGCGCGCTGGCCGCGGGATTCGTGCTATTGCCCGCCCTTGGCATGGAGCGGTCTTTGTTCGCGCTCACGCTGGGCTACGCCGTGGTCGCCCTGCTGGTTGCCTGGCCCCTGCCGGGCGGGGCCCGCCGCAGCACTCGTGTGTCTTTGGCCGCGGCGGCAGTGGTTTACCTTCTGGCGCTGGCGGCCTTCCCGTTCGGGCTCATGGTCAAACGCTACCTGGCGCACGCGGCGGCCCCGTGGGAGCGCGACGGCAGCCACGTGGTCAGCGTGCGCGAGGGCCTCACCGAGACCATCCTTTGGCTGCGCCGGGACTTCTGGGGCGAGCCCGTCTACCACCGCCTGCTTACCAACGGGATCTCAATGTCTTCCTCGGATCCGATCAACGCGCGCTACATGAAGCTGTTCGCCTACCTGCCGCAGGCGCTACGGCCCGAGGCGCGCGACGCTCTGCTGATCAGCTACGGCTTGGGCATGACCGCGGAGGCCCTGACCGATTCGCCCACCCTGACTTCGATCGACGTGGTCGATATCTCGCGCGAGATCCTCAGCACGGGCCGCATCGTCTTCCCCGACCGGCCCTATCCGCTCGACGACCCTCGCGTGCGGGTCCACGTCGAAGACGGGCGCTTCTTCCTGCTGGCGGCCGCGCGGCAGTACGACATCATCACCGGAGAGCCTCCGCCGCCCAAGTACGCCGGCATCGTCAGCCTGTATACGCGCGAGTACTTCGCTCTCTTGCGCAGCCGATTGAAAGCGGAAGGCATCGCCACCTACTGGCTGCCGGTCGTCCAGCTTCAGCCCAGCGACGCCTGGGCGGTGACGCGCGCCTTCTGCGACGTGTTCGACGACTGTACGCTGTGGACGGGCAGCGGCCTGCAGTGGATGCTGATGGGTACGCGCGACCTGCACACCCGCGTCTCCGAGGAAGCATTCGCGCGCTTGTGGAGCAATCCCAAGACCGCCCACGCACTCGCCGCCCTGGCGGTGGAGACCCCCGAGCAGATGGGCGCCCTCTTTCTCGGCGATGCACGTGACCTCGCCGAGGTGACGCGCGGCTTTGCTGCGCTCGACGACGACCACCCATACCGCCTGTCCCGCCAGCTCCTGGCGCAGATGGACGTACAGTACGCCGGTCTGCTGGATCCGGAGCGCACACGCCAGGCCTTTGCGCATAGTCCATGGATCGCCGCCCTGTGGCCGTCCGGTTTGCGCGAGCGCACGCAGTCCGCGTTCACTGCACAGATCGTGCTCAATCGGGTCACCGTGCTCAAGGGCAGGCTGCGCCTCGGCGGCTTGCCGGAGCTGAAATGGGCTCTCACCCAGACCACGCTGCGCACCCTGCCGCTCTGGCTGATGACCAGCGGCTTGGCCGAACAGGAGATCGCCGCGCGCCAGGCGGCAGCGGGGAGGATCGATCCGCTGCTCGACGAGTATTGGGGGATAAAGGCCATGGTCGCGCGCGACTTCCGCACCGCTGCCACGCATTTCGCCGAATCCGAGCGCCATGGCGCCGATGCGCCCGAGCTCCGGCTGTGGCAGGCCCTGGCGCTGTGCCTGGCCGGCGCCAGAGATGAGGCGCTTGCGGTCGTGCGGCGCTCGCGCTCCCTTGACGACGCACCCACCTGGAACTGGATCGAAGGCACCTGCGCCGAAAGCGCCGCCCTGATCACCCTCTGACCTCCCCATGGGTAGGTGAACGGCATGCGGACTCAACCCGCACCTCCAATGACCCCGTAGAGTCATCGCCGGGCCTCATGCGGCTTGACGATGGTAATAGTTCAGGAGTCTCCCGAGGCGTGAGTGGAGCCCCAGAGCTTCCCCGCTGAAGAAATCGCAGGCGCACAACGTGTCCCAGTGCCGCTTCATGAACCGCTTCCAAGTCCGCTTCTCCTCCCTCTCTGCACGGCGATGGCCGCGGACGAGTCCCTGGCGCCATCCCAGGACGAGGTGGCCCGGCTGGCCGCCGTGCCGTCGCTGCGCGACGCCCTGGCAGGAATCGGCATCCTGCCGCCCATCGATCCTTGGACCATCTTCTCCCGCGGGCGGACACCGGCCCAGCTTCCCGCGCTCTTCGATTCCACCCTGCTGGCCACGGATGATCGTCCTATTCTGGAGTTCTCGCAGGCGGGAGACCCGTTGCTATGGTTCTTCAGCAACGAGTGAGCCAGGCTCCCGCGGCCATTCGCGACAACCTGCCGAGCGCCTCGTTCAGAACAGCAATCCGACGTTCAGGCGGAGCCGCCCTGAGCTGTCGCCGGGCTTCGTAGCTGCGCCGAGAGCGCCGCCCCGATCGCCTTGTGACCTCCACCGGGAAGCTTAGTGCTTGGAACCGGGTGTGTAGAACTTTACGTCGGGCGTGATCCATCCCGAGTATTCGCTGAAGTTGTACAGGTGGTACTGCTGGGGAATACTGGGGCGGGCCGGTGGATCATCAAGATTGCAGCCGCCGTTGGCGTAGATCCAAGCGCTCGACTCATTGAAGACGATGACTTCTTCCTTGTCGTCGCCGCAAAGATTGGCGTGCTGAACCAGGTCGACGAGGTTGCCGGTGTGGGGGAATTGGGCGACCACCTTCTGATAGCCATCGTACAGGGTGGCAGGGGTCTGGCCGCCTCGGTGATAGGACAAGATGAGGTCATTGCCAAGCCCGTCCCAGTTGTTCATGTTCTCCGTCACGGTTATCCAGCCGTAATCCGTGCGCGTTTCCTTCCAGATGAGCTTGTCAGTTGAAGACAAGAGCACGTTGGCATCGTGTCCGGTCGAGGTTCGCGGACCAATCCGGTCGAGTAGGACCACCTCAAGACCCGCGTAGTCCGAACGATACTCGCCGATTCCCATTTGCTGGTTTTCAACCGTGTTGTTGTCCTCCCAGAGAACCGTGCCCGTCTTCCAATCGAACATCGAGGCATGGTCCCCACCGACCACTATCTCGTATCCGTTGGCGGGATTACCGTCGACGTCGGCTGTGGCAATGCAGTCTGCGTGCATGGTGAGGTTCTTCACGGACCATTGCACCGTGCCGTCACTCTCCAGGTAATCGTAGCCGCCCATGACTTCTTCTTTTCCATCACCGTCCCAGTCGTGCACCAACGGAAAGTGCCCGGTGTTGCCCTTGTGGGTCCACAGCTGGGTGCCGGCCTTGCTGGTGGCATCGTCGATGCCGGTGATAGCCCAGAAGTTGCTGTATCGGTCCTTGACGATGATGTCCTGTGGCCATCCTTTGCCTCGCAGATTGGCAAAGGCGATGCAGTCGTTGGAACCCGTTGCGGGCAAAGTGATCGTGCGTTGCACCTTGCCGGTGGTTCCGTCGAGCACTGTGATTGAGGTGTTGTTCATGGCGGCGAAGACCTCGGAGGCGCCGTCCCCGTCGAGGTCGTACACTTGAATCGGAATGTCCGAACTGGCTCCATGGGAGGTGCCGGGGGTTCCGTACTGCCACAGTTGTTTGCCCTTGAGGTCATACGCCGTGACGCAGACCACTTGCTGGGGAGTCCCTCCATCCGGCTGGGGCATGGGCTGACCCATGACTATCTCCATCTTGCCGTCCCCGTTGATGTCGCCCAGTCGCATTCCCGGCGTACCCACATACTTGCTGATATCGATGGTGCTCACCAGCACTGGCGTCCCGTTGCCTGGGGTTGCCGTAGTGCCACCGAATGGCCGCGTGCTGCCGCCGGCTCCCGTAACACCGCCGGCTGCCGTGACACCACCGGTTGGCCTGCTCCCCCCGGTTGCCGCCGTACCACCGAGTACCGTCGCACCACCGGTTGGCCTACTCCCCCCGGTTGCCGTCGTACCACCGAGTACCGTCGCACCACCGGTTGGCCTACTCCCCCCGGTTGCCGTCGCACCACCGAGTACTGTCGCACCACCGGCTGGCGTGGTACCCCCGGTTGCCGTAGTACCACCGCTCGTCGCAGTACCGCCCGTGCGAACCATGCCGCCCGTGTTTCCGGCGCCGCCGGTGACAGTCAGCATCCCCCCGGTAGCCGTACCACCCTGAGCGCTCGCACCACCTTGCACCTGCCCACCAGATGCAGGTGTGCCGCCGCCAGGCAGAATACCTCCTGAAGCCGTGGGCCCGGTCGTGGTGGCGCTAGAGCCACCCGTAGTCACTCCGCCAGAAGGCGTGACCGCACCGCCGGTGCTTCCTCCGGAGCCAGTACTGCGTGGGGAGGTGTCGGAGCTGCAGCCGAGCACTGAAAAAGTAGTGAGCGCAAGAACGCCAGCGAAGACTCCGGTGAGACAGGTTTTCAACATGGATAGACTCCAGTGCGATGCATGGTCGCGGTCCAGAGGATGTGGGTCGGCTGCGTCTTGAAGAACCAAGTCCTCAGAGTTCCTCCCCCCGATCTGCAATCCTAGTGAGCCGCCAGCTTGGACTGGATTACGTATGGCGAGATGGGGAGACCCACCGCTGAGACCCCCAGAGCCACCATCCGGGCCATCTGGTAGGCGCCTGCCGACACAAAGTGTAGGGCGTCCAAGATGAGGGTCGAGCTAACGTAGGCATCGCCAACCTTTGTGTAGTACGCGAGAGCCATCGATTGCAGGTCAATGACCGGGGTATTGGTTTCCGCGCCTACGGCAATGATGGCCGCGCAGTATTCCGGGAAGCCATTAGTGGGAAGGCCATTGGATAGTTGATGACGCGGCGTCGGAGTGAGCAGGACCGGTATCGCGTTCTTGCCACGGGCGCCGTCAATATACTGCTTCAGGTAGGTTCTGAAGGTGGTGGCGGGGTTGGTGTAGCGAGTGGCATCGCTCGTGTATCGATCGTTGATTCCCCACTGGGCGAAGAGGTAGTCACCGGGCTTGATCACGTTCAAGATCTCGGTCAAGTGTCCTTCGTCAATGAAGGACTTGGAACTTCTGCCACCAATCGCCTTGTTCACGACGATCACGTCGGTGGTGTTGAAGAACTCCTGAAAGCGCTGACCCCACCCCTGCTGGTCACTCGCGTTGGGGGCATAGGTTTGGCAGGTTGAATCCCCTGCCAGATAGACGGTCGGTGTTCCCGACGACGCGGGGTAGGGCCCCGTGCCGGGCATGACGATAGCGCCGCCCACAGTTCCCGAAGAGCCGCCGGTGTTGACCGTACCGCCAGAGCCTGGGCCGCCCGTCCCGCCGGTTGAGGTTCTGCCGCCCGCGCTTGCGCCACCAGTGGAGACTCCGCCGGTGTTCGTGCCTCCGGTGGCTCGTCCGCCGGTTGCGCTACCGCCTGCCACTCCTCCACCCGTGGCGCTGCCGCCCGTCCCGCTACCACCGGCCACGCTGCCACCCGTCTTGCTGCCGCCCTCCACGCTACCGCCCGCCGCGCTGCCGCCGGTTTTACTACCGCCTGCCACGCTGCCACCCGTAGCGCTTCCGCCGCTGGCATCCCCGCCGCTCGCGCTGCCACCCGTGGTTGTCCGCCCGCCCGTGCTGGGCGGTGCGCCCCCGGTGGCCGAACCACCCTGAGGGCTCGCGCCGCCTTGCGCTTGTCCACCAGATGCAGGTGTGCCGCCACTAGTCAGAGTCCCTCCTGAGGCCGTGGGCCCTGTCGTAGTGCCGCCAGAGCCACCCACAGTCACTCCGCCAGAAGGCGTGACCGCACCGCCGGTGCTTCCTCCAGAACTGGTGCTGGGCGGGGAGGTGTCGGAGTTACACCCTAGCAGTGAACAAGCAGTGAGAGCGAGAAGGCCAGCGAGGACTCGGGTGAAACAGGTTTTCATAGTGGGCGTACTCCTATGCAGCGCATCGTCGTGGGCCCCCAGATGAGGCTCGGTTGCATTTTGACGGAAAACAGACTCGGGGATTGACCCGGTCCTATCGGTCTTTTCCCCTTTAACAAATTACGCAGTGGCAGGGGGAAAGCCAAATGGCTCAGGGAATTCGATAACGCACACGGTCCTCGACTCCCAGTGCGCCGCAGGAATGGCAGCCGACGATGGTTCGCGCCTGGGCAGCCTGAACGCGAGCTTCGCCCGACAAACCGCTGCTGCCATGGCAGCTACGCCCCTATGCCCGGCTAGGGCCGGTTTTCGGCATAGCTACTTGCCCTGGCTCGCAGCTCGTTGCGCTGCGCAGGCCGGCTGTGGAACGCCCCCTAGCGCATATGCTCGGACAGATAGGCGGTGATCGAGTCAATCGACTGAGCAAGGTGTGTATCGAGCCAGCTTCCGAGGGCCCCTAGGCCTCCCCGCCCGCCCGAGGTAGCGTCCACGGTGAACTCGGCGAGAGGAGTTTGTCCCCGGTGGACAGACACTACAGTGAGCAAATAAGACGCCCCGGCACCAAAGCCTACCATCGCTCGAGCAGCATTGGATCCGGCGTCGAATTTTGTGACTTGCAGGTTCACGAACACGGCAGTCGGGGGCACCGTCGGCCCTGCGACCATGGCCCGCAAACCCGCTGCTTGCAGTGCCGCGGCGAGACGAGGTGCGTAGGAGGTCTGCAGGGTGATCCTCCCTTGGGCAACGCTCGGCGGATCGTCCGAGTAGTCGCCCTCGAACACCGTCCGCGAGGCGTCGACTGGCACCACCACAAGCACCTCCGAGCGCGGGATTGCTCCCGGTGCAAGCTGCATACGAATATTGGAGATACTGGACCCACCACAGCCGAAGACCGCGAGAGAAGCCAGCAGAAACGCGATTCCCATTCGGTTTTTCATCGACCCAGAAAGCCACCGAAACTACTCGATGTCAAGCGCGCGATGAAATGCTCATACTTCGGCCGGCGGCGGGGCCCGTTCTTGTAGTACAAGAAGCCTATGCAGCAAGTGCGGATCGTGATCGAGAACGTGACGCCGAGGGTCGACTGTGGCCGTTTCGCAGCCAAGGCCGTGGTGGGCGACAAGGTGGAAGTCGCCGCCGACATTTGGAAGGACGGGCACGAGTTGCTGCGGGCTGCGGTCCTGTGGCGCAAGTTGGCGGCGGACGAGCTGAGCTTCGGCACCATGCCTGCGGCCCCGGATCGGAAGCGCGTCGACTGGCGCGAATCGGTCATGCTGACCGATCCGGCCTTCAACGATCGATGGTATGCAATCATCAACCCGCATGAGGTGGGGCCCCACGTGTTCACCGTGGTGGCGTGGACCGACCGTTTTGGTTCCTTTGTCGCCGAGCTGAAGACGAAGGTCGAGGCGGGGCAGGACGTGTCGAGCGAGCTGCTGGAAGGGCTGCAGATCATTGACGCTTCGATCAAAGCGGGCCACGGCAGGGACAGGGTATCGCTCATTGAAACCCGGCACGCGGTTGCTGCCGCCCAGAGCACCGCCAAGAAGGTTGAGCTGATTCTCGATCCATTGCTGGCCGACCTAATGGCTAGGTGCGATCCGCGCGACGACTTGCAGATCTGTCCCGCCGAGTTCCCCCTCTGGCTCGATCGCGAACGGGGCCATTTTGGCGCCTGGTACGAGATCTTCCCGCGCTCGCAGGGCATGGACCCCGCGCGCAGCGCGACCTTGGGCGAGGCCGAGGCGCGCCTGCCTGAGATCGCTGCCATGGGGTTCGACGTGCTCTACCTTGCGCCCATCCATCCCATTGGCCACAGCCATCGCAAGGGGCCCAACAACTCGGAGGAGTGCCGGCCCGGCGAGCCCGGCTCACCCTGGGCGATAGGCAGCGACCAGGGCGGCCACGACGCCATCCATCCCGAACTGGGCACCCTGGCCGACTTCGATCATTTCGTGGCTGCGGCGCGCGGGCTGGGACTCGAGATCGCGCTCGACTTTGCCGTGCAGTGCTCGCCCGATCACCCTTGGGTGGGGCAGCACCCGGACTGGTTCAGCAAGCGGCCGGACGGAACCATCAAGTATGCCGAGAATCCGCCCAAGAAGTATCAGGACATCGTCCCCATCAATTTCGACACCGAAGACCGTGAGAGCCTATATCAAGCCTTGCTCGATGTCGTGTTGTTCTGGGTAAAGCGGGGCGTCCGCATCTTTCGCGTCGACAACCCGCACACCAAGCCGGTGAGCTTCTGGGAGTGGCTGATAGCCAGCGTGCACCGCCATCATCCCGACGTGCTCTTCTTGGCCGAGGCCTTCACCCGGCCCAAGCGTATGAAGAGGCTGGCCAAGTTGGGATTCACCCAGTCGTACAGCTACTTCACCTGGCGCAACTCGCGCCCGGAGTTGGAGGAATATGCCACCGAGCTGTTTCTCACCGACACCGCGGATTTTCTGCGGCCGAACTTTTTCGCCAACACGCCGGACATTCTGCACGAGTATCTGCAACAAGGGGGGCGCCCGGCCTTCATGGTTCGCCTGATACTGGCCGCGACCCTCTCGCCGAGCTACGGCATCTACAGCGGCTTCGAGCTGTGCGAGAACCGCGCGCTTGCGGCGGACAGTGAGGAGTACCTGGGCTCGGAGAAGTACCAATACAAGACCTGGGACTGGGACCGGCCCGGGAACATCAAGGAACTGGTCACCACGGTTAACCGGATCCGGCGCGCCCATCCCGCGTTGGCGCTTGGCCGCAATCTCAGGTTCCTCGAATCGAGCAATCCCAATATCATCGCCTACGCCAAGACCACGCCGGAGCTGGCAGACGTGCTGGTGATGGTCGTCAATCTGGACCCGCACAGCGTGCAGGACGGCACCATCCGCCTGGTCCCCGAGCTTTTTCATCGGGCGAAGCGGGGCAAGGTCTTGCTCGGGGGAGTACCAGCCAGCTATGAACTGACGGACCTGCTGACCGAATCGACCTACACCTGGCGCGGCGAGTGGAACTACGTGCGTCTCGATCCGAATTGGATGCCGGCGCACCTACTCCAGATCAAGCCACTCACGACGTGACCACAGCCCGGCAGTAGGCTACCCTCAAGGGCCATGGCGATTGTAAAGCCGGTTCGCAAGGCAGTACTCCCGGCCGCGGGCTTCGGGACCCGGTTCCTACCGGTGACCAAGGCTATTCCGAAGGAATTGCTGCCCATCGTGGACGTGCCGGTCATCCAGATCAATGTGGAAGAGTGCGTTGCCAGCGGAATTCGCGATCTCATCCTCATCACCAGCCGGGGCAAGGACGCCCTGATTGACTACTTCGACCGCGGGGCTGAGCTAGAGGAGCTGCTGGAACGCAAGGGCAAGCGCGCGGATCTGGAGATGATACGGCGGCTGACCGATCTGGCGCACATCTCGGCCATTCGCCAAGCCGAGGCGCGCGGCTTGGGTCACGCGGTACTGTGCGCTCGCGGCTTGGTTGTGGACGAGCCCTTCGCCGTGCTTTTGGGCGACGACCTGGTCGAAGCTGACCCGCCGGCTATCAGACAGCTGCTTGATGTCTACGCGAAATATGGCAAGGGTGTGGTGGCTCTCTGGGAGGTTCCCTCGGGGCAGGAGCACCTCTATGGAATCGTGGACGGCGAGTCCGTGGGCGGGGGCGTGTTCCGCCTTCACAATCTGGTAGAAAAGCCCGAGCCCGGCAAGGCACCTTCGCGCCTGTCCATCGTCGGCCGCTACGTCTTGCCGCCCGAGATCTTCCCCATTCTCGCCAACACCAAGCCAGGCCAGGGTGGCGAGATTCAACTGACGGACGCTCTCGCCACCCTGTGCGCCAGCGACGGGCTCTACGGCGTGCGGTTGCGGGGCGAGCGCTTTGATGCTGGAGACAGGACAGGCTACGTGCTGGCTGTGCTGCGCTATGCGCTTCGCCGATCGGACATCGGTGCGGCGGTGCGCGCGGGCGCGGAGAAACTCCTGCGCAAGACGTGACCGCGGCACCGGGAACTTCGGCAGCGGCTCCTGGCACCTTGTTGCAGGTGGCGGTGACCCTGCCAGTGGATGAAACGTTTACCTACCGCGATCCTCGGTCCGCTGTGCGCCTGCCGCTCGGCACCGAGGTGATCGTACCGTTCGGTTCACGCCAAGTCACCGGCTTTGTGGTGGGTTATCCAGAAGCCGTGGCCGGCCCGGTGCGTAACATCGCGGACGTGGTGGGCGACGGTCCCGCCATCGATGAACAGATTCTGGATCTCTGCCGCTGGGCGGCCGGTTACTACCTGGCCCCGTTGGGCGAAGTTCTGCGTTCTGCCCTTCCGCGCGGCGAGCGGGCCATTGCTTCACGCCGCATCCGTCTCACCGAGGCGGGACGGCATTTGGTTGACCTAGAAGCCAAGGGGCGTTCGCACATGGCCGGGATCACGCTCGATGCGGAAGACCGGGCTTTGCTGGCCAGACTGCGCGCGGCGCGCAGCTTGAGCTCGACGGCTCTGGCGCGGGCTGCGGCCGGTGCGACGGCTCGCATGGCGCATCTGGGGGAGCGCGGTCTGGTGGAGATCATCGACCGGGTGGCCGGTCCGACCAAGAGCCGGAAGACAGCGGGGGAGGGGAAGATGTCCGCAGCCAGCAGCGAGCCTCCCGTCCTCAACCCGCAGCAAGAAGCCGCGTTGAACGCGCTGAGGGCGGCGTTGGGCAAGGGATACAGCGGCTTTCTGCTCCACGGCATCACAGGTTCGGGCAAAACCGAGGTCTACCTGCGCCTCATCGCCGAGGCGCGGGCACAGGGCAAAGGGGCGCTGATTATGGTGCCCGAGATCGCGTTGACCCCGCAACTCGCGGCACGCTTCCGCGCTCGTTTCGGTGACGATGTGGCGGTTCTACACAGTGCCCTGCCTCCTGCGGACCGTCGGGCGGCGTGGCGGCGCCTGCGCAGTGGTGAGGTTGGCATCGCGCTGGGCGCACGCTCGGCGGTGTTCGCGCCGGTGCGCGCACTGGCCGTGGTGGTGGTGGACGAAGAGCACGACGGATCCTTCAAGCAGGAGGACGGCGTGCGCTACCACGGCCGCGATCTGGCTGTGATGCGGGCCCACCAGGCCAAGGCGGTCGTGGTGTTGGGTTCGGCCACGCCGTCGCTGGAAAGCTTCCGCAACGTGCTGGTGGGGCGGTTTCGCCGCCTGCTTCTGCCCACGCGGGCCAATCCGGCCGCGGCAGCACGGCCGTTGCCGCCGGTCGAAATCATCGATCTGCGGCGCCACCAGATGGGGCCGGACCAACTCCTGGCCCCGCCATTGGTGGCGGCTGTGGCGGCAGCCCTGGCGGCCGGCGAACAGACCATTCTCTTTCTCAACCGGCGCGGCTTTTCCACGCTCATGCACTGCCAAGCTTGCGGCACGGTCTTGCGCTGTTCGAGCTGTGACGTGTCCATGACCCTGCACCGTGGGCGCGAGAAGCTCATCTGCCACTACTGCGGTCGAGCGGTGGCCATTCCCCCTCGCTGTCCGGCTTGCAAGCAGGCCGCGCTACAGGGGCTAGGGACCGGCACCGAGCGGGTGGAGAGCGTGGTGCGCTCTCTCTTTCCATCGGCCCGCGTGGCGCGGCTGGACCGGGATACCACCGACGGCCAGCGCGACCGACTGGAGAAACTGCTCGCGCGTGTGCACGAACGCGAGATTGATATCCTGGTGGGCACCCAGATGGTCACCAAGGGTCACGACTTTGGCGGCGTAACTCTGGTGGGTGTGCTGCAGCCTGACCAGGGTATGCACCTGCCCGACTTTCGTGCGGCCGAGCGGACCTTCCAGCTTCTCGAGCAGGTGGCGGGGCGGGCCGGCCGGGGCGATCGGCCAGGCCGCATCGTGGTGCAGACCTTTTGCCCGGAGCACCCGGCCATCCAGTTCTTGCGCACTCACGACTACGAGGGCTTCGTGCGTGATGAGTTGGCGCGGCGAGAAAGTGCGAGCTATCCGCCGTTTTCGCGTATGATCGCTCTTCGCTTGGACGGCCGTCATGAAGCTTCGGTTTGCGCCGCCGCCACTGCGGCGGCGGCCCACGCCCGTGCGCAGGCAGGCACCGCCATCCTCGTGTTGGGGCCAGCCGAGGCACCTATTCGCAGGTTGCGCGGCCGCAGTCGCTATCAGATCTGGTTGCGTGGGACCGATCGGGCCAAACTACTGGCCGTGGCGCGGGCTGCGGCCGAGGTGACCCTGCCGCGTGACCTGCGCTTGGCTATCGACGTCGATCCGCAGAGCGTTTTGTGATGGCAGAAGTGCACGAAGAAGTTTCGCAGCTACTCGGCCGGTTGGCCGCGGGCATCGATGATGTCATCGAGGCTGAGATGTCGACTGCGCTGGAGGCCGTGGGGGATGAGGGTCCCCCCTCGGTCGGCGAGCTGGCCGAGATCGACCTGCCCGTCTTGATGGGCCACATCTTCAGCGACGGAACCACCGGCCGTCTGAGGATCTGGCAGGAGCCGGTTGAGAAGAACGTCTACTTCGAAGCGGGTTTGCCAGTCATGGCCGCATCGAATGACGTCGCGGATCGCATGCTAGCCATGCTGGTCCGCGAACGGGTGGTGTCGGCGCCCCAGCGGGAAGAGGTGGAGAGAGTTGTCGATGCGACCGGACGCAAGGTCGGGGCGGTGCTGGTCGACATGGGCCTCTTGCGCAGCGATGAGCTGCTGCCGTCGGTGCGCCGCCACTACGAGAGTATCATCCTGACGCTGTTTGGCTGGACCGCCGGGCGCTGGCAG
The DNA here is from genome assembly GCA_003153015.1 of Myxococcales bacterium. GTDB lineage: Bacteria > Myxococcota_A > Polyangia > Fen-1088 > Fen-1088 > Fen-1137. The sequence continues at coordinate 23,480 of PMBS01000251.1, forward strand.
ATGGAACCTGGGATGATCGCCGGACCTGACCGGACGCGACTTCTGCGCCATCCAGCGGCTCTGGTCCGCGAGGGACTGGCGCGAGGCTATGCGACGGAGAAGATTGCGGCTCACGTCGGCTCGGGCAAGAACTTGTTCGTTCTCGACACCTCGGGCGGCTCGGCCGACCTGGTGACACAGATGCTGGCCGACCCAGCGGAGGCGCGCGTGCCTCTCTTGTTCGATGGGGTGCGCTCGTTGGACGAGGTCGCGCGATCGAGCGGCCTGCCCGACACGATCGTCTGGCAGATCGCCTTTGCCTTGTCGTGCTTTGGGGTCTTGCGACCCGCCCGCTCTGGGGGCGGAGCCAACCAGGGTTTTCGCATCGGAGTGCGCGACCTGCAGATCGCGCGCGAGCGGGTAGTGGCCCGGCACGCGCTGGCACAAGAGGGTGACTACTTCCAGGTCTTGGGTGTGGATCGACAGGCGGACGCTACCGAGATTCGGCGTGCCCACCAGCGTCTGCTTCGGGAGTGCTCGGCTGAGGTGTTGGGGCCGGAACTGACCCACGAGCTGAAACCGGCGGTCGGCACAATTCGTGAGGTATTGGACGAAGGGCTGCGCATCCTCTCGACGCCCGCCTTGCGAGCGGCGTACGAGCTGAACCTGGCAGCAGAACCGGAGGCACAGGCGCCGCAGCCGGAATCGAGTGACGAGCCCTCGCCCGAGGCACCGGAGGGTTGACAACGTGCGCGTGATCTTCTTCGGCTCTCCCGCCTTCGCGCTGCCATCATTGCAGGCGGTGGCTCGTGAACACCAAGTGTTGGCGGTGGTGAGCCAGCCAGACCGGCCGGCGGGGCGGGGCAAGAGGTTGCAGTCGCCTCCGGTGAAGGAAGTGGCCGTGCGGCTTGGGCTGTCGGTCGAGCAGCCGACCAAGCTGCGGGACGGCGCACTAGCCAAGGTTCTTGCGGCTCTGCAGCCTGACGTCTTCGTGGTGGTGGCCTATGGCCGCATCCTGCCCCCGGATCTCTTGGCCGTGCCCAAGCTGGGCGCGTGGAACGTGCATGGCTCGCTCCTGCCCAAGTACCGCGGCGCTGCGCCCATTCAATGGGCCGTGATCCGTGGCGAGAGCAAGACCGGCGTGTGCGTGATGCGCATGGAGGAAGGCCTGGACACGGGGCCGGTGGCAGCCTCGCTGGAAGAGCCGATTCGCGACGATGACACTGCGGGCACATTGGCCGAGCGGCTGGCCTGGCTGGGGAGCAAGCTACTTGTCGAAACCTTGCCCCGCATCGCCGATGGCAGCGTCACCCTGCAAGCGCAGGACGAGGCAGGCGCCACCCTGGCGCCGCCTATGAAGAAGGAGGACGGCTATCTTGAACTTGGCGCCCCTGCCGCGGAGGTGTCAGCGCAGGCGCGCGGTGTGGACCCCTGGCCGGGTGCAACCGTCCTCCATCTCGACGAGCCGATGAAGGTTTTTGGCGCGCGTGTGATCGATGGGCAGGGTACTCCGGGCGAGGTCCAGGGCCTGGTGCCACAAGGATTGGCCGTCGCGTGCGGGGGGGGCACCGTGGCCTTTGCCGAGCTGCAGTTTCCCGGCCGCAAGCGCTTGCCTGCCGCCGCGGTACTCGCCGGCCATCCGATCCCGGTTGGCACGCGGTTGCGGAACGCGCGAAGTTAGTAACGAGAAGAGTGGCCGCCTACGTGAGTCGAGCGAAGCTCGCATTCACGTGGGGTGGAAGCAGGGGCCCACAGTCTTGGGGCTGATTTCAGAAGAAACAGTGTTTGTCGGGGCGAGAGGATTTGAACCTCCGGCCTTTCGGTCCCGAACCGAACGCGCTACCAGACTGCGCCACGCCCCGATGTTTTGCTCGACCTGGAAGCTGGCCGGGCCGAACCCCAGCTCACCTTCCCCCGCCGCCAAGGCCGGGAAAAATTAGCACGACCGGTCGACGTCGCCACGAGAAAACGACCGTGGCCCCGGTCAGTGTGGCTCATCCGTCTCGTCTTCATTTCGCGCTACGCCCTGGTCCAGATCCTCTTCGGAAATCGACCGGCTGATGCGAAAGGCGCCGTCCAACCAACTCCCCAGGTCCGCCATCTTGCAACGCTGCGAGCAAAACGGGCGAAAAGGCGCGCTGGCCGCCTCGGGGGCGACGGCTCGTTCGCACGTGGGACAGAGGCGTGCGCCTGTCACGGTGGTCAATCTAGCACGCCGCATGTCCCCAATCCGGCCTGCAACGTGCTACGGTTGCGGCGGTGAGGCTAGCTGTCCTCTCTTGCATCTTCCTGGTTGTCGCCGGCTGCAGCCACGAATGGCCGAGCGGCGCCTTCGGGGTGACGCGACCAGAGGCTGCAGCCGGGAGAGAAAAACCTGTGATCTTTCGTCTCGACAACGGCCTGGAAGTGGTTCTGGAAGAGAACCACGCGGCGCCCGTGGTGGCATTCCAGGCATGGGTCAAGATTGGGTCAGCCGACGAGCCCCCGGAACTGGCGGGCATCGCGCATGTGTTCGAACACATGTTGTTCAAGGGGACCAAGCGGCGCGGTGTGGGCCAGATCGCGCGGGAGGTGGAGGGTTCTGGCGGCGAGATCAACGCCTGGACCAGCCACGACGAAACCGTGTACCACCTCGTCCTGGCCAGTCGGTTCTTCGATGCCGGTCTCGACATCCTGGCCGACACCCTGCAGAACGCCGGCTTCGACCCCGACGAGTTTGAGCGGGAGCGCCACGTGGTGCTCGAGGAAATCAAGCAGGGCCTCGACGATCCGGAACGCCAGGCAGGGCAGGGGCTGTTTCGCGCGGTTTTCGACCAACATCCCTACGGTCGGCCCATCATCGGGACCGAGGCCACCGTGCGCAGCCTGCGCCGGGAAGATCTGGTGGCCTTCTTTTCCAAGTGCTACGTAGCCAGCAACCTTACGCTGGTAGTGGTGGGTGACTTCGATGCGGACAGTGCCCGCCAGAAGATCACCAAGGCCTTCGCCTCGCTTCCCGAGGGAGTCCCGGCCGTCGCCCGGCCCAAGCAGGACGAGCAAGCTCAGCTGCGCGTGGTTGCGACGGCGCGTGACGTGAAGGAAACCCAGCTCCTTCTGGGGTTTCGCACCCCTGCCATCAACCACCCCGACGTTCCGGCGCTCGACCTACTGGCCGTGGCGCTCGGCCAGGGCGATAGCTCACGGCTCAATCTCGAGGTGGTACGCAATCGCCAGCTCGTGACCAACACCTCGGCCTATCTGTTTTCCGCCCGCGATCCCGGGCTCATGGTGGTGGCTGCCAGCCTTCCCCCTGGTCGTGTCGACGAGGCTGCCCGCGCCCTGCTCGATGAGATTCTACGCTTGTCACGCGAAGAGATGGCGCAAGAGGAGCTGGCCAAGGCGCGCACCATCCTGGAGAGTGACCGCGTCTACGACAAGGAGACGGTCCAGGGGCACGCGCGCAAACTGGGTTTTTTCGCCGCCATCGCCGGCGACATAGGCTTTGAGGATCGCTATCTGGCCAGCCTGCAGAAACTGACTCCGGCTGATCTGAGACGAGTGGCAGCGCAATACCTGCGGGTATCGAACTTGACGATCTTCGCGCAGGTGCCCGAGCCAAAGACTGACAAGCAGCGGGCAAGGACGGAGAAGATCGCTGCCTCGATGAAGAAGCTCGCCGAGGCGGCCGAGGCCAGAGCCAACGCGCGTTTCGCGCGGGTGACCGCCGCGGGCGAGGGAGATCGTGTCGTCACGCACGTCTTTCCCTCCGGACTGAAGCTCTTGGTCATGCGCGACGCCTCGGTGCCCATCGTGGCGGTGCGTGCGACCTGGGTGGGCGGGCTGCGCTACGAGGACGAGCGATCAAACGGCATCTCCCACATGCTGGCTACACTGTTCTCGCGCGGCACCAAGACCCGGAGCGCAGAGCAGATCATGCACGAGGTCGAGGGCATGGCGGGCAGCATCTCAGGCTATTCTGGCCGCAACAGTCTGGGATTGCAGGCCGAGTTTCTCTCGCGCTATCTCGAGCGTGGCTTCGACCTGGTGGCGGACTGCCTGCTCAACGCCACGTTCTCCGACGAGGAGTTGGACAAGGAGAGGCGAATTGTCATCGACGACATCCGCGCCCAGGAGGACAACCTGGGTCAGGTGGCGTTTCGGCTGTTCCATTCCGGCATGTGGAAGAAGCATCCCTATCGCCTCGATCCTCTCGGCACGCCGGAATCGGTGGCGGGGTTCACTCGGCGCAAGCTGTTGCAACACTTTCGTCGCCACTATGCGATCAAGAACCTGACTCTCGCGGTGGTGGGTGACGTGGAGCCCAACCGCGTGATCGCCAAGGTCGCGACACTCTTCTCCGGCGCCTCCGAAGCAGGCGTGCCGCAGCCCGAGATCGCCGCTGAGCCACCCTCCGAAGGGCCAAGCCAGGTCTTCAAGTTCCTGGCCAAGGAGCAGGCGCACGTGGTGCTCGGCTTTCCGGGCGTGACCTTCGCCAATCCCGATCGCTTTTCCCTGGAAGTGCTGGCGCATGTCTTGTCCGGGCAGGGGGGCCGCCTGTTCAGCGAGATTCGCGAGAAGCGAGCCCTGGCCTATCGGGTGAGTGCCTTCTCGCTGGAAGGAACGGATCCGGGCTACTTCGCCGTCTACGTGGCCACCAGCCCCGAGAAAGTAGAAGAAGCCATGCGCGCCATCCGAGAGGAACTGAAGACGGTGGCCGAGAATGGCATTTCCCCCGACGAATTGCAGCGAGCCCAGCGCTATCTCATTGGCACCCACGCCATCGGACTGCAGCGCAGAAGTGCGATCGCGGCGGCGCTGGCCTTCTATGAGGCCTACGGTCAAGGCTGGCAATCCTATCGTCGCTACGGCGACAGCATCATGAAGATCACGGTCGCTGATGTCTTACGGGTGGCCCGCAAGTATCTCGACCCGCAGCGCGAAGTGGCTGCCGTGGTCGAGCCGGCCGCGCAGACGCCCGGTGCCGCGCGCGCGGTGGCGCGCGCGAGTGGCAGTGTGACGGGATCCCGCGGCCGCTCGGGTGAGGCTTCTCCCAGCTTGCCGCTGCGGCGTAACCCGGAGACACGATCGATTCCCCGGTAGATCGCGATGCCATCGGCGGCGGACAACCCCAGAAACTTGCTGACGAGTCTCATCCTCGTCTTCCCGCTCTTTCTCATCTACCAGGTAGGGGTCCTGTTCACTCTGCCCATGTTGAATGGGGCGGACTTTGTCACCACGTTACTTTTCCACACCTTCGGCCTGACCCGGCCTGGCTATTTGGGCTTTCTGGGAGGGGTCCTGCTACTGTTCCTAGTAACCGTGGCGGCGCTGGGCCGGCACCAGCGTTTCAACCGCGCGGTGGTGGTCCCAGTCATTCTCGAAAGTGTGGTTTGGGCCCTCACCATGGGGTCGCTGATCGTCTTTGTCATGACCAAGGTGCTCGACATCTCACCCCGACTCGGGGGCGGGATCGAAGGGCAGGGGCTGGTGGCCCGCTTCGTGATGTCGCTGGGTGCGGGCGTTTACGAAGAGACGGTGTTTCGCCTGGGCTTGCTGGGCGGCCTGGTCTTCGTGTTGGAGAAGCTCGTGCGCATCGCCCGATGGGCAGCACTACTCGGGGCCTTCTTGCTCTCGTCGGCGGTGTTCTCCGCAATGCACCACTTGCCACCTTACGGTGATCCGCTAGAGCTTGGACCCTTCGTATACAGGCTCCTGGCCGGCATCTTCTTTGGCCTGCTTTTCTGGCGGCGCGGGTTTGCGGTTGCCGTCTACACCCACGCCTTCTACGACATCTTCGTGCTGGTCATCAGGTAGGCGCCTGAAGTCTGCGCTAGCCAGGCTGCTATCTACGCTTCTTGGCAGCAGCCTTTGGGGGTGGCTTCTTGGGGGCCGGCTTTTTGGCAGCGGGCTTCTTGGCGGGCTTCTTGACGGCGGGCTTCTTGGCGGGCTTCTTGACGGCGGGCTTCTTGGCGGGCTTTTTGGCAGTGGGCTTCTTGGCGGGCTTTTTGGCAGTGGGCTTCTTGGCGGGCTTCTTGACGGCGGGCTTCTTGGCGGGCTTCTTGGCAGCAGCCTTGTGGGCGGACTTCTTCGAAACCGGCTTCTTGGAGGCTACCTTTTCGGCAGGAAGTTTCTGCGCGGCGAGTTTCTTGGATGCCGGTCTTGGCGCAGGGGCATCTTTTCGGGTTCCCTCTGCGGGAGTCTCTCGCATGGATGGCGTGGGCTTGGCAGGCGCCGCCAGCTTCTTCTCCTTCGCCTTGGACCCGGCTGCAGGCTTGCTGGGGGGCGAAGTCGAAGGGAGTCCGTCGTCCTCGGCGGCCAACGGCGACCCGGGAATGTCCTTGCGGTTGTGAACCAATATGCGGCGCGCGTCCGCGAAGGTGATCTCCACCTTGCTCTCGGAAACGGTCTCCGAAACGAAGCCTTTGCCGAACTTCGGGTGGGAGACGATCTGGTTCTCGCGATAGGACTCACGGAATTCGTAGGGCTTCGCGTCCTTTTCGCCATGCTTGGCGAAGAACTCCTCCCAGGTGAGTTTCTTCATCATGGCGCGCTTGCGCGCCGCGACAGGCTCTGGGACGTCGTCCTCTGCCTCGCCGCGGGGCTTCCTGAATGAATGCACGTCTCCACAAGGATTGCACTGGACGCGGCGAATCTCGTCTTCGTACTTGGAGATTACGACGTGAGTCGTGTCAGCCTTGCATTTTGGGCAAAAGGCTTCTACATCGGATCCGACTTCGTCGACCTCATCTTCGAACATGAAGTCCATTATCAACGCCCCGAATTCACGACAACTTCGGCTAGTAACACAGCTAACTGCGACGTGCAACAAATCACAGGGCGCAACACCTCAAAAACGGGGTATTTCTCCCCTGACCTCCGTGCCGTATTCGTCATTTGCAAATCATTTCAAGTGGTTATGAGTTTAGCCATCGATGAAACATCGAGTCGGAGAAAACGCCGACAGAATGGCCCGAGGGGCGTGGCGCCAACAAGGGCCCCTGTTGTAGAAGGAGGTGCAGGCCCCAGATGCGCTACTTCGACGCCCGAGTCGTTGAGAACCGTTCACTCATAGGCGGGTATTTCGTTCTTCGCCTTGGGGGTTGCGAACCTCTGGCAGGAAGTCGGCCTGGCCAGTTCGTGATGCTTCGCGGCGATTGGGGCCGCGACCCACTTCTACCGCGCCCGCTGTCGCTCTTGTCGGTCGATCACGAGGGGCGCGCGGATTTGCTGGTGAAGGTGGTTGGCAAGGGCACCGCGCTAATGGGACGGTCGCCTCCTGGGTCACGAATTTCGGTCCTGGGTCCGCTCGGCAGCAGCTTCCCTGTGCCTTCGGCCGAGACGACTGACCTGCTCGTGGCTGGGGGGGTTGGATTACCGCCGCTTTTCATGCAGGCCGAGGCGGCCGCACGCCTTGGCATCGCGAACTCCTCAGAAATACTCTACGGCGGCCGCACTTCCCGCGACCTGGTGCTGCTGGGCGAGATGCGCGGCCTGGGAACCGGCCTCCACCTGGCCACCGAAGATGGCTCGCTGGGCCGCCGGGGCCG